>JANXXJ010000362.1 GCA_025350665.1 Gemmatimonadota bacterium | reverse complement strand
GCCAACTGGAGCGGGCAGTGGCCGGGACTGGTCGGCCTCCTCAACCTGAACGGCTCGCTGACGAAGGCGGGCATCCGGTTCAGCACCATCTGGAGCAAGGATGTCTCCGATCCGTTCGCGATCGACGCCTTGAGGGAGTGGCTGGCCACCGGGCACATCAAACACGATCTCTCCCATGTCCGTGCCCTGACGGATCAGGCCTTCGGCGCCGCGCACGCCGCCGATCGGGAGCGTGGCGCCCGGTTGGGCGAGACGCTAATGCGCGATCAGGCGATCCTCGGCGTCTTCGATGAAGGCTGCATGGGGATGTACAACGCCATCATTCCCGACCATCTCCTTCATCGGATCGGCCTGTTCAAGGAGCGTCTGAGCCAGAGCGCCCTCTTCGCCGCCATGCAGAGGGTGCCCGACCCGGTTGCCACGGCGCACCTCGCCTGGCTCCGGCACCGAGGCATGCAGTTCAACCTCGGGTCCGACGAGGCCACCGAGCTGACCGAGGGACAGGTCCTCGAGGGGCTCAAGATGTACGACGCGGCCGTTCGACTGGCACGGGACTTCGGTTGCGCCGCGATCGGAATCCAGTACCAGCAAGGCCTCAAGGACACCTGCGTCGCCTCCGACCTGGCCGAAGGGTTGCTCAACAATCCCGATCGGCCGCCCGTGCGGGATCCCGATGGCACCGAACTGTTCGCGGGCCGGGCCCTTCCGCATTTCAACGAGGTCGACGAATGCGCCGGCGTAGACGCGCTCCTCACCGACCTCGTCTGGCGCGACCTGGGCATGGACCCGTCCACCACGCTCCACGATATCCGGTGGGGCGCCCCGGCGACCGATCGGGGCGTGAACGAATTCGTCTGGCTGTTCGAAATTTCGGGCGCGGCTCCGGCCTCCCATTTCATCGACGGCTATGCCGGGGCCACCGGCGAACGACAACCCGCCATGTATTTCCCCCGGGGGGGATCGACCATGAAAGGGGTCAGTCGCCCGGGGGAGATCGTCTGGAGCCGGATCTTTGTGGCGGACGACGCGCTCCATATGGACATCGGTCGCGGCGGCGTGGTTCGCCTGTCGGAGGAGGAAACTGCCCGTCGGTGGCGCTCGACCACGCCGCAGTGGCCGATCATGCATGCCGTCTTGTATGGCGTGTCTCGCGATCAGTTGATGGCCCGTCATCAAGCCAATCATATCCAGGTGGTCTACGCCCCCGACCCGGTCGCCGCCACCCAGGCCCTGATGATCAAGGCCGGCATGGCCCGGGCGATGGGGATGCGGGTGAGCCTTTGCGGCGATGTTCATGACGCGCTCGACCGGCATCAGGCGCCCGAGTACCGGGCGTAACGATGGTCGGCCGCTTCCGCCGATGAACCCGCTGCTCGAAGCCCGCGGCATGGAGATGCAATTCCCGGGGGTCAGGGCCCTCGCCGGCATCGATTTCACTCTCCTCCCCGGGGAGGTCCATGCCCTGATCGGCGAGAACGGAGCCGGCAAGTCAACCTTGGTGAAGGTGCTGACCGGGGAAGTGCACGGCTACGAGGGCAGCGTCCTGGTCGACGGTGTCCGCCGGACGTTCGACTCGCCTCGAGCGGCGTTGGCGGCCGGGATTGCGGTCATCCCCCAGGAACTGCAGCTGGTTCGGTCGTTGTCGGTCGCGGAAAACATCTTTCTCGGCAGGGAGCCGCGCGGCCCGGCCGGTCTGATCGATCGGACCGAGCTCACGCGGCGGGCCCGGGCCGCCCTGGAGACGGTTGGGGCCGGTCATCTGGTGCCGGCCGCACTGGTAGGACAACTCGACGCCGCCGATCGGCAGATGGTGGCGATTGCCCGAGCCTTGTCCTCTCAGGCCAGGATTCTCATCATGGACGAGCCGACCGCCGCGTTAGGCAGGGCGGAGGGGGAGCGACTCGAGGGCATCGTGCGGATGCTGGCGAGCCGGGGCGCGGGGGTCATCTACATCTCGCATCAGCTCGGCGAGGTTGGCCGGCTGGCCGATCGGATCACGGTCCTGCGGGACGGCGTCCGGGTCACCACGATCGGCCGGGGTGCCGCCGAGGCCGAGATGGTTCGGCTGATGGTGGGACGGGAGATTGAGTCGGGCGAACTCGCTCCGATACCGGCCGGGGCGGCCGAACTGCTTCGGGTCGAGGGCCTCTCGACGCCGGACCCGGCCCGGCCCGGCGCGCACCGGATTCGGGACGTCTCGTTTACCGTGAGGGTCGGTGAGATCGTCGGCTTCGCCGGGCTGGTCGGGGCCGGCCGTACCGACATTCTGCTGGCGCTGGTCGGCGGCCTCCCGCGCCCGGTGACCGGGACCATCGTGCTGGACGGCTTCCGCTACGTTCCCGCGACTCCCGCCGAGGCCCGCGATCGCGGGCTGGTGATGCTGCCCGAGGAGCGCAAAGCCGATGGAATCTTCCCTCGGCTCGGCCTTGACCGGAACATTTCCATCTCGTCGCTGGGCCGGGTGAGCCGCGCGGGCTGGATCGACCGGGCCTGGGAACGGGTGGTCGTCGATCGCCTGATGGCCGATACCGGCGTCAAAGCCGCGAGCGCCGCCGTTCCGATCGAGACTCTGAGTGGCGGCAACCAGCAGAAGGCGCTGCTCGCGCGCTGCCTGTTTGCTTCCCCCCGGGTCCTCCTGCTCGACGAACCGACCCGTGGCATCGATCTCAAGGCCAAGGCTGAGATCTATCGGGAACTGCGGGCCCTCGCCGCCCGGGGGTTCGGCGTGGTTCTCTGCTCGTCCGAGATGGCGGAAATTCTCGGTCAGTGCCACCGGGTGGTGGTGTTCCGCCAGGGGCAGGTGGTTGCCAACTTCGCTCACGGCGAGGCGAACGAGGAGACGGTCCTGGCGGCGGCCGCCTCGGCTCCGGCTGGCCCGAGCGCGTCGGAGCCCGGTCATTCGGGCGGACCGGGCGGGTCCGGGTTGCCCGCCGATGGATGGAGGGTCCGGCTGATGCGACACGCCGGCGGGTTCGGGCTGGCTCTGGTCGCGATCCTGGCCGTCGGTTTCTCGCCGGTGCGCGGCGGAATGCCAGTGTTTCTCGACCTCGGCAATCTCACCGACATTCTTCGCCAGGTGTCGGAGAAGGGCATCCTCGCCGTCGGGATGACCGCCGTGGTTATCTCCGGCGGGATCGATCTCTCGGTCGGGTCGGTGCTTGCCCTCGGGGCCACCTTGACCGCCTGGCTGCTGATGAAGGGCGGCCTCGGCCTCGCGGCCACCGCCCTCGTGGTGATCGCCGTGAGCGCGGCCTGGGGCCTTCTCAACGGCGTGGTGGTCGCGCGGTGGCGACTGCCGGCGTTCATCGCCACGCTCGCCACCATGGGGGCGGCGCGCGGCGCGGCCCGTTTCCTGAGCGGGGGCACTGCGATTCCCTTGGGGTTTGGCCCGGGCGGGGCGCCCGAATCGGTTCACGCCATCGCGGCGCCGCTGCTGCCGTATCTGCCGGCGCCGGCGCTCCTGTTCGGGATCGCGGCCCTGGGCGTTCATCTCCTTCTGGCGCGAACCCGGAGCGGGCGCTACCTCTACGCGGTCGGCGACAATGAGTCGGCGGCCCGGCTGGCGGGCGTGCGAGTGGCCTGGCATCAAGGCAGCGTCTACGTGCTTGCGGCGGTCCTGGCCGGGCTCGCCGGGCTGATTCACTGCGCTCAGCTGGAGCAGGGCAATCCCAACGACGGCGTGTCCTACGAACTCGATGCCATCGCGGCCGTCGTGATCGGGGGGACCAGTCTGAGTGGCGGGGTCGGCTCGGTCGGCGGCACTCTGATCGGCATCCTCACCATCGGTATCATCAACAACAGCATGGGGCTCAACAACGTCGATGCGAATCTTCAGCTCATTCTCAAAGGCATCATCATCATCGCGGCGGTCTGGCTCCAGCGCCGCCGCCCTGCCTGACGCACTGGCTGCCGCGGCCCTGGCCATTCTCCTGGCCGGCTGCGGCCGGCAGCAGCAGGGCAAACACCTGGTCGGGTTTTCCCAGGCGAATCTCGGTGAGCCGTGGCGAGTGGCCATGAACGCCGAGGTCGCCGCCAGGGCGAAGGACTTTCCCGATATCGAGATCGTCTACGCCGACGCCCAGCAGGACAACGCCAAACAAGTGGCGGATGTCGAGAATTTTCTCCGCCAGAAGATCGATCTTCTGATCATTTCCCCGAACGAAGCCAAGCCGCTGACCGCGGTGGTCAAACGGGCCTTCGGGGCCGGGATCCCGGTCATCGTGCTCGACCGGGAGATCGAGGGCGACACGTACACCGCATTCATTGGCGCCGACAACCGGGCCATCGGGAAGGCGGCCGGGGACTACGCGGCCGAGTTGCTGGGCGGCAAGGGTGCGGTCGTCGAGATCAAGGGACTCCCGGGTTCGAGCCCCGCCCGCGACCGAAGTGACGGTTTTCGCGAGGCGATCGCCAGGTTTCCCGGGATCAGGATCGTCCACGATCCGGTAGCCAACTGGCTCCGGGAGGAGGCGGTCACCCAGATGGAGGCGGCGCTGCAGGCCCAGTCTGTCATTGACCTGGTCTACGCCCACAACGATCCGATGGCGGTCGGCGCCTTCCTCGCCGCCAAGGCCAAGGGCCGTGAGCGTTCGATCCGGTTCATCGGCATCGACGGGCTTCCCGGCCTCGACGGCGGCCGTCAGGCGGTCCAGGATGGCAAACTGGCCGCGACGTTCGTCTATCCCACCGGCGGCAAGGAAGCCGTCGAGATCGCCAATCGGATTTTCCGGAAAGAAGCCGTGCCCCATCGGATCACGTTGCCGACCGAACGCATCACCAAACCCTGAGCCCCGAAACGGAAGAGATCCTCAATGTCCCGGAGACACTTCGTCCAGCAACTCGTCGGCGGTACCGGGCTGGCCGGCCTCGCCGGCGTTACCCCGATGGCCGCCGCGACCCTCCCCCGGGCCGCCGCGGCCGGCGGGTCCGACTGGCTGCCGAAATACGCCCGCGCCCAGGCGTACCGCTCGAAGAAATTTTCGAGTCACGATCCGACCGGTGGCAATCACGACTGGTGGGAAATCAAGGCCGGCGGCGAGCAGGAGATCTTCCGGGCGACCGGTGCCGGCGCCATCACCCATGTCTGGTTCACGATTGCCGCCGATAGTTCCCTCCACCTGAAGGAGCTGGTCCTTCGAGCCTGGTGGGACGGCAACGACAAGCCAAGCATCGAGACCCCGATCGGTGATTTCTTCGGCCTGAACGTCGCCGATTACGTGATCTTCGAAAGTCAGTATCTCGCGTGCAGCCCGGGCCAGTCGCTCAATTGCTACTTCACGATGCCGTATCGCCGCGGCGCGCGTCTCACCGTCACCAATGAGGGCCGGACCGACGTCGGCGCATTCTACTCCAACATCGACTACCTCGAGATGGACGAGCTTCCGGCGGACGCGCTCTATTTCCATGCCCAGTATCGCCAGGCCACGCCCAACACCACCCAGCACCTCGCCGATCGGAAGAATCCGGACGGGTCGACCAACTACGTGTTCTGCGAGACCCGGGGCCAGGGCCACCTCATGGGGGTGACCCTCGGCGTGGTGCAGAACGCCGAAGGCTGGATGGGGGAAGGGGATGACATGATCTTCGTGGACGATCCGTCCAGGCCCGCGATCATCGGGACCGGGTCCGAGGACTACTTCCTGGGCAGCTGGAACTTCGGCGGCCGTCAGGGCGCTCGACCTTTTTCCCATCACCAGTACGGCGCCCCGCTGATTCAGAGCCCCGAGCGGACCGGCGGACGCTACTGCTGCTACCGGTTCCACGGGGACAATCCGGTCACCTTTACGAAGTATCTCAAGCACACGATCGAGCACGGTCACGCCAACGACCGGGGCGACAATTTTTACTCGTGTTGCTACTGGTACCAGGACAAGCCATTCACGGATTTTCCGGCACTGCCGCCCGTGGCCCAGCGGACGCCAACCGTCAAGCTGTAGCCTGGAGGAACTGGTGGCCGGCCCGGAATGTAGGGGGCCGGCGGGTCATTTCGACGGGTCGAGCCGGAGCGAGATCGAGTTGATGCAGTAGCGCAGTCCGGTCGGCCGCGGCCCGTCCGGGAAGACATGACCGAGATGGCCGCCGCACCGGGCGCAGTGAACTTCGGTGCGTTGCATGCCGTGGCTGGTGTCGGTGGTTTCTCCGACCGCGGTCGCCGCCTTCGGGGCTGAGAAGCTGGGCCACCCTGAACCCGAGTCGAACTTGGTGCTGGCGTCGAACACCTCGGCGCCGCACCCCGCGCATCGGTAGACTCCGCCGTCGTGGGAGTCCCAATAGGCCCCTGTAAAGGCCCGTTCCGTTCCCTGCTGGCGGAGGACGCGGTACTGGTCCGCCGTCAGCGTGGCACGCCATTCAGCGTCGGTCTTGGGTGTCTCGTCGGTCACGGTTGTGAACCTTCGCCGGGGGGGCCGGCCTCGGGCGCGGGGGCGAGTCCGACGCGGCACCGCAGCTCGCGGATCTTGCCGTCTCGCCCCTCGTTCAACACGGCCAGGAGTCGCGGCGCCATCAGCGATAGCTCCATGGCCCAGGGAGAGGAACGGACCCGGACCCAGAGGACGCCGTCGGCGGAGACCGCCTCGGCCTGGGCGTTGGCCGCGACTCGTTCTCCCACGATCACGGCCCAGCGCTCCACTGCGCTGGCCAGGTCGAGCCGCGGCGTGAGCTTGGTCCGGTCAAGATAGGCGTCGAGAAGGTCGCCTAACGGGGCCGGTCGGCGGTTGTCCCGCCTCATCCGCGTCATGCGGCCCGCGGCGCTGTCCGGCGGGTCACCTCGCCGCGGATGACGTCGAACACGGGCAAGTGCAGGGCGTCCGGAAGCTCGTCGGGCCTTGGCGCGGTCACCAAGACCTGGCAGCCCGGGGTGTGCAGCAGCCGTGCCGCCAGCCGGTCCTGCCGGTCCCGGTCGAGTTCGGCGAACACGTCGTCCAGGAGCAGCGCCGGCGGCGACCCGCTGGCTTCCGCCAGGGTGTCCCATTCGACCAGCTTGAGGGCGATGGCCGCGGTCCGTTGCTGCCCGGTCGAACCGGCAACGCGCAGCGGAACCTGGCCCAGGCTCAGCGTCAGGTCGTCCCGGTGCGGGCCCACGCTGGTGGCCGCGGTGGCCAGGTCACGACCCCGGGCGTCCGCCAGGGCGGCGGGCCAGGCGTCGGGATCGACCAGCTCCGGACGGCCCCGGTACGCGAACGAAACGGCCATGGGCTCGCCTAACGTGGCGCAGACGTCCCGCCAGGCGGGCCCGCACCGCTCGGCCCAGGCCAGCCGGGCGGCGATGACCGGGGCGCCATAGCGGGCCACCAGGGGGTCGAACGCCGCCGCGGACGGGGCATCGCCCTTTCGCAGGGCGGCGTTCCGTTGCTCGATCGCCGCCCGGTAGTGCCGGAGATTCCTCAGGTAGCGCGGATCGGAGAGCGCGAGGGCCCGGTCGAGAAACTGGCGTCGTTCCGACGCTCCGCCGGAAATCAACGCCACGTCACTCGGCAGAAACGCGACCGCCAGCCAGACCCCGAGGGCGTCGTTCATTCGAGCCGGTTCGGCGCCGTCGACCGCCACGCGTTTTCTCCGGCCGGCCGCCAGGAAGCCCGCTTCGATGGACCGGGGCCCGGTGGGGTCGGTCAGGTCGAGCCGAACCCGGAAACCGGACTCGCCGTGCCGGATCAGCTCGGTATCCCTGGCGGAACGGAGGCTCCGGAACAGGACCGGGTAGTAGATCGCTTCGAGCAGGTTCGTCTTGCCTTGGCCGTTGGGCCCGAGAAAGATCGCACCCTCCCGGGGGAGGTCGAGTTCGAGGCGGCCGATGTTGCGGAACCCCGTGGCATGAACCTGCTGAACGTTCACGATCGCCTACTGGCCCTTGAAGTTCGGGGCCCGCTTTTCCAGGAACGCCGAGGTGCCTTCGGTGGCGTCGGCCGTCTGGAACAACATCGCGAACATTGCCGATTCGAGCGCCAGCGCGTCGTCCATCTGCAGGCTTTCCTGGAGATTCACGAGGTCGATGCACGTGGCCACGGCGAGCGGAGCGTTGGCCATGATGGTCCGGGTCAGCTTCTCCGCTTCGGCCTGGAGCTGGTCCGCGGGGTGGACGTGGTTCACCAGCCCGATCCGGTGGGCCTCGCGTGCGTCGATCATGGCGCCGGACGTCAGGAGTTCGATCGCCCGGCCCTTGCCGACCAGACGGGCGAGGCGGATCGTGCCGCCGTAACCCGGGGGGATACCGAGCTTCACTTCGGGCTGGCCGAATTTGGCATTCTCGCTCGCGATCCGGATGTGACACGCCATGGCCAGTTCGCAGCCACCACCCAGGGCGAAGCCGTTCACGGCCGCGACGTAGGGCTTGGTGCTGCGTTCGATGCTCCGGAAGATGCCGGAACCCCGGGCCGAGAGCCGCCGGGCCTCGGTCACGTCAAGATTCTGGAATCCGCCGATGTCAGCTCCCGCGACGAACGATTTGGATCCGGCTCCGGTGATGATGGCTGCCCGAACATCGGCCGCGGCGCGCACCTGGTCGACGGCGGCCCCGAGGTCCAGGATGACCTGGGCATTCAGGGCGTTCAGCTTTTCGGGGCGATTGACGGTGATGAAGGCGATTCCGTCGCGTACGTCGTACAGCAGAGTTGAGTAGGTCATCGGGCTTCGGAGGTGTCGGGTGGGTAGGGCGGCCTTTGGGAAGTTACTCAATTCCTGCGGCGACTTCATCCGCGCCGGGCCATTCTTCACTCTATGCGCTCCGTCTTGGCACTCCGGCAGGGACCACCAGTTCCCGGGTCCGCGCGGCCCGGCGTTCGGTCGAACGGCCCAACCACGTTGAGGCGACGGCACTTGGCGCAGCGGCCCTAGCCGGCCTGGCGGCCGGCGCGTGGCTGGATTCCGCCAGCGATGTGGCTGGCCGGCGACCCGCGACGTTCACCCCCGATTCAGGTCCGGAACGGCGCCGCGAGCGGATTCGGGGATGGCACCGGCGTGGTCGGGCCGGCCCTTCACTCGGCCCGGGGTTAGGCTATCTTTCCCCCCAATGGATGCCGGCAAGAAGTTCGTCATCGGCGCAGTGATCATAGTCGCCGCCATCGCCTTCCTGATCTACTCGGGTGTGCGCCAGACCGGCGTGTACTTCCTGAGCCCGACCGAACTCGTTCAACGGACCAAGACCGACCCGTCGTTTCATGACGTCGGGCTCAAGGTCGGCGCCAAAGTGGTGCGCGGTTCTATCAAGCGCGACCCCGCCAATCAGCGAATCGATTTCGAGGTATCCGACAGCAGCCAACGGTTCGCCGTCACGTACCAGGGTATCGTGCCGGACACTTTCAACGATGCCAGTGAGATCGAAGTCATCATGTCGGGCAAGCTTGGTCGCGACGGTGTCTTCCACGCGACTGAAGTGCTGGCGAAGTGCGGTTCCCGCTACGAATCCGAAATCAAGAAGTTGAACGCCCAGAAGCAGACCTGATCCTCACCGGATCCGTGACCCGAGCCGTCGTTCCCCACGGGAGCGGCGGCTCTCGTACAACGAGCCACTGTGTCCGTTCTTGTCGGGCCCGCTCGACCCCCGAGCGGTGATCGTCGCGGCGCTGGCCGTAATGATCGTCGCGACGGGGCGCCTTCGCGGCGCGGGGAGCGGGCCCGCCCCCGCCCCCGGCCGAGTCATGAGTCATCTCATTTCGAGTTTGATGGCGCCGTTGATGACCGAATTCTCGCCCCGGATCACCCAATTGGCACCCGGGAAGAATGCCACGGCGGCATAGGGATCCTCGACCGCGTTGCCGACCGGGTCGTCGTCGGTCTTGAAGAACGAGGTAATGGCCTTGAGGAGCGAAAGGAACATCGGGGCTCGTCGGAACAGCCGCGTGGTGCCCGCGGTCGAGTCCTTTCCGCCGGTCAGATCGCCATACACCAGCTTGACGGCCTTGAACAGGTTGGCGGTACGGGTCGAGTCGATCCGAATCTCGCAGGCCGTGTCGTCATCCTCGACTACGAAGATCCGAAGGTTCTGTCCGGGATGCTGCAGGCTGTACTGGTCGAGCTGCGCCCGGCTCATCAGCATCACACTACCCGACCAAGTCGTCGAATTTTGGTCGAAGGCGTACGGTCCTCCCGCATGTTCACCGGCGCACTGATAGGTCGTCAGCGCGTTGGCGGCCCCAGTCTGCCCTAGGACATGCACCTCGAATTCCGGGTCCCCCTTGAACCAGCCTTCAAACGTTCCAGTAAACTGGCTCTGGGTCATGAACAAACCCTGAGGCGCCGTCGGAGCCGGGACCCCGCCGTTGCCGCCGGGCCCACTACAGTCGAGCAGGCACGTGGGAATGGCGGCCGGACGCGGGGAAAATACCTGTTCGGCCCGTTCGACCATCAGGACCGGAGTGGCCGGTGGTGTCTTGGGGTCGAGCCGGTGGCGCCGGCCCATGAGGTCCCAGGCGACTGGCGCGTCGGAGTCGAGTTCAGCGGTGCCCACGAGGAGGTCGGTGCCGCCGTCCCACCGGGCGCGGTGTGCCGGCACCGGGAAATACACTTCAACCGCCGGTCCCTGATCGAGGTCCGCGGCGATATCGCCTTCGGGTTCGCTCGTCAATTGGGCCACGCGCCGGCGTTCGGTGGATCCGTTCCGGCCCAGGAAGCCCTGGAGATGGACCTTCTGCTCCGGAAAACTCGACGTGGCCAGTTCATGGGCCACGGTGGCTCGAAAGGCCGGGTCCCTCAGGGCCTTCGCGAACCGGACCGCCAGGCGCTCATGCCGTGCTCGCTCGGGCTCCGATGTTGGCGCCACCGTAAACGGTGCCTGATCGTCAGTGGATGGCGCGGTGGCCACGGTGTCGCGGCCATCGGCATTCGAGCATGCGGCCAGCAGGGCCGCGAGTACCGTGGTCCGCCAATAGGGGTGATGCATGGAACTCCTCCTTGAAACGTGGGTGACCAAAACGCCCTCGAAAGGGCGGCGTGGTCCCACAGTGGGGAGTCCGGCACCTTGACCGTCAACCTGGAAACTGCATTCAGTGGCGGGGAAATGCGGATAACTAGAGTTCGAGCGCCTCGAGCTTCTTCAGGCTCCGATGGAGGGGGATCAGCGTGGCGGCCGCGCAGAGCAGGAACACTTCACCCACCGCCAGCCACAGCTCGGCTGGAAACCCGGTCTGAGGGATGCCCATCTGATAAGCCTGCAGGTGAGCCGACACCGGCTGGGCTTCGATGATGATGATGCCGGCGAGCAGAAGAATGGCGCTCATCATGAACACCAGCCCGCCGAAGCTGGTCGGGATCTGGGCGGCGTTCTCCGTGTCGAACTGCGGGTACAGTACCCCGAGGGAAAGGGCCAGCGCCCCGGCCGCCATGGTGAAGCACGCGATGGTCACGATGCTGAGGAACATCATGAAGGGCGAAGCCCTGAGGATTTCGTTCGTTACGGCCGTGATCGTGAGCGCCACGACCAGCAGAGGGCCTGTGCCCACCCAGTATTTGCTCCACAGCATTTCCTTGAGGTCGAGCGGGCTCGACTTGAGCAGCCACAGTTGCCGCCCCTCCAACGAGACTGAGGGGAAAACGAATCGGGCGGCGATGGCCGCCAGGACGAACCCGGCCAGACCCTGATTCAGGAAGACGACCAGCGTGATCAGCAGGTAGGGGACTCGTTCGCCCGTGTACAGCGGCAGTGCCCGGATGTTGAAGACGTAGACGATCAGCAGGACCGCGAGAAGGATCAGCTGGCTCCACTGGGTGGTGTCGCGGAAGAAGATCCGGAGGTCCTTGAGGATGAACTCCCGGCGGGTCACCGGAAGGAAACCGAGCGCCCTGGCCACCCACTTCTGCCAGACGTGACCCGCCGCATACTTGTCAGCGCCTTCCTGGGCCTTGGAAAAGCCGACCGGGAAAAGCCGGCCATGGAGGGCCGCGCCGAGCACGATGAATCCGGCGGCCGTGGTCCAGAGGAGCGCCAGCGGGAGGGGATCGCCGATCCGTTCGAGCCAGTTCATGATGGCGTTCGCCGCCCACTCGCTCGGCAGCAGCGGGTGGCTGGGCGTCCGAAGCTCGGCCACGAAGTCAACCAGGCTGCGGAACCCCTCGGGCCGTGAGAGTTGCTCCGGGCGGAGGAATCGAAGCACCAGGACCACGCTGCCGACCGCGCCGATCGCGATCAGCGTCAGCAGATCACGGGTCTTGCGGGCCGGAAAGACGTTCACGAGGAGGAGAGTGATCGCCGTGCCCAGAACCGTGGGCAGAACGAAGAACGGGATCAGGGCGCCGATGGCCGCGATCGGAAAGAACCAGCCGCCGTGATACACGACGCCATACGCCGTCAGGATCGGCACCAGGATGAGCGCAACCATCCAAGACGAATGGACCAGCGTTTCGCCGAGCTTGGCGAGATAGAGCCGGCCCCAGTCTACCGGAGCCGAGACCAGCATGTCGAGGTCTTTGGCGAGAAAGAAAGTCGAGAGTGCGGTTACCAGGTTCGACAATAGCAAGATCGACGAAAAGGCCAGCAACAGCATGCTGAGAATCTTGCCGGCCAGCAGTCCGCCGATCTCCGGCGTCGTGCCGAGATACTTGAGGACCCGGTAGAAGACCGCGAACGCGCCGGCCCAGAACCCCGCTCCCACGACGCCCAGGAGCAGAATTCGCCAGGCCGCGTCGGAACGCCCCTTCGCCATTCGGGCCGCGACGCTCCGCCATTTCGGGGCGACGATGTCGAGAATCCCGGCTTCCCGGGCCGGCCGTTCAGTCTCCCAGGACGCCACTGAGTTCCCGATCCGTCAACCCGCCGGTCAGCTTGAGGAAGATGTCCTCGAGGCTGGCGTTGCCCGATGACGTCTGCTGCCGGATTTCCGCCATCGTACCCGCCGCGGCAACCTGCCCCCCGTAGACGATCCCGATCTGATCGCACATCACCTCGGCGATCTCGAGCGTATGCGTGCTCATCAGCACGGTGCCACCCCGCTCGACGAAATGCCGGAAGATGTCCTTGAGCAGCCGGGCGCTCTTCGGATCGAGCCCGACCATCGGTTCGTCCACCACGATCACCGGCGGCCGGTGGACCAGGGCGCTCGAGATGATCAACTTCTGCCGCATCCCGTGGCTGTACGATTCGGTCAACTCCTGCTTCCAGGGTCCGAGTTCGAACAACTCAAGCAGTTCGTCGATCCGCTTCTCGATCTCCGGGCCCGATTGCCCGTACAGGCCCGCCACGAACCGGAGGAACTCGGCCCCGGTCAGCTTGTCGTAGACGAAGGGCCGGTCCGGGATGAAGCCGAGACGGCGTTTCGCCTCCATCGGTTGGAGCACGACGTCGTACCCCGCCACCGTCACCGTGCCGGACGTCGGGCGGAGAATGCCGGCGATCATCCGCATCGTGGTGGTCTTCCCCGCGCCGTTCGGACCGAGCAACCCGTAGAGCGTGCCCGGCGGGATGGCGAGCGAGATCGAGTTCACCGCCGTGAACTTCCCGTACCGTTTGGTGAGGTTCTTCAGTTCGATCATCGGGTGGTCCCCGGTGGGATCGGACGGAATGAAGCCGAACCGATCAGCGGAACAAGGTCGATGGCCCGGCCGGTGGTGCCGACGCCGATACGGATGAGAGACGGTGCCGCGGGGACGCTCCGGAACGTTGGATCCACGGCGACCCAGGCGCCCTCGAGTCGTACTTCGGCCCAGGTATGGCCGTAGAGACGGCTCTCGACCACGGCCACGCCGCCGACCATCCTGGCTTCGAGTCCCTGCGCCCGGGCCAGGTCGACAAAGAGCGCCGCCTTGCCTTCGGCGCCGCCGCGGTGGAGCTCCAGCACCCGCGCCGACGACCAGCCGGCGGAGTTGGAACGATCGAGCGTTACCTCGTCGGCCACGTATTGCACCAGCCGGTTCACCTTGGCCGCCGGAGCAGGGAGGCCTGCTACCAGCCGGGCGGCCTCGACGGCGACGTCGGTCGGGACCGCGCGCGCCACCGGCGCCGGGTCGAGATACTCGGATTTGGCCGTGGTGTCACGGCGTTCGCCCGGTTTGCCGATCCGGAGTTCACTCTGCTGCGCCGCTTGCCGGCCGCCGGCCAGCCAGGCCAGGCGGGGCAGCAGAAAACTCTCGATCGGGGAGCTCCGGACCTGATAGTCCCCTCCGCCTGCGTCCGGCCGAAGCCCGGCCTCCACGAGGGTGTTCATCCCGCCGACCGCCCGATGCCCGTTCGGTCCGGTCCGCTCCAGTGCGGTTCGGTAGTTGAAGCTGACCAGTTCGAACGCTGAGCGCTCCATCCGGACGCCTAACGCTGCCTCGGAATGGACCAGCCCGCCGTGTTCGTCGACCCAGGTGACGACCGGGGAGCCGGCGGCAGTGTGCTCGATCCGGTAGGCCTTGACCGTGTCGAATGCGGCTGGGATCCATCGGTGGCCGGGGCCCTCTCTGGCGCTGTCGGCCACCACGAACGTCGACTCCGCCGTGGCGGCGAAGCTGACCCGGGTGACGGTTCCCGTCGCCATGTCCAGGACGTTGGCCGCGACCGCCCGGCCGACTTCGAGGCGCTTGCCGAACGCCAGCCGATAGGGGAGCACTTCGGGCAGCACCACATCGCCGGGGATCCGGACCACCCACTGATCGACCGGGGCCTCACGGGCATCGCGCTGGCCCATTCTGAGGATCGAATCACCCTCGACCTTGCCGCTGAACTCTTCGTAGAGCCCGTTGCCCGTGACGGTCCGGACGAACGAGGCCAGTCGGAGGCTCCGAGTCAGCACCAGGTCCGAGCGGCGGGTCACTCGACGGGTCGAGTCGCCCTCCGGGACGTCGAGGGCCATCACCTCGGACAGTCGGAACCCGACCGGGATCGTGTCAACGGTGATACTCGCGTAGCCGACCTGCTGGCCCGCCGCCCCTACCGCAAAGAAATGGGCCTCGGGACTCAGCCGGATCGTGGCCTCGGCGATTTGCTCCGCTTCGTTCTTGCCCAGTTCCCGGCGCGCCAGCCAGGCCAGCGCGGCCGCCCAGGCCAGCAGCACGAAACGACCGGTGGTTCGCCGGTTCCAAGTACCAACTTTCACGCGGTCGTGACCTCGCGCGCCTTCCGGTGCATCGCCATCGCGTCCTCAGTTCGTCCCAGCCTGTCGAACAACCGGCCGAGTTGGGTATAGCCACGCGGGTCGCCGGGGGCGAGATCGACCGCCCGTTTAAGCTCTCCGAACGCCTCCTCGAGCCGGCCGGCCTTGAGCAAAGCCTCCCCGAGGTACAAGACCGTCTCCGGGTCTTGAGGTGCCAGAGTGAGTGCGTCCCGAAGCGTTGCTGCCGCCTCCTCGGCCCGACCCAGTCTGAGCTGGGTGTTCCCGAGGTAACGGTATGCAATCCAATGCTTTGCGTTGCTTCGAATTGCCTCGCGGAAGTCTTGTTCCGCGCTCTTCGCCTGCCCCAGCCGTGCATAGACTGCGCCACGGCGGACCAGCGTTGGCGCCCGATCGGGGGCGTGGGTGAGGGCCGTTCCGAGTTCCGCGATGGCCTCCTCGAGTTCGCCGGTTTCCTCCAGCAGAGCGGCCAGCGCCAACCGGGGTTCGGTCGACCTGGGCTGCTCCCGGACGAGGTCGCGGAGGACGATGATCGCGTCGAGTCGGCGACCGCGCGCGGCCAGAGCCTGGGCCCGTTCGACCGGGCCGGTCGGTTCGGCGGTCGGGGCCCTGGATTCGATTACCTGCTGTTCCGGCACGTCCCGTCCGAATGGGCGCAGCGAGGCGATCGCGTCCGGGCCGGCCGTCGCGGGGTCGCCTTCGAGGGTGGTGAAGTCGGTGAAGCCTTCAAGGTTCCGGGGCTCGGCGTCCGAGGCCCGGGAATTGTGAAGTCGGCGCATGCCGAGAAGGATCGGCCGACCCCGCCTGCGGCGCTACCCCCGCTAGTCCGAAACCGTCGTTCGAGCCGGTGCCGTGGCGAAGAAGTCGGTATAGAACCGGTCCCGGTACTCCGCCACCAGTTTCTCAACCCGTTCCAGCTTGGGTGCGGCCAGGATCAGGCCGGCGTGGTGCGTCTTGACCAACCGCCAGACCACTTCGGGGGCGTCATACGCCGCCAAGTCCGGCGCCTCCTGCCTGGCCAGGGAGATGAGGAGGCCGGCGTAGTGTTTCCGCGGAGCCGTCACGAGGTATCGGTCACTCTCCCGCCGACATTCAAGGCGGGCCCACTCCGACCAGAGGTTGAGGCCGGTCGCCGCCTCGACCAGGTCGACGATGTGAGCTCCGCCCACGCGGGCCGAAGTCTCGAGGAAGTAGAAGGTGCCGTTACGTCCCTTGATGAACTCGGTGTGAGAGACGCCGTGCCGGAGTCCCAGTGACTTGAGGAGTTTGAGGTTGAGTGAGAGCAGGGCTCGTTCGTCGGGGCTTCGTCGCCGGACGGTCATCGTGGTGAAGACCCGCCCCTCCTGCGCGGTCTCCAGGGGCGGCGTCCCGTAGCGGCTCGCCACCGCAAAGCGCACCCGGTTGTCCGCCACGATCGAATCCACATGATAGACGTCGCCCGCGACGAACCGCTCCAGCAGGTAGAACGACTGCTCGTCTCCCAATTCGTCCAGGGCCGGCCACAACTCCTCCCCGCCGGCGATCTTCCTGATTCCGATCGCCGCGGCCAGGGAACGGGGCTTGAGGACGTAGGGTCCGGCCGTCCGCTTCAGGAAGTCGCGAATGTCGTCATGGTTGAGAATGGGGACAAAGTCGGGCACGGCGAGTCCGGCCTCGCGGGCCTTGGTTCGCATCGCCAGCTTGTCCCGGAAGTAACGGGCCGTCGAGTCGCCCATGCCCGCCAGCCGGAGGTGCTCCCGGATCGCCGCCGCCTTCTCGACATCGAAATCGTCCAGCGCCACCACGCGATCGATCTTCACCGTTCGGGCCAGCCAGCTCACGCCCTTGATCACATTGGGCATGTCCCACCGCTTGTCGTTGTCCGGCATGAAGTACATCTCGTCGATCGACTCCCGAGGCCAATCCGATTCGCGGAGGCTCTCGGAAGTCAGCAGGAGCACCTTGGCGCCGGTCTTCTTGGCCGCCACGAGGAACCGGTCGCCCTTGCGGTAGCTGGCGATGCACAGGACGGTCAGGGGACGACGCATGCAGATCCTCAGGATGGGTCCGCGATACTAGCCTCCCGCCCGCGCAGGTCAAGCTCGGGTTCTCCACCCGACGTGCAGGCCAGCCGATATCCGGGCGGATTGAAGCCGGGCCCGTTTCGGGATATGTTCAGGGGATGGCCCAGGAATTTCTCCGCGTTCGCGGCGCCCGCGAACACAATCTCAAGAACATCAGCGTCTCGATTCCGCGGAACCGGCTGACCGTCATCACCGGCCTCTCGGGTTCGGGCAAGTCGTCGCTCGCCTTCGACACCATCTACGCCGAGGGTCAACGCCGTTACGTCGAGTCGCTGTCGGCCTATGCTCGCCAGTTCCTCGGCCTGATGGAGAAGCCGGACGTCGACGCGATCGAAGGCCTCTCGCCCGCGATCTCGATCGAGCAGAAATCCACCGGCAACAATCCCCGATCGACCGTTGGGACCGTCACCGAAATCTACGATTACATGCGGCTCCTCTGGGCCCGCGCCGGGATTCCCCATTGTCCGAATGACGGCTCGCCCGTCACCCGGTCCAGCGCATCGCAGATTACCGACGCCGTCATGACCTGGCCCGAGGGCACCCGGGTCGAGATCCTTGGCCCGATCGTCCGCGGCCGGAAGGGCGAATTTCGCGAAATGTTCGACGACCTCGGCAAGCGCGGCTTCGTCCGCGCCCGGGTCGATGGCGAGACCTACGATCTTGCCGCCGTGCCAAAGCTGAACCGCCGGCAGAACCACGACGTGGCGGTCGTGGTGGACCGGCTCGTCGTTCGCCCGGCCGATCGCGCCCGCATCAACGATTCGATCGAGACCGCGCTCAAGACGGCCGATGGCGTGGTCGAGGTCATCCGTCATGACGTCGCGGCCAAGGCTCCGCTGGTGGTGGTGTTCTCGGAGCGGTTTGCCTGTCCCAAGTGCGGGCTCTCGATGCCGGAACTCGAGCCGCGGCAGTTCTCGTTCAACTCCCCTTTCGGGGTCTGCCCCGATTGTCACGGGCTCGGGACCCGCCGAGAGGCCGTGCCGGAACTGGTCCTCGGCGATCCCAGCATCTCGATTCTCGAGGGCGTGGTGCTCCCCTGGGGCGAGCCCAGCGGCTATCTCCGCAAGGTCATCCTCCCAACCCTGGCCAAGACCTACAAGTTCGACCTCAACGATCCCTGGAAATCGCTCTCGGCGGCGGCCCGCGACGTCCTGCTCGGTGGCGTCGCCGGGAAGACGTTCAAATTCCAGCTCGACGGACCGAAGTTCAAAGGCGAGTACGAGTCGAAATGGGAAGGCATCCTTCGCAACGTCGAGCGCCGTTTCTACGAAACCCAGAGCGATGCCATGCGGACCCAGCTGGGCGAGTTCATGGTGGAGATGCCGTGCCGGACCTGCGCTGGGCGGCGGCTCAAGCCCGAGAGTCTGTCGGTGCTCGTCGCCGGCGAAAGCATCGGCGACGTCGTCGATCGTTCGGTCGACCAGGCGCTCGAGTTCTTCCGGGGCATTCCCGTGGCGCGGGGCCGGGCCGGGGCCGTCGACCCGGATGTGGGCGGCCCAATCCTCAAGGAAGTCAGCGACCGTCTCACGTTTCTCCGGGACGTGGGTCTCGAATACCTGACGCTCGGCCGTGGGTCAGGGTCGCTGTCGGGCGGGGAGGCCCAGCGGATCCGACTCGCCACCCAGATCGGTTCGCGCCTGGTCGGCGTGCTCTACATCCTCGACGAGCCGAGCATCGGCCTCCATCAGCGGGACAACGAACGGTTGCTCAAGACCCTCCGCGATCTCCGCGATCTTGGCAACACGGTCCTGGTCGTCGAGCACGACGAGGACACCATTCGGGCCGCCGACTACGTCATCGACCTCGGGCCCCGGGCCGGCCGCTTTGGCGGCGAAGTCGTGGTGGAGGGCGACGTGGCCGCCGTTCTGGCGAGCCGGGACTCGCTGACCGGTCGTTATCTCCGCGGTGAACTCCGGATCCCGGTTCCCCAGACCCGTCGGCCGGTGGATCGCAAGCGCCTCGTCACCGTGGTCGGCGCCAGGGCGAACAACCTCAAGAATCTGAGCGTCGAAATTCCCCTGGGCATGTTCGTGTCGGTCACCGGCGTGTCGGGGTCGGGCAAGTCGACGTTGATCACCGACATCCTGTACCAGTCCCTGGCGCGGCACTTCTACCGGGCCAAGGTCGTTCCTGGCGCTCACAAGTCGATTCAGGGCCTAGATCACCTCGACAAGGTGATCGACATCGATCAGAGTCCGATCGGCCGGACCCCGCGATCGAATCCGGCGACCTATACCGGCCTCTTCACACCGATCCGCGAACTCTTCGCCCAATTGCCTGAAGCCAAGATGCGGGGCTACGGCCCCGGTCGGTTCTCGTTCAATGTGAAGGGTGGGCGCTGCGAGTCCTGCGAAGGCGACGGCCTGGTCAAGATCGAAATGCACTTCCTGCCCGACGTCTACGTCCCCTGCGAAGTCTGCAAGGGGAAACGGTACAACCGGGAAACGCTCGAGGTCCGGTACAAGGGCCGGAGCATCGCCGAGGTGCTCGAACTGACCGTCTCCGACGCGCTGGAGTTCTTTACCGCCCAGGGCCGAATCAAGGAGAAGCTCGAACTGCTCAACGACGTAGGCCTTGGATACCTTCACCTCGGCCAGTCGGCGACCACGCTGTCCGGTGGCGAGGCCCAGCGGGTCAAGCTCGCGACCGAACTCTCCAAGCGTGACACCGGCCGAACGCTTTACATTCTCGATGAGCCCACCACCGGCCTCCATTTCGAAGACGTCCGGCTGCTGCTCGATGTGCTCCACCGCCTGGTGGACAAGGGCAACAGTGTGTTGGTCATCGAGCACAACCTCGACGTCATCAAGACCTCGGACTGGGTCATCGACCTCGGGCCCGAGGGTGGCGACAAGGGTGGAACGGTGGTAGCGGCAGGCACCCCGGAGCAGGTTGCGACGGTCGCGGCCAGTCATACGGGGCAGTTCCTGGCGCGAATTCTCGGCACCCGTTAGACGTTCGCTCCTCAGGTAGGCCTGAGCGGGCGACTGGTCGGGCGACCGATGGGTATCCCGGCGTCCCTGTCTGAAACATCGTGCAACGTTCGGACGTACGCTCAGGAAACGTTGCAGCTGTCTGAAACGATGCGCGATATAATTGATAAGTAATTGCAGGATATTGTGTTGCCGCCTGGGGAGTCATTTTGATGGGTCCAGAATTGTTGATCCCGCTCGCCGGTATGGTCACCGGGGTCTTCGTCATTGGGGCCCTTGGGTGGGCCGGGGTTCGGATCTTCAACGGTCCAGTCGGCCAAGCCCTGGCTCGGCGGCTTCAAGGCCAGCACGGCGGCCCCGACCCCGAGGTCATGAACGAGGTACTCGAGCTCCGCCACCAGGTTGAACAGATGCAACAGCGCTTGACCGATACCGAAGAGCGGGTCGATTTCAGCGAACGCCTGTTGGCCCAGCGCAGCGAAGGAACATCGGAGCGGGGCAAGTAGTGGAAGACATTGTTGCGATCGTGTTGCTCTTTGGCGGGGGAACGTTGGCGCTGATAGCCTATAGCCCGATCGGCAAGGCGATCGCCGCCCGGATCCGGGGCGAGACGGCGCACACCCTGGCCGCCCTTCAGGGCACCGATCCGCTGGTCTTGGAGGAACTCGAACGGCTCCGGCAGGAACTGGATCAGGTACACGAACGGCTTGATTTCACCGAGCGCCTCCTCGCCGGCAAGGCGCCGGCCTCGATCGAAGGGGAACGGTCCGCATGATCCAGACAATTCCGGTGCCGCCCGTACCGCCGACCGCGCCGATTCCCCAGGGGATTCTGATCCCGGACGGACCGCCGGCCGGCGCGATGATCGCCGTCGTTGTGATCGTGGCGGTCATCGTGGCCGGCTTCGTGTTCTGGCCGCTGGTGCGCGCCTACGCCCGCCGGATCGAAGGCAAGTCGCTCGACCCCGGGCTGGTGAATGAGATTGGCCAACTCCGGGCCCGGGTAGCTGAGCTGGAGGAGTCGAACCACCGGCTTCAGGAACTCGAGGAGCGGGTCGATTTTTCCGAACGACTCCTGGCCCAGGGCCGGGAAGCCCTGCCAGCCAATCGGAAAGAGGCCAACTGATGCCGCCCGGCGACATCGCTCCAGTCATTCTGGTCAGCCTGCTGGCGTTGGTGACTGGGGCGGTCCTGATCTTCCGCGGCCCCGTCGGGCGGGCCATGGCTCGCCGGATCGAAGGGACCACCGGTGACGCGCCCGAACTCGAAGGCCGGCTTCAGGAAATCGAGAGCCGACTCCAGGCGGCCGAGACGGAACGGAACGAGTTGCTCGAGCGAGTGGAGTTCGCCGAGCGCATGTTGCTCACCGCCCGCGAGCAGCCGAAGGAGTTGCCCCGATGAATTGGTTCAAACGCACCATGGGCCTGGATTTCATCGATATGGCGATCCAGGCGGTTGTCACCGGCCTTGTGATGGGATTCGTCTCCTCGACCATGCCCCACCCGGCTGCTGACGGCCCGATGCTCCTCGTTGCCGGCGCCTCCGTGGTGGTTTATGCGATCCGTCGCCATCGAGCCCTGCTCTCGATGGGGCCCGAGATGGGCCTGACCACCGGTCAGATGGCAGCCGCCCGGATCGAGGAGCTTGAGGCCAGGGTCGCCCAGCTCGAGGTCGGAGAGAACCGCCTGATGGAGCTCGAAGAGCGGCTGGATTTCACGGAACGGATGCTGGCGCAGGCCACCGGCGAACGAGCCTCGCTCCCGGCTGGGGACAAACGATGATCCACGGCCCGAAATCCGGTCGTGGGACCGGCGAGATGGCGGCCGAGCGGGTCGCCGGCCTCGAGATACGGGTCGCGGAACTCGAGGAACGGCTCGAGTTCGCCGAACGGGTGCTGGCGCAGGGCACCGGCGAACTGGCCGTGCTGCCCGGGTCGGCCGCGTCATGAGACGGGACGGTCCGGTGGTGGTGTTGGGCCTGCTTGGGACCAGCGTGTTGGCCATGCTCATCCACGGCGTGCTGGCGGTGAAACTCGGCATCGCGTACGCCATCCCGACCACCATCGTTGCGGCGATCGCCGCCGGGGTGGCGCTGCGGGGCCCGCTGGGCCAAGCCCTGGCCCGCGTGCTCCACGGAGAGAGCGTCGACCTGCCTCCCGAACAGGTCCTTGGCGAGCTCGACGATCTCCGAACCCGGCTGGCGGAGCTGGAGGAGCGCGCCGACTTCAGTGAACGCCTCCTGGCGGCCCAGCGGGAAGAGGCCGAGAAGAAGTAGGCCCGGGCGGGTGCCGGGACAACCGGGTTGGGCTACATTCTTCCGAGCCCGATCCTTGCAAGGGGGGACGTGGCATGGTCACAAAAGAAGATGTGCAGAGCATGATCGACCGGCTCGAAGGCGGAACGGTCGAAAACCGCGAGGTCGAACCCGGTTTCTGGGTCGTGAAGAGCCAGCACGGAGCCGAGATCGTGGTAAGCTTTGCGCCGCCGGTGGTGATACTTCGGGTCCGGGTCATGGAGCCGCCGGTCGAAACCGGCAAACGGAGTGACTTCTACCGGCAGTTGCTCGAGTTCAATGCCCATGACCTGGTCCATGGTTCCTACGGCCTGGAAGGGGAACATGTCGTTCTCACAGATGCTCTGGAGCTCGGGCATCTCGACTTTGAAGAGTTTGAGGCCACCTTCGATTCGCTGACGTTGGCGCTCAAGTCTCACATGAGCGCTTTGGCGCCGTACCGGGAGAGGTAAGACGCGATGGGAATCTTCGAACGTTTTTCGACGATGTTGAAGTCGAACATCAATGAGCTGATCTCCCGGGCCGAAAACCCCGAGAAGATGCTCAATCAGTTGATTCTCGACATGAAGTCGAATCTGGCCAAGGCCAAGCAGGAAGCCGCTGCGGCCATCGCCGACGAGAAGAAACTCCAGGCCGACGCCGAAACGCTCAAGAAGCAGGCGGAGGACTGGGAGCGCCGCGCGATGCTCGCCGTGCAGGAAGGCCGGGACGACCTCGCCAAGCAGGCGCTGGTTCGGTTCAACGAGGCCGCCCAGGGCGCCCACCAGCTCCACGAAACCTGGGTCAAGCACAAGGCCGATACCGACAACCTCAAGGTCCAGCTCCGCCAGCTCAACGACAAGATCGAAGAGGCGAAGCGAAAGAAGAACATCCTGGTGGCGCGGGCCAAGCGGGCCGAGGCCCAGCAGCGGATCCAGGAAACGATGTCCGGCATGTCGGACAAGAGCGCCTTCGAGTCCTTCGACCGGATGGCCGAGAAGATCGAGCACATCGAACGCAAGGCCATCGCCGCCTCGGAGATCCAGCAGGAGTTCGAGGGCGACGACCTCCAGGCGCAGTTCAAGCAACTCGAATACAAGGGCTCGGCCGACCAGCAGTTGCTCGAGCTCAAGTCGAAGATGGGGCTGCTTGGGAAGGGCAGCGGCGAGACCAAGCAACTCGGCCGGGGCGAAACCACCGTCCACGATGCCGAAGTGGTCGACGACGAGGAAACGAAGTAGCCGAGGCCCAGGGCGGATGGCCCGGCGGCTGCCGAAAAGGGCGGCTGCCGGGCCATCGTGCTTCCCTTGACCAAGGTGTAGTCCGGATACACTTTTGGATACGATTCTTCCACTCTGTCCCGTTCCCTGGCTGCGTTTCCCATGGCTGATCCCCGTTTCCTGATTCTCGCCGACGGCAATTTCCATCCGCTCGAATCCAAGACCGCCAATTCGGTCATCCGGTATCATCCGAGCCGTGTCGTCGCGGTCCTCGATCGTGATACGGCTGGCAAGACCGTTGATACGGTTCTTGGATTCGGAGCCGGCATTCCCATTGTCGGGTCGATCGAAGCCGGTCTCGCCCTCAAACCGACGGCTGTCATGATCGGCATTGCGCCGGCCGGCGGCCAACTGCCAGACGAGTGGCGGGGCTGGCTGGCCAAGGCGCTCGAGGCGGGCTGCGACATCATCAGCGGGCTTCATACCTTCATCTCGGACGATCCCGAGTTGTCGGCGATCGCCAAACGCCATGGTCGAAGCATCTACGACGCCCGGAAAGCGCCCAAGAACCTCCCCATCGCCGCGGGCCAGGCCCGCCTGCTCGATCCTTTCGTGGTGCTGACAGTGGGAACGGACTGCAACGTCGGCAAGATGACGGCGCAGCTCCAGCTGACGGCGGCCCTCAAGGCCCGGAAGCTTCGCACCAATTTCGTTGCTACCGGTCAGACCGGGATTTTCATCGAAGGATGGGGCACCGCGGTCGATGCGGTCGTCGCGGATTTCATCGCGGGCGCGGCTGAGGAACTCACCGTTCGGGGTGCGAAGGACGCCGACATCGTGCTGGTGGAGGGGCAAGGCAGCATCAATCACCCCGGGTATTCGGGCGTGACTCTTGGCCTGCTGCACGGGTCCTGTCCTGACGCGCTGATCCTCTGCCACCAGGCAACCCGGACCCACATCGGTGAATACCGGACGACGCCGTGGCTCAAGATTCCGCCGCTCTCCCGCTATGTCGAGCTGTACGAGATGATCGGTTCCGCCGTCCACCCGACCAAGGTCATCGGCATCTGTCTCAATACTTTCGACCTGGACGATGACGCGGCCCACGCGGCTTGCCGGGCTGCCGCCGCCGAGACCGGGTTGCCCTGCACCGATCCGGTCCGGTTCGATCCGGCCCCGCTCGTCAACGCGATCGTCCGCGAGCGCGAGAACTACCTCGAGCGCAAAGCCCTCTAGCGAGCGTCTGTGTTCCGGCCGTCCGGGGGTTCCGGGGTCGGCCGGGTTGGCGGTTCGTCCCGCAGCATGCGGAGCGCCGGCGTTTCCAGATCGTCGAACTGCCCGCGGTGCGTGGCCCAGGCGAATCCCGCCACGGCGATCAGGACGATGCCGATCGCCAGGGGAACGAGGACATAGAGGATGGTCATCGGACCGCCTCGAAGGTTCTGCTGCGCCAGCTGATCAGGATCACCGTGAGCGAACTCACCGGCATCATGACCGCCGCCAGGAGCGGATTGATCAGGCCGGTCACAGCCAGCGCCGCACCGATCAGGTTGTAGCCAATGCTGATCCCGATGTTCCGCCGGATCACCCGCATGGTCCGTCCCGCGCCGTCCACCAGTTCCACCAGAGGGTCGAGGCCCGGGTGGGCCAGGAACACATCCGCGGCGGCCAGACACGCCTCCGCTCCGCCCCGGATACCGACACCCACGCTGGCGCGGCCGATCGCCGGTGCGTCGTTGACGCCGTCACCCACCATCACGACTGTCTGGCCGGCGGCCAGACGCTGTTCGACCGCTGCCAGCTTGTCTTCCGGCGTGGCGCCGCCGCGAGCCAGGTCAGCGGGAATGCCGACAGCGACGGCGACCGCCCGCACCACCGACGGGACATCGCCGGAGAGGACACTCGGCCGCCAGCCGCGGATCGTAAGGGCCCTGATCGCGGCCCGGGCGCCGGTGCGAACGGGGTCGCCGAATCCCGCAGCACCGACCACGATGCCGTCCACCGCGACCACCACGGGTGTGAGATGGTCGGCCACGCTCGCGGCCAGATCGTGTGGGTCGCTGGCCATCGCTCGCACGTAGCGTGGCGAACCGACCGTGACCAGACGGCCGCCCACGACACCACTCAGACCGCTGCCAACCGTTGGCTGAATCTGGTCGGCTTCAACGGCCGCGACATCGGCCCAGGCCGCCTCGAACGCCCTGGCGATCGGATGCGACGAATGCCGTTCGAGCGACAGGACGGCGCCTCGCACGTTGGCGGGGCCGGTCCACGTGATGAGCCCGAGAATTCCCTCCGTGATGGTTCCGGTCTTGTCCAGGACGAGTTCCGCGGGCCGGGACAGCACCTCGAGCGCGTCGGCCCCGCGAATCAGAATCCCTTGGCGCGCGGCTTGGCCGATCGCGACGGTCATCGTGAGCGGGGTGGCCAGAGCCAGGGCGCACGGGCAGGTGACGATGAGGAGCGCGATGGCATTGTCGAGAGCGACCGCCGGGTCGACCCACTGCCAGGCCAGCCAGGTCACCACGGCGAGCGCCAGCACGGCGCCGATGAACCAGCCGGCCAGCCGGTCGGCCGTATGCACGACCGGCGCTCGCCGTTGCATACCGGCCTCGAGTTCCTGGAGGATCCGACCGAGCCGGCTGGTCTCGCCGGTCTCCACGATTCGAACCGTGAGCGAGGCGTTCCGGTTGGTCGTCCCCGCATAGACGGTGTCACCGGCCCGCGCCCGGACCGGGCGTGATTCGCCGGTGAGCACCGAACAATCCACGGCCGACTCGCCGTCGTGGATCACTCCATCCGCCGGCACCAGGTCACCGGCCCGGACCAGCACCATCTGGCCGGGCGACAGGGCTTCAACCGGCACCTCGCGGATGACGCCCTGGTCGATCAGGTGGGCGATGGACGGCGTCATCGAGTGGAGCAACTCGGTGGAGTCGGCCGCGGCCCGCTGGGCGCGTTGCTGAAGGAACCGGCCCGTCAGGAGAAGGAAGATCAGCGTGACGACACCGTCGAAGTAGATCGGTCCGGTGTCGGCCCAGGTGTTCATCGCACCTCTGAGGAAGCCGGCGCCGAGGGCCAAAGCGATCGGGATATCCATGTGGAGCCGGCGCGACCTGATCGCCGCCCAGGCACTCCGGAAAAACACCCGGCCCGGGCCGAGGACCGAAGGCACTGTCAACGCCAGACTGACCCAGCGGAAATACCGGATGTACGAGGCCTCCATGGCGCCGAACCAGCCGGCGTAGAGCGCCAGCGCCACGGTCATCACGTTGATCGCGAGCGCGCCGGCGATACCGATCCGCACCAGCATGGCCCGATCTTCAGCTCGCCGCCGTTGATCGATGGCCGCGCCGCGGAACGGGTGCGCCGGATAGCCGAGGCGATCGAGGAACCGGGCGATTGCGCTGAGTGACGTTCGATCCGGGTCCCATGACAGGCGGGCCAGGGACCGGGGGACGTTCAACTCGGCGCTCACGGCGCCCGGGACCGCGAGCGGCACCTTCTCGACCAGCCAGACACACGAGGCACAGTGAACGCCGTCGAGATAGAGCTCGGTGGTGGCGAGGCCGTCGGGTGAGCGCTTGACGTACAGGGCCTGAAACGCCGGGTGGTCGAACTCGGCGTAGTCGCGCGCGGTGCTCGCGACGGCGGTTTGCCGGCGCTCGCCAAACCCGTAGTAGCCGGCAAGGCCCGCGGCGGAAATCACATCGTAGGCGGTGCGGCACCCGGGACAGCAGAACTGGTGCTCGCGGTCAGCGGCGAGCTCCGACTCTGGGACCGGAAGGTTGCAGTGGGCGCAACCGGGCGGGGCGCTACGCAGCTCAGCGAACGACGTGCTCATGGGGGGCCGGCGAGGCGTGGTGAACGGCCATTCGTCCGGTGGCGGTCAGGACCCCGAAGACGATCAGCGCGGCGGCGCTGAGGGCGGGGAGGCGGCGCCTGACCGGATCGGCGATCCGGGTGAGGAACGCGCTGGCGGCGAGCACCGCCGGCACCGTGCCGAGCCAGAAGACGGCCATCGCCTCTGCTCCCAGGAGGGCGGAACCGGTGCCGACGGAGACCGCCACAAACACGTACAGCCAGCCGCACGGGAAGAGCGCTGTGACCACACCCAGCGCAGCCGCTCGGAGAGCCGGCGGAAACGACCGGGCCCGGGCGGCAAGCCACGGGGCGAGCCGCCCGGCACGATCGAGGAAGCGCCACCGGAATCCGGCCATCGCCGCCAGTTGAGCGGCTCCGAACAGCACCAGTGCCACCCCGCCACCCCGGGCCGCGATGCCGGCCAGTCCCGCCATCCGCCCCGCTACGTCGACGGCGCCACCGGCCGCACCGGCTAGCACCCCGAGGGCCACATATCCGCCGAGGCGACTCCCGTGATAGGCTAGCCGGGCTCCGGGCGAGCGGCCCGCGGCGCCGGCGATGAACCCGCACATCGCGGCGCAATGCGGGCTTCCCGCCAGGCTGGCGATCAGGATTGGCCAGACGATCATGTTCGGGGAGTCAGCGGGCCGCCCGGTTCGCCGCGAAGGGTCTCGGTGAAGCGGTCGGCGCCGCGGAGCACAGTGAAACGGACTTCGTGAAGGCCGGAGTGATCAAGCCGGACCGACGCGCCATAGCGATGGTCGGGGCTCGGAGTCAGCCGGGCGGAAAACGCCCCGGTGGCATGGGCCACGGCGAAGCCGTCGAGCGCAATCCGAGCGCTGTCGAGTGGCGCACCGGCTGGGCCGAGAAGCTGAACCGAGATGACCCCGCTCCGGTCGAGGGAGCCGACCAGCCGCCAGCCGAGCGAGGCGTTGCGGCGGGATTGCGCCGCGGTCGAGTCCCATTCGACCGCTTTGCGATAGTAATCCTCCTCGTACGCGCTGCCGTCGCCCTTGTTGGCCTCATACAGCAGCACGCCGTTGGCGAGGACGGTCACGCCGAGGACCCCCGCGATGGCGATCGGCCAGATGTTGTCGCGGGTAATCATCGGTCTTGCCCCTTGTCGGTGTGGTGGTCGGTCTCGGGCCGTTCGTCGTCGTGCTCGGGACCCACCAGGGTGTACTCGAACCGGTCGGTGTGGACCCCATCGGTGATCTTGAGATCGATGTGGCGCTCGCCATCGTGAAACAACGTCCGTGGCCCGACAATGAAGAGGCTGGTGCTTCGGAGCTCACCGGGCCCCACCTTGAGGGGGTTCTCCGGCGAGATGACCTGGGCGCCATTGGCCCCTTCGAGCGAGATCGCGTATTCGTGGGGCAGGTCGGTGCGGTTGGTGATCCGAACCCGCAGCTGATTGACGACCCGGCCGTCGGCCTCAAACGAATAGGGCGCCCCGATGCCCCGGAGCACCGTAACGTCGGCATCACGGCGCTGATTCAGGAAATACACCAGCAGCGAGGCGGCCACCAGCAGTGCCGCGGGGTAGATGATCACGCGCGGACGGATCAGGTGCCGGGGCTTGCCCTCCAGCTGATCGCGCGAGGTGTACTTCACCAGACCCCGGGGCTTGCCGACCCGATCCATGATCTGGTCGCAGGCGTCGGCGCATTGGGTGCAATGGATGCATTCCATCTGGAGCCCGTCCCGGATATCGATCCCGGTTGGACAGGTGAGCACGCAGGCCCTGCAGTCGATGCAGTCACCAGTGGGTACCAGATGCTCCACTTTGCCGCGCGGTTCGCCGCGGTGGACGTCGTAGCCGACGATCAAGGACTGACGGTCGAGGAGCACGGACTGGAGGCGACCGTAGGGGCAGGCGACCAGGCAGGTCTGTTCGCGGAAGTAGGTAAAGTCGAACATGATGGCAGCGGTGGTGGCGGCCATCACGAAGAATGCGGTCGGATGATCCGACGGAGATGATCGGACCCAATGGACCAGCTGGTCGATCCCGACGAAATACGCCAGGAATGTGTGGGCGAGAAACAGAGCGAGTACCAGGTAGACGGCCCATTTCAGGAGCCGGCGCGGCTTGAGGCCGGTGGCCCGGTCGAGGCTCAGGGTCCCGGTCCGTCCCCCTTCGAGGAGCCGCTCGATCGGCCGGAACAGGAACTCCATGTAGACGGTCTGCGGACAGCCCCACCCGCACCAGACCCGACCGAACAAAGCCGTCAACAGGAAGATGCCGATCCCGACCGTCACGAACAACAGCATGAACAGCAGCGTGTCGGTCGGAAGGAAGGTGGTGCCGAGGATGATGAACAGCCGCCGCGGAATGTCGAGCAGGACCAGCGGCTTCCCATGGAGCCTGAGGTAGGGAATGATGAAGAACACGAACATCAGGGCATAGGCGACGATCCGTCGCTTTTGCCAGAACGCCCCCTCCGAGCGCTTCGGCCTGAGCCACCGGCGTGACCCGTCGGCGTTGAGGGTCGAAAGGACCCGGTCGGGGGTGTGGGTCGCCATCGATGCGGCTGTTTCGGTTACCTGGTTGCGGGCGGGGGCGCCGCCGTTGCAACGGAATCCAGGTTGATGCCCTGGGGTGCCTTCGGCGCCTTCGGTGTGGTCCCCTTCAGGGTCAGTACGTAGCCCGCGACGGCCACGAGCTGCTGAGGCTTGAGCGTCTTGCCCCAGGGCGGCATGCCCTTGGCAGCCACGCCCTCGGTGATCGTCTTCATGATCTCGAGCGGTTTGTCGCCGTGGAGCCAGTAGGCGTCGGTCAGGTTCGGCCCGATCAGGCCTCCGCCGTCAGCCAGGTGGCAGGACGAGCAGATCGTCGCGAACGTGCTCGAGCCGAGGGCCCGCTGGGCCGGGTCGGTCGACGCGGCCACGATCGTTTCATTCGTGAGGCCGTTCATCGGATCGTTCCTGGCCGCGAGTGCCGCCGCTTTCGCCATCTCCGCTTCGTAGTCGGCGATTCGTCCCTTGCCGTTCCCGATGCCGGGAACGTTGAGAACATACAGGATCGAGAAGGCAATGGTGATCCAGAACGTCGCCAGCCACCACCGGGGCATCGGGTTGTCATACTCCTTGATGCCATCGTACTCGTGGTCCAGCAATCGGTCTTGATTCGGATCGGCGCTCATCGCACCCCTCCTTCGCGGTTTAAAGTCGCCGGCGTGTCGGTGTCGAGCGGGAGACGGCTCGCGGCGTCCATGGCGGCCCGTCGGGACGGCAGGAAGATCCAGACCGCGATAACCACGAACGCGATGAAGAACATGATCAGGGCTATCTGGGCGTACCCGGACAACCCCGCTCCGCTCATGATGTCGGCGAGGCGCATCAGCGATTCCCTCCCGCCACGACCGGCTGAGCCGGCGTACCGGCGCTGGCGAGTTTGATGTCGCGCCCCAGTCTCTGGATGTAGGCGACGATCGCCACGATTTCCTTATCCTCGAGGCCCTTGGGCCCGCCCTGCCCGGCGATGCCTTCGGCGATCAGTTTGGCTTGGGCCCTGGCCTGCGCCGGCGCGTTGTTCACCGCATCGCCATAGGGGACACCGAGCATGGCCATCACGTCGACCTTCTTCTGGATGCCCTCGAAGTCGAGGGGATTCCGCTCGAACCACGGGTACCGCGGCATGATCGAACGAGCCGTAATCTGGGCCGGATTGGCAAAGTGACGGACATGCCAGAGGTCGGGATACTTGCCTCCTTCACGCGCGAGGTCCGGACCGATCCGACGAGAGCCCCAGAGGAACGGGTGATCGTAGACGAACTCACCCGGCTTGGAGTATTCGCCATAGCGCTCAGTCTCGTACCGGAAGGGTCGAATCATCTGGGAATGGCAGTTGAAGCAGCCTTCCCGGATATAGAGGTCCCGCCCGGCAAGCTCGAGGGGCGTGTACGGCTTGACCGAGGCGATGGTCGGGATGTTCGACCGGATCAGGAAGGTCGGGATGATCTCGAACAACGAGGCCACGATGACCGCAACCGCGACCAGCACGCTGAACGTGACCGGGAGGCGCTCCCAGGTCCGGTGCCACGCCGCACGGGCAAAGACCGCCAGCGGGCCTCCGCGTGCCGGGGCCGGGGCCTCCGAGTAGTTCGGGGCCAACGGGGCGGCTTCGATCACCGGTACCTCATATGCCGCCGGCCGGGCGCCCCAGGTCTTGAAGATGTTGTAGCCGAAGAGTCCCATGCCGGCGATGTAGAGACCCCCGCCCGCCGCGCGGAGGAGGTACATCGGCATCAGCCGCATCGTAGTTTCGACGAAATCCGGGAACTGGAGCCGGCCGGTTGCGTCGAACGCCCTCCACATGAGGCCCTGGGTGAGGCCGGCGCTGTAGATCGCGGCCGCATACAGGATCATGCCGAAAGTCGCCAGCCAGAAATGCACCTCGGCCAGTTTCTGGCTGTGGAGCCTGGTCTGGAACAATCGCGGCAGCAGCCAGTAGATCATGCCGAACGCCATGAAGCCGTTCCAGCCCAGCGCGCCGGTGTGGACGTGCGCGATAATCCAGTCGGTGTAGTGGGCCAGGGCGTTGACGCTCTTGATCGAAAGCATTGGCCCTTCGAAGGTGGCCATGCCGTAGGCGGTTACCGCCACCACGAAGAATTTGAGGACCGGATCCTCGACCACTTTCCGCCAGGCGCCCCGCAGGGTCAGCAGCCCGTTCACCATGCCGCCCCACGATGGGGCCCACAGCATCACGGAGAACAACATGCCAAGGGTTGATGCCCATTCCGGCAGGGCGGTGTAGTGGAGATGGTGGGGTCCGGCCCAGATGTACATGAACACCAGCGTCCAGAAGTGCAGGATCGACAGCCGGTAGCTGAACACGGGTCGATCGGCTGCCTTGGGCATGAAGTAGTACATCAGGCCCAGGAACGGCGTGGTCAGAAAGAACGCCACCGCGTTATGGCCGTACCACCACTGCATGAAGGCGTCCTGGACCCCGGCATAGATCGAGTAGCTCTTGAGCGGGCCGGCCGGGATCGCAAGGTTGTTGAAGATGTGGAGGATGGCCACGGTAATGATCGACGCGATGTAGAACCAGATCGCGACGTACAGGTGCCGCTCCCGCCGTTTGGCAATCGTGCCGAAGAAGTTGACCGCGAAGATCACCCAGACCACCGCGATCGCGATGTCGATCGGCCACTCGAGTTCGGCGTACTCCTTCGCCTGGGTGAACCCCAGGGGCAGGGTGAGCGCCGCCGCGACGATGATCAACTGCCAGCCCCAGAAATGGAGCTTGCTCAGCGTGTCGCTGAACATTCGGGCCTTGAGCAGTCGCTGGCTCGAATAGTAGGCCCCCGTAAAGAACGCGTTCCCCGCAAACGCGAAGATCACCGCGTTCGTATGGAGCGGCCGGAGCCGGCCGAAGCTCAGGAAAGGGAGCCCGAAACTCAAGCTCGGGTACGCCAACTGGAGGGCGATCACCAGCCCGACCAGCATCCCCACCAGACCCCAGATGAAGGTGGCGAAGAGGAACTTGCGGACGATGGCGTCGTCGTACGAGAAACGGTCGAGTCGTGCGTTCATCCCTGACCCCGGACAAGAGAGTGTCGTGCCGGCCAATGCCGGCCTGTAACGGGAGCGCGACAAAACTGGTCGATCCCCTATGAAGCATGGGCGGATCGACTGTGAAGTCGGCTTCAGAGTGTGGGTATCAGCGCCGAACTAGGCGGGCGTGATGAAGGACTGGAGTATCCGCCGCTCCGTAGGCCCCGGACGGAGCACCCGCAGGGCATTGAGAATTACCGCCACATCGATCGCCTCCTGCAGCAGGGCGCCGACGGTGGGAGGTACCATGCCGACGGCGGCAAAGACCATAGCGACGGCCGAGAGCGCGAGCCCCGCGCCGATGCTCTGCCTCGCGACCCGCATCGTGCGGCGCGCGATGCCGATGGCGATCGGGACCCGGGTGAGGTCGTCCGTCAGCATCACGATGTCGGCCGCCTCGGCGGAAATGCCCCCGCCGTGCGCGGCCATCGCGATACCGACCGTTGCGGCCGAGAGGGCGGGGGCGTCGTTGGCGCCGTCACCCACCATCAGGACGCCGTAACCCTGTTTGGTCAGGCGGGCGACGAATGAGACTTTGTCCTGCGGCAGCAGGTCGCCGACCGCGTCGACGATGCCGAGCTCGGCGGCAGCCGCCCGGGCGTTGATGGTCCGGTCGCCTGACAACATGATCGCGCGTGAAAGACCCAGCACCTTGAGTCCGCGCACCATTGGCGCGGCCGTAGGCCGGATCCGGTCGGCGTAGAGGACGGTGCCGGCCGCCTTGCGATCGATCGCGACGTAGGCCTTGAGCCCCTGGCCGTCGACCGTGGCGGTGAACACCGCGGCCGCTTCCGGTTCCCATTCCTTGAGTAGCGTCAAGGCGCCGACCGTCACCCGCCGACCGCCGACCAGGCCGGTTACCCCCCGCCCCGCTGCCTCCACGATCTGGTCCCCGGTCGGCAGTTCGCCGAGTCGTGCCGAGGCCGCCTCGACCAGCGATCTGGCCAGCAAGTGTCCAGACCCGTGCTCGACACCGGCCGCCAGGGCTAGTAATTCGTTCTCGCGAAACGGGGGCAGGGGGTCCACGGCGGCGACGACCGGCTGGCCGAGGGTCAACGTCCCGGTCTTGTCGAACACCGCGATGGTGACCCGGCTGAGTTGCTCGAGGGCGGTCCCGTGCCGCACGATGATCTGGTGACGGGCGGCCCGATTGACTCCGCCAAGCATTGCCACTGGCACGGCCAGGATCAGCGGGCACGGGGTGGCGACGACCAGGACCGCAAGGATCCGGTTGGGGTCGCGCGACAGCACAAAGGCGAGCGCACACGCCAGCAGCGTGATCGGCGTGAACCACACCGCGGCCCGGTCGGCGAGGCGTTGCAGCGGAGCCTTGCTGGCCTCGGCGGAACGCACCAGCTCCACGATCTGGTGATAGAGACTCGCCGCGGCGGCGGCTGTTGCCTCCATTGTGACCGGGCTGTCGAGGTTGACCGTGCCTGAGAGCAGTGATGAACCCGGTTCGGCGGTCCGGGGCAGCGGCTCACCGGTCAGGCGCGAGGTATCGAACCCGCTCCGCCCCTCCCGGACCACGCCATCGCAAGGCACCATCTCACCGGGCCGGACCAAGAGCAGATCGCCGATCGCGACCATCGCGACCGGGATGTCTTCCGTGACGCCGTCCCGCTGTCGGTGGGCGATCCGCGGCGCCTGAGCCTCGAGGTCCGCCACGGCTCGCGACGCCCGCCGCGCCGCCGCCTTCTCGAGGGCCTCACCACCAGTCTGCATCAACACGATGACCAGACCCGGGAGCGGCTGGTCGAGCCACACTGCGGCGACCAGCGCCAGGGTGGCCACGAGGTCGGCCGCGAAGTGGCCGCGCAACGCACCGGTCAGCGTGGCCCAGACGATGGGAAGGCCGAAGACCACGAGCCCGGCCATCCAGATCCAATAACGGGATTCGGCGAATCCGGAAACGACTCGCGGGGCCAGAAGCCCCGCGAACAAGAC
>JANXXJ010000353.1 GCA_025350665.1 Gemmatimonadota bacterium | reverse complement strand
ACCGGACGACGAGGCCGGAGATATGGGCATCGGGGCCAGTGGCGGTCAGGGCATGCTCCAGCACTGCCCTGAGCTCGGCACCGGTGAGGTCAACGCGCACGATCGCGTTGCCGAACGGGTGGAGTTCGAACAGGTCGCCATAGGTCACCGGTCCGGGCAGGAGCGGCCGGCGGATCCCGCCGTTGTTCATGAGTGCGACATCGGCACCGGCGGCCTGGCGCTGAGCGTCGGCGATCAGGTTGCCCAGAGGATATTCCGCGCGGCCGCCCGAGAGCAGCGTATCGGCCAGGCGGAAGATGGTCCGCCGGGCGAGATGATCCACCAGGGGCCGATAGCGTTCGACGAGGGCCAGGGCGGCGGAATCGGGGCGGACCGCATCGGCAAAGACGGTCTCCAACCGCACCCGCCAGTGCCGATTCCCGTCCGCCCCGGCGACGAGGTCTGCGACGCCGATGAACGATCCGTTGGCGCCGGCCGACACGATCGGCACCGCCCGATCCGAGGTATTGATCAGCGTATGCGTGTGGCCGGCCGCGATCAAATCGACCTGGCCGGGGTCAAGCTCATGGCTCAACTTGACGATCTCGCCGTTGCACGCCAGCGAATCGCAGAACGCACCTTCATGGGCCACGAGCATCACGAAGTCGGGCTTCTCGGCGTGGGCCGCGTCGAGCGCGGCCGTCAGGGCCGGCCGGCCGGCGGAGAACAGGAGGCCCCTGACCTGCCGGTCCATGACGATGGTCTTGGTCTGAGGCGTGATATATCCGACGACGCCCACCCGGAAAGGCCCGGCCGCAACGATCGCCATCGGGCGGGCCCACAGCGGGGGTCGCCCGGTGATCGAGTCGGTGATGTTGGCGGCCAGCCACGGGTAACCTGCCTGCTTGATTCGGGCCGCCAAGGTATCGCGGCCCCAGTCCAGGTCATGATTGCCGATCGCGGCGGCGTTGATCCCCAGCAGCGCGAGCGCCTCAATGCTCGAGCGGCCAAAGACGAGGTTCGAGGCAAGGGTCCCCTGCATTTCGTCGCCGGCATCGAGGCGGAGCGTCGGGCAGCGGCAGTCCGCCGCGAGGCTGTCCATCATGCCCTTGAGCGCGGCGATGCCACCGACCGGACGCCCCTTGGACCACGGATACGTCCGGGGCTCGAGGGCGCCGTGGAAGTCGTTGATGGTGAGAACCCGGAGGAGCACCGAATCGGCGCCACTGGCGAGGAGCCAGGCTGCGGCGATGGAAGTCAGCATGGGCGTTCAAGATAGGCAGTCGGAATCCGATCTGCTCATCCGGGGCGAGGGCCGTGGGCAGTAACGCTTCGGTCACGGCGCTTGTAGGACCGCCGGTCCGGTTGGATATTCGTTTCGGCGAATATGAACGACACCGTTTCCGCGGCCGATCTCCTGGCGACAGTCGCCGAGCCTACCCGGCTCAGGATCCTCAACTGCCTCGCGGCGGCGCCGCTGTTTGTGTCGGACCTCCAGACCGTCCTCGACCTGCCGCAGCCGACCGTTTCCCGCCATCTGACCGTCCTCAAGAAAGCGGAGCTGGTCCGGGACACACCGGTTGCGCCGTTCGTCCTCTATCGGCTTACCCGCGAGACCGGGCCCCAGGGTCGGCTCGTTCGAACGATCCTCGAAACCCTCGGCACGGAAACCGATTACCGGCGGGAACGGACCCTTGCGCTCGAGCAGAGCCGGACCCGGGGTGGAGCGATGTACCGATGAGTCACCGCATTCTCGTTGTCGACGATGAACCGGACATCACGGCACTGGTGGCCTACCACCTGGCCAAAGCCGGATACCGGGTGTCCACCGCCGCCAACGGCACCGACGCCCTGCGGTCCGCGACCGAGCAGCGGCCCGACGTGATCGTGCTCGACCTGATGTTGCCGGGCGTTTCCGGCCTCGACGTGCTCCAGACGCTCCGGAAGCAGGACGAGACCCGGGAGATCGGCGTGATCATGCTGACGGCCCGACGCGAGGAGGCCGACCGGATCCGGGGTCTGTCCCTCGGGGCCGACGACTACCTGACCAAGCCGTTCTCGCCCAACGAACTCACGCTGCGGGTGGGCGCGATCATCCGCCGGCTGGCGTCGCCCTCGATTGCGGGCGGCTCCCAGGTAACCGCCGGTCCGATCAGCATCGACCGCTCGGCCCACCGGGTCTCGGTCGAAGGCCAGGAATTGCAGCTGACCGCGACGGAGTACAAACTGCTGATGATTCTGGTGGAGCGGCGCGGCCGGGTCCAGACCCGGCCGCAATTGCTCGAGACCGTGTGGGACGCCCAGCCGGACATTCAGACCCGGACGGTGGACATGCACGTGCAGCGGCTCCGGACCAAACTCGGGCCGGCCGGTGACCTGATCGAGACGGTCCGCGGCTTCGGTTACCGGTTCCGATCGCCGGAAAAGGCTGGGCGCACCCGTTGAACTACGCCGCCCGCCTGATCGCCGGGACCCTCCTGGTCCTCTTCGTCACCGTCGTTGCCCTGGTGATCGGGGTGGATCGGTCGCTTCGGACCGACCTCGAAAACGAGACCCGCCAATCCCTGATCCGGGAAGCCAAGCTGATCCAGTCGACCCTGACCGCCGACTCGCTGTCCTGGCAGGCTGCCGCGAAGGCCGTGGCCCAGACCACCGGGCTCCGGATCACGATCATCGACCGGACCGGACGGGTGCGGGCCGAATCCGACCTCGAGCCGGCGAACCTGCCCCTGATCGAGAACCACGCGACCCGGTCGGAGGTCGCGGCGGCGCTGCGGGGCGACACGGGATCCGACCAACGCACCAGCGCGACGGTGGGCCGGCGCTTCATGTATGTCGCCGTACCGGGCGGGCCGGGGGCCGTCCGGGCGGCGATGAGTCTCACCCAAGTTGACGCCATCGTGAGCCGGGCGCGGCAACCAGTCCTGGTGGCCGCGCTGATCGCCCTGCTGATCGGGGTACCCCTGGCCCTCGTTGCGGCGAGCTCTTTCGCCCGACCCCTGGCGGACATCGCCACGGCCGCCCGGAGTATTGCCCAGGGCGAGCATCCGACCTTCCCCTATTCCGGCATACCCGACGTGGACCGGCTGACCACCGACCTCCGCGCCATGCATGAGCAGATGACCGAGCGGTTCGACGCGCTCCGGCGGCGGCAGTCCGAGACCGCCGCCATCGTCGATTCGATGGTCGAAGGTGTCCTCTCGTTCGATGAGCGCGGGCGGGTCGTCACCGCCAATCCGGCGGCCCGCCGGATGCTCGGCTACGGCGAGCAGGACGCGATGCCGGACCTTGGGCTCCTGTTCCGGGCCAAGGAACCGCGCGAACTCCTCGATCGGGTCCTGGCGGGCGAGACGGTGGCCGACCGCGAAATCTCATTGGGCGAGCGAACCTACCTGCTCAACGCCCGGCCGCTTCCGGCCGGCGGTTCCGTCGTGGTGCTCCACGATCTAACCAGGCTCCGCCGCCTCGAAACCGTCCGCCGCGACTTCGTCGCCAACGTGTCGCACGAACTCAAGACCCCGCTGACCGCGATCTCCGGGTATGCCGAGACGCTGCTCACCGACCAGCCGGAACCGGACGTGGCTCGCCAGTTCCTGGACACGATCCTTGCCAACGCCCGCCGGATGCAGCGATTGGTCGATGATCAGCTCGACCTGTCGCGGATCGAATCGGGCGGATGGCACCCGGCCCTCGAACCCGTGGACGTCGAGTCGGTAGCCCGGGAGGCCTGGCGCCATGCCCTGCCACCCGCAGGCGGGCCACCCACCTTCACGGTATCGATCGACGAATCGGTCCGGATGGTGGACGTGGACCCCGACGCGCTCCGGCAGGTATTCCGCAACCTATTCGAGAACGCGATCCGGCATACGCCAGCCGGCGGCGCCATCACGGTGACCGGCATGGCCGAAGGCGACATGATCCATCTGGCGGTGGCGGACACCGGCATGGGCATCCCGTCGGAACATCTACCGCGGATCTTCGAGCGATTCTACCGGGTCGATCCGGGGCGGTCCCGGGCCCAGGGCGGGACGGGATTGGGCCTGGCCATCGTCAAGCATCTGATCGAAGGGCACGGGGGCCGGGTATCGGCGACGAGCGAACTTAGCCAGGGCACGACCATTCATACCTGGTGGCCGACCCACGCCGGCTGACCGTCCGCGGCACGATTCGACGTTACCAGTCCGTTACGCAATGTTGACAATTCATTGATCGAGGCCGGCAACCTTTCCGCCCGTGTCGTACAGGGCAGCATCAGTCCGGATGGAAGGCCGCAGCGCCGGTGACGTGATCTTCAAGATCGCGCTCACCGGTGCGGCGCTATCGGTCCCCACCCTGCTCGGGTTTCTAGTCTTCGAATTGTGGGCCGGCTCCCGGCTCGCCATCGCCAAGTATGGCCTGGGGTTCGTCACGGGCACCACTTGGGACCCGGTGGCCGAGGATTTCGGCGCGCTGCCGCTGATCTTCGGAACCCTGGTGTCGGCGTCGATCGCGCTGGCGATCGCGGTACCGCTGTCGCTCGGGGTCGCGATCTACCTCACTGAGTTTTCGCCCAAGTGGCTCCGGCAGCCAGTGGCGTTCCTGATCGAACTCCTGGCCGCGATCCCGAGTGTGGTGTACGGCCTCTGGGGCATCTTCGTGCTGGTGCCGGTCCTCAAGTCCACGGTGTTCCCGTTCCTCCGCGACACCCTCGGGTTTCTGCCGTTCTTCCAGGGCCCGATCTACGGCAATTCGATGCTGGCGGCGGGGATCATCCTGGCGATCATGGTGATGCCCTACATCATGTCGGTGTCCCGCGAGGTTCTGAACGCGGTGCCCGCCAGCCAGCGGGAGGCGGCCATGGGTCTGGGCGCCACCCGCTGGGAAGCGGCGTGGACGGCCGTGGTTCCGTACGCCCGTTCCGGGATCATCGGGGCCGTCATTCTCGGCCTCGGCCGCGCGCTGGGCGAAACCATGGCTGTCACCATGCTGATCGGGAACCGAAACGAGATCGCGGCCTCGCTCTTCGCGCCCGGGTACACAATGGCGGCGGTGATCGCCAATGAGTTCAGCGAAGCCACCACGGACATGCACTTCGCCGCCCTCACCTACGTGGCCCTGGTCCTGTTTGCGGTGACGGTGCTGGTGAACGCCATGGCGCGGCTGCTGATCTGGCGGGTCGGCCGCGGCAAGCCGAGCGGAGGTCAGGGAGCATGAACCGGGTGGTCTGGCGCCGGTGGAAGAGCCGCATCATGGTCTCGCTGCTGATCGCCTCGGTGCTCGTGGCGGTCGCGCCGCTGATCCTCATTCTCGGCACCCTGATCATCCGGGGGGCCGGGAGCATCAACTTTGATTTCTTCACCCGGATGCCGGCACCGGCCGGCGAGGCCGGCGGCGGCGTGGCCCATGCGATCGTCGGCACGTTGCTGATGGTCGGGACCGCCGGGCTGATTGGCCTGCCACTGGGGATCGGGGCCGGGGTGTTCTGCTCGGAGTTTCCGCGTTCCAAGCTGGCGACGACGGCCCGATTCGTGGCGGACGTGATGAACGGAACTCCGTCGATCGTGATCGGCGTCGTCGCGTGGACGCTGATCGTGGCCCGGCAGAAGCACTTCTCGGGATTCGCCGGCAGCGCCGCGCTGGCGATGATCATGATCCCGATGGTCCTCCGGACCACGGAAGAGATGATCAAGCTGGTGCCGCATTCCCTGCGGGAAGCCGCCCTGGCGCTCGGCTATCCGCGGTGGCGTACCAGTCTGAGCGTCATGGTCCGAACCTGTCTGCCGGGGATCGTGACGGGGAGTCTGCTGGCGATCGCCCGGGTGGCGGGCGAGACGGCGCCCCTGCTGTTTACCGCGCTGGGCAGTCAGTTCATGGGAACGAACCTGCGCCAGCCGATCGCGGCGCTGCCGCTCACGGTGTTCACCTACGCCACCGGCCCGTACGACGACTGGCACCGGATTGCCTGGGCCACGGCGCTGGTGCTGATCATGGTGGTGCTCTGTTTGAGCCTCATCGCCCGACTGGCCACGCGGCAGCGATTCCATGACTGAGCCTCCGGCCCGGATTGCCGCGGCCGACCTGACCGCATACTACGGGACCTTCGCCGCGGTCAAGAACGCGACCATCGGCTTCGCCTCGAACGAGGTCCACGCGCTGATCGGGCCGTCGGGCTGCGGCAAGTCCACGTTCCTCCGGACCATGAACCGGATGCACGAGGTGGTCGGCGGCCACGTCACCGGCAGCGTGGTGCTGGATGGTCAGGATATCTATGGCTCGAAGGTGAGCCTTACCCAGCTGCGGCGGCGGGTCGGCATGGTATTCCAGAAGCCGACGCCGTTCCCGACCATGTCGATCTATCAGAACGTCGCGGCCGGCCTCAAGGTCGGCGAGCGCCTGTCGCGAAACGACCGGGATGCCCGAGTCGAACGGGCGCTCCAGCAGGCCGGGCTCTGGGAAGAAGTAAAGGACCGGCTCAAGGCCAGCGCGGTGGCGTTGTCCGGCGGCCAGCAACAACGGCTTTGCATCGCCCGAACCATCGCGCCCCAGCCCGAGGTGGTGCTGCTCGATGAGCCCACCGCGTCCCTGGATCCGATGGGGACGCAGCGGATCGAGGAGACGCTGTTCGGCCTCAAGAAGGACTTCACCATCATCATCGTGACCCACAACATGCAGCAGGCGGCGCGGGTCTCGGACACGACGTCGTTCTTCTACATCGGGCAGATGATTGAAACGGGGCCGACCAAACAGATCTTCACCAATCCGGCGGACCCCCAGACCGAGGCCTACATCACCGGGAGGTTCGGATGACCGAAGCCTCCGGTTCCGGCCCGGCAATCGAGGCCCGTGGCTTTTCCTTCTGGTACGGGCCCCGGCAGGCACTGTTCGGCATCGACCTCGCGGTGGCCCGGCGAACGGTGACCGCCATCATCGGCCCCTCGGGCTGCGGCAAGTCGACGTTCCTCCGCTCGATCAACCGGATGAACGACCTGGTGCCGGGTGCCCGGTACCAGGGATCGATCGGGGTGGAAGGCATGGCGGCACTGGACCGGGGCACCGACATGGTGACGCTCCGCCGGCGCGTCGGCATGGTGTTCCAGCGGCCCAATCCGTTTCCCAAGTCGATCTTCGACAACGTCGCGTACGGGGCCAAGCTCAACGCGCTGGTGAGCAAACGGGAGCTGCCGGACCTGGTGGAACAGTGCCTGCGCCAGGCGGCGCTCTGGGACGAGGTGAAGGACCGGCTCGCGCAGCCGGCGACCGGCCTGTCGGGTGGGCAGCAACAACGGCTCTGCATCGCCCGGGCCCTCGGCAACCGGCCCGACGTGCTGCTGATGGACGAGCCCTGCTCGGCGCTGGATCCGATCGCAACCCAGCGGATCGAGGAGCTGATCTTCGAGCTCAAGCGGCAGTACACAATCGTCATCGTCACCCATAACATGCAGCAGGCCGCCCGGGTCTCCGACATGACGGCGTTCTTCGAGGCCGGGCGGCTGGTCGAGTTCGGTGTCACGACCCAGATATTCACGGCGCCGAAGGAGACTCGAACCGAGGCGTACATCACGGGGAGGTTCGGATGAGCGAGATTCATCGCCATTTTCACGACGAGTTGAGCCAGGTCAAGGTCCGGCTCCTGACCATGTCCGGCGAGGCCGAGGCCGCCGTACAGACCGCGGTCGAGGCGCTGCTCGAGCGGGACCATGCCAAGGCGCAGCGGGTGATCGCCGGCGACCGGGTGATCGACTCCATGGAGGTGGAGATCGAGGAACAATGCCTCAATCTCCTGGCGCTCCAGCAGCCGATGGCCCGCGACCTCCGGCTCCTCGTCAGCGCCATCAAGATCGCCAACGACCTGGAGCGGGTCGGCGACCATGCCGTCAACATCGCGCAGTCGGCCGAGCGGATTGTCCAGAGCCGGCCGATCACACCGGAGCCCGAGATCGTGGAGATGGCACAGCTGGCGCGGGAGATGCTGTCCGACGCGCTGGAGGCGTTCGTGCGGAGCGATGCGGCCGCGGGCCGCGCGGTCTGCGCCAAGGACGACAAGGTCGACGCGCTGAATCACTCGATGTTCCGGATCCTCCTGACCCACATGATGGAGGACCCCCACTCGATCGGGGCCGCGATGGGTCTGTTCCTGATCTCACGGAACCTCGAACGGATTGCCGACCTGGCGACAAACATCGGGGAGGATGTAGTCTTCCTGGTGGAAGGCAAGTCAATCAAACACCGCGCGGAGCAAATCGACAACGAGTGACCGCCCCGTCCCCCAGCACCCCGGAACGCATCGCCGCCATCGACGTCGGATCGAACTCGATCCGGCTGTCGGTGGCGCAGTACGATGGGGCCAGGGGTCTCCAGATCATCGACGAGGTCAAGGATCAGCCCCGGCTGGCCGCCGGGGTGGCCCAGACCGGGCGCCTCGACGATATCGCGATGGAGCGCGCCATCCAGGCGCTCAAGCGGATGAAGGAAGTGGCGGATCGGCGGGGCGTGAAACGGATTCGCGCCGTCGCGACGTCCGCCGTGCGAGAGGCCGACAACGGCCGGGAGTTCGTCAAACGGGTCAAGAAGGACACCGGCATTACCCTCGAGGTGATCGATGGTGACGCCGAGGCCGCGCTGTCGTACAAATCGGTCGCCCACCATTTCTCGCTGGCCGATGACCGGGCCCTGATTGCCGACATCGGTGGCGGGAGTCTGGAGCTGATTGGCGCGGTGGACGGGCTGGTCGAACTGACGGCTTCCCTGCCCCTTGGCGCAGTACGGCTGAACGAGATCTGGCTCACCGGCGACCGGAGCACCTCCAAGGAAGTCGCGGCCCTGCGGAAGTGGGTCCGGAAAAAACTCAAGCAGGCGTTCGCGAGGCGGGAATGGACCAACTCGACCGTCATCGGGTCCGGGGGCACCTTCACCAATCTGGGCCGGATGATCCGGGTGCGCCGGGGCTTCGATGTCGGGGACGCGGTCCACGGCGAGACCGTTTCCACCGGCGAGGTGGAGCAGATGCTCGAGTGGCTCTCGAATCTGCCGGCCGCGGAACGGGCGCAGGTTCCGGGACTCAACCCGCAGCGCTCGGACATCATCCTGGCCGGCCTCGCGGTCACCGCCGAACTCCTCGATCTCGTCGACGCCCGGAATGTGACGGTCAGCGCGTACGGGCTGCGCGAAGGCCTGTTGCTCGACATGGCCGGGGATGACCGGGCACTGACCACGGACCCCCTGCGGGCGATGCGGGAGTTCGTGGATCGCTGCCAGGGGGATCGCCGCCACGTCGAGCAGGTACGGGTGCTGGCCCTGACGCTGTTCGACCGGCTCCGGGACGCGATCGGAGCGGACCCGTCTGAGCGCTTCATCCTCGAAGCGGCGAGCCTGCTTCACGACGTGGGGCAGGTGGTGAGCTACCGGAGCCACCACAAGCACAGCTACCAGCTCATTCTCCACGCCGAGCGGCTGCGGTTCGGATCGAGGGAACGGATGCTGGTGGCGGTGGTAAGCCGCTATCACCGACGCAACGGGCCGTCGCTCAAACACGAGGAGTTTGCCAGGCTGTCGGCGGAGGACCAGGCTGTCGCCCGGCGGATGGCGGGGTTGCTGCGGGTTGCCGACGGCCTCGACCGGGGCCATGCCGCCGTCGTGGACCAACTCACGACCCGGCTCACCAAGGACCAGCTCTCGATCCGGGTCGCGCCGAAGAAGCTGGGGGCCGATTTATCCCTCGAGGTCTGGGGCGCGACCCGCAAGTCCGATGTCCTCGCCAAGCTGCTGGGCCGCCCGGTGATCATCACGACTGGTGGCTAGCCGGGACACGGCTGGGTGTCGGGGTACCCCGGGCCCCACCCGTGTCCTACCCTTCGAACCGCTGCCGTCCCTCACCGTTCGAAGGTACCCATGTGCACATGCAGCCCGGCTGATCGTCCCGCCGATCCCACCCGCCGACATTTCCTGGCCGCGGCGACGCTTGCAGCCGTCGGGGGCTTGCTCGCCTCCGCCTGCCAGACCGGGTTCGGACCGAGCGGGGGCTTCTCCGGAACGTTCACATTCAAGGTGACCGACTACCCGGCGCTCGCAACGGTCGGCGGAATCGCGCTGATCGACGGAGCTTCAATTCCGCTGGCCGCCGTCCGGAGCGGGACCTCGTCGTTCATCGTCCTGTCGCGGGTCTGTCCTCATCAGGGATTCACAATCGGCGTCGCCGGGTCGGGCTTCCAATGTCCCGGCCACGGCGCTCAATTCGACAATCAGGGCACCAATGTCGGCGGGTTTCCGGCCGGATCGATGCAGAGCTTCAGCAACACCTACGATGCCGGCACGGGGGTGGTAACGGTGACCGGCTAGCGGGGCCGCGCTCGCGCGCCTGGATGGCGGCGCTATCTTCCGCAGGTTCGAAGCGCCTCCACCATCCGATCACCGAATGAGGATCCCGACCGTGCGCCTGCTCTTGCTGACCGCAGCCCTCGCGCTGACCGCCTTCGGCGCGGCCCACGCCCAGCTCCCCGGCAACCTCAAGGTCGACTGGGAGCGAAGCCGGAAGAACGTCATCGCCTACACCCAGGCCATGCCGACGACCGCAACCGGGTTCCGCCCGACGCCCGGCGTCCGGACCTTCGCGGAGCAGTTCGATCACATCGCGACGACCAACTACGAAATCGCAGCCCTCGCCCTGAAGGGCCTCAAGCAAGCCCCGGCTCTCGGCGACTCGGCCAGGTATCTCCACGACAAGGCCGCACTGGTGGCCTACGTCGCGGCCACCTACGACTATGTCCTCGCGGCGATGGCAACGCTTACCGCAGCGGACTTGAACCGGTCGGTGTCGGTGTGGGGTCTCCCGGCTCAGTCGGTGTCCCGCTGGCTCGAGATGTCGCTGGAACACTCGGTATGGACACTGGGGCAGGTGGTGCCGTACCTCCGGCTGAACGGCGCCACGCCGCCGGCGTACGACATCCCGTTCTGAGCCCACCCCGATGCCAACCACGAAATCGAAGACGCCGGCGCAGTATCTCGCCTCGTTGCCGAAGGACCGTCGGGCCACGGTGGCCGCGGTTCGGGCCACGGTCAACAAGAACCTGCCGAAGGGCTACGTCGAGTCGATGGCCTGGGGAATGATCGCCTGGTTCATTCCGCTCGCGACCTTCCCGGATACCTACAACGCTCAACCGCTCTGCCTGGCAGCCCTGGCTTCGCAGAAGAGCTACGTGAGCCTCCATCTGATGGGCGTGTACGGCATGCCGGAGCAGAGGGCAACCCTCGAGGCAGCCTTCAAGGCGGCGGGGCTCAGGCTCACGATGGGCAAGGGCTGCGTCAATTTCCGAACGGTGGCCGATCTGCCGCTTCCGGCGATCGGCAAGCTGATCCGGGCCACCACGGTCAAGAAGTACCTCGCGCAGTACCAGGAGATCCGGGCCCGGACCACGAAGGGAAAGCGGAGCTGACGAGATGGCCGCCGACCCGCTTCCCCGCCTGCGAACTCTTTGCCTCGCGCTGCCGGGGACCCAGGAGGTGCTGTCCCACGGCACGCCGACTTACCGGGTCCAGGACAAACAGTTCGCGGTGTTCGCGAGTCCCGACAATCATCACGGCAACGGCCGGCCGGCGGTGTGGCTCAAGGCCGGCCCGGGCAATCAGGAAGCCATGGTGATGGCGATGCCGGACCGGTTCTTCGTGCCGCCGTACGTCGGTCCGCGGGGGTGGGTGGGCGTGTGGCTCGACCGGCGGGTGCGGTGGGGCGAGGTCAAGGAACTGGTGGCGGACGCCTACTGGCTGATTGCGCCGAAGCCGGCGGCGTCTAAGCGGGGACCGCCGCCCAGCCATCGGTCCAACCGCCGGTGAAGAACAGGCTGTCGCTGATGGCGGCCAGCGTTTCGGCCTCACGCCAGGCCCGCTCCAACCCGGCCAGCTCGCCCTCGAGGGCCCGGCGTTCGGTGTCTTCATTGGCGGCCATCTCCAGCGCCAGCCGATCGACCAGTGGCAGTCGTGGCAACGGCGTCTCCGGCTCACTGCCAAGCCCGCCCCGCCCCCAGAACGACCGCTTGGTGAGATGGAGCGCGAGGCGTTCGGCGTCAGTCGCGGGCAGCGCGACGGGAGCGGGCAGGAGATTGTCCGGACGTTTCCCCCACCAGCATCGCAGCGCGATCGCCGCGACCCGGGCGAAGTAGCCGGCGGGATTGGCCGCGTCCTCGAGCTTGGCCACAGCATACCGAATGGCATCGTCCCCCGCCCCGCTGCCGTTCAGCACCGCCAGCAGCTTGCCGGCCACGGCGAGGCCCTGGTCACCCGACAGCGACACCGTGCCGGCGTCGTGCCGGACCACGAGGCGCCATGCCTCCCCGGGATCAGGGCGCTTGAGCTCGGCCGTTTCCAGGTGACGGGCCCGCACCGCGCGCGGTACGCCGTCGTCGTCGAACAGCGCTACGATCCGCTCGGGGCGCCGCCTGAGCTTGAGCCACATCGCCAGGTCGTAGTCCCGTCGAATGCCCAATCGGGCCGCCGCGAGACCGACCACGCGATCCGCCACCCGCTCGATCCGGCCTCCAATGTCGATGGGGCCCGGGAGCCAGCGCCGGAGATAGCGGCCGTAGCGCCACGCCGCCATCTCCGGCTTGAGCGGCGAACCGATCCGCACCAGCCCGACATCCGGCGGGACCTCCGCCACCCCGACGTTCGCCGTCGAGAACCGGAGGCGGGTGGACCGGAACAGCCGCTCGCACGCCTCGACCGCCTCCCACCGATCCTCCACCGGCACCAGGTTCCACCGCTCGCAGCGGGGGCAGATGACCCAGAGCCGGCCGCGAGCGGGATCAAAGGCCAGCCGGCGGCCGACCGGAAATTCCTCGATCAGGTCGTTCCGGCCCAGGTGGCTGCTGCAGGAGAGACAGTGATGGTACATCAGCGGCCCCGCCGGTTGGGCGTGGGACTGCGAACCGGATGCTTTGGCGCGGGCCGGGGCGGGGTCCGCGGCACAACGGGACCCCGCGGCAGGGGCTTGGGCGCCGGCGCCGGCGGCCGAGGCGTTTTCGATTCGGGCATGTTCACTCTACGAATGATAGCTTCGTTCTGGCGTCAGCTCGGCCCCGGCCCAGCCCGATTCGGTTGACAGCCCGCGGCCCGAGCGCGACACTATTCAGGGTACCGCGCGCGGGACCCCGGCCAGATCAACAAAAGGAACCGACCATGGACGACCCCAAGACCCGCCCACCATCGGTCCGGATCGAATCCGTCGACATCGTCCGGGGCGTGGTGATGCTCCTGATGGCGATCGACCACGTCCGGGTCTACGCCGGCGTCCCGGCGGGCAGCAGCACCTCGGCAACGCTCTTCCTCACGCGGTGGGTCACCCACTTCTGCGTTCCGGCCTTCGTGTTTCTCGGTGGAGCCAGCGCCTTTCTCCACGGCCGGAAACTCGGGAGCCCGGCGGCGTTGTCGCGATTCCTGGTGAGTCGCGGCCTTGTGCTGGTGCTGCTCGAGCTCACGGTGCTCCGGTTCTTCTGGACCTTCAACTTCGACTACGCCAACTACTCCCTTGCCGGCGTGATCTGGATGCTGGGCTGGTGCATGGTTCTGCTGGGCGGGCTGGTCTGGCTGCCCTGGGCCGCGCTTATGACGGTCGGCGTGGTGATCGTGACCGGCCACAATCTCACCGACACCGTGTTCGCCGCGGCGGGGCCGGCCGCCCAGCAGAGCGGACTCGCGTGGCTCTGGCAGATCCTGTATTTCGGGGGACAGACCACCGTGTTCGGCTTCCCGGTGGCGATCCTGTACTCGCTGGTGCCCTGGATCGGCGTCATGGCGCTGGGATACGGCTTCGGGCGGGTGCTGACCCTCCCGGCGGAGGTCCGGACGCGGTGGTGTCTCCGTCTCGGCGCGCTGGCTACGGTCATGTTCCTGGTGCTGCGGGCGACCAACGGGTACGGCGACCCCCGACCCTGGAACGGCGAGCGCGGCCCGGCGTGGATCTCGTTCCTGGCCACCACCAAGTATCCCGGCTCCCTCGACTTCCTGCTGATGACTCTGGGCCCGGTGCTGCTGGCGTTAGGCGCGATCGACCAGGCCCGCGGCCCCATCGGGCGGGCCGTCGCCTTGTTCGGCCGGGTGCCGATGTTCTACTACCTGCTCCACATCCCGCTGATCCACCTGATCTTCATCGGGCTCTCGGTAGCGCGGTTCGGGGCGGTGATCCCGTGGATGACTGCCAACCACCCGATGAACCCCGGACCCCCACCGGATGGCTATCCCTACTCGCTGCCGGCGCTCTACGGCATTACCGCCCTGGCGATCGCCCTGCTGTACTTTCCCTGCCGGTGGTATGCCCGGGCCCGGGCGGAGCGGCCGCAATGGTGGATGAGCTACCTCTGACGGCGGCGTAGGCTAGAGAAATTTCCTGACCGGGCTCGGCAGGCCCTTGCCGGGCAGGGCCATCAACGTGGAGGTCCCGTGGGCCACCATCTCTCCGTCGGCCCCGGTGATCGTGGCCTCGGCGTAGGAGATGGTCCGGCCACCACGGATCAGGCGCCCCGTGGCGGTGAGCCGACCCGACCGGACGGCGCTCAGATAGTTCAGCTTCAGATCGACGTTCACGAGCCCGTCCTCCTCGGGCAACGGCGCGAAGGCGGCCCAGAACGTGGCCGTATCAATCAGCGTGGCAATTACACCCCCATGAACGATGCGGAACGGTTGGAGGTGGCACTCGGCCACCTCCAGTTCGATCGTCGCCCGGTCCAATTCCATCGACACCAGCCGAAATTGCAGGTGGCTGGGGAACGGGCTGGTGTTCACGATCCCGTACAACCCGGCCACGTATTCGGGGTTCAGGGTGTTCGCCTCGGCCATCAGTGCGCGTCTCCTCCGGCCGGCGCCTTGCCGGCATCGAGGTCGTTCCAGTTGAGAATCGCGTTGAAGCCCAGGAAGAAGGTGCCCTGGGTCTGCCAGCGCCAGAACGGCCGGATGGCGAACATCACGACATGGCCCTGCCCCACGGTGGCGTCCACCAACTGCGCCTTGTTGGCCAGAACCTGCCCGCCGGCCAGCGTTCCCGAGAGAAGCATGTCATTCGGATTGGCCGGGAACTGCATCACCACGCGGGGCCTGGTCGTCTCACCACCGAGGCCGAACGCCCGGGCCAGCTGACGGAACTCGGCCAGCTGGTCGTCGCCACTCGGGCGCTTGGGCGCCGCCGATTCAGAGGAGTCCGGTTCCCAGGCGGACATCCGCTGGAGCGCCGCCATCGGGGTGGTGTTCTGGCCCACGCCCGGAATCGGACTGGCCCCACCGCCGAAGAACGCGGCGAACTCGGCCGGAATCCCGGCGGCGCCGGCGTTCAGCACCGGGTCCTGGTTGAAGTAGACCGGCACCTGCGCCTCGAATCCATAGGCGAGCGGGCTCTTCCGGTCGGTCACGATGCCGCGCATCACCGAGCCGCGGGCAAAGAGTTGCGAGGAGTTCTCCACGGTCACGCCGGAGGTCAGACCGAAGGCCGGGAAAATGGTCGAGGTCGACCCTTCGACAATCAGGGTTCCGCCCGCCTGGACGAATTTCGCCAGTTCGAGCAGGCCCTCCATACCCATGCCGCCCCGGATGTCATCGCTCTCGTCCAAGACCCCCAGATTCGGCGTAGCGGCCGTCTTCCGATACGGGAGAGCCGGACCGGCGGTCTTGGCGAGACCGTTCACCTGGGACACGGCATCGCCACCGACGTGCGGGAAAATGATGACGTCGTACCGGGCCCGGAGATTCCCTTCGCGGAGCTTCTGGTCCGCGAAGTAGGTGTAGGGGACGGCGTAGGTGTCGAGCGCAGCCCGGACCCAGCCTTCGTCCTGGGTCCGCTGCCAGGAATGGACGTAGCCGATCCGGGGGACATCGAGGTCGTGCGACTTGACCGAAGGCGCCGGATCGACCGCGACCGCGGTGATGCCTAACGTCTTCAGGCTGGGCTCGATGGCGGTCCGCGCCGCACCCGGAACGATGAACGCCCCGGCGTGGAATTTCCGGCCGCCGGCCTCGAAGTCCTCCTCGGCGGCACGCATGGCCACGGCGGCGTGCTGGAACCGGAACTTCATCAGGTTATTGTCGCTGGTGTGCTCGATCACCAGCACGTTTCCCGTGCCCTCGACCCCGCCCGAGGCGACTACCGCCTCGGTGATCCGGGCCATCGGCTGGGTCAGCAGCGTCTTGTCGGCGGCCGGCGTGACCTTCACGTTCCGCATCAGCGGGAAGGTCCAGCCGGTGTCGTCGTAGGGGCGGGGGTTGGCCGGGGCGTAATTCTGAATCGAGAAATACATGTCGGCCAGGGTGCGATAGGGCTGGTCCCCACGAACGACATAGTCCCCCGCCTCGACCTTGAGCTCCCCGGCGGTAAAGGCCGAGGTGGCGCGATGAACTTCGAGGCCCTGGCGCATCAGCTCGTTCACGGCGTCCGCGGCGTCCGCCTTCCGCCGCTGGCCGGCCGGGATGACCCAGCCGTACAACGGACCGTTCGTCCCCTTGGCCACGGCCCGCTTGTTCTTGAGCCAGTAATTCTCGAGGTAGGTCTCCCGGTTTTTTGCGACGTGATTCAGGGCGATCAGCAGAGCCGATTCCTGAATGTTGGTGTTGTTCCGCGGGCCCCAGGCGATCGACGGGAGCGGCGGATTGGCGCGGAACCACTCGCGGCTCGTCGTCGTGGCGCCAGCCCGGACGGTGGTGGTATCGGGCCCATAGCTCTGGACTTCGTAGAACCGCCCGATGGCATTGTGGGTATGGGCGATGAAGAACATATAGTTGGGCACCCACCCGTCATAGAACCCGTAGGTCCAGACGCCGGGCACGCCCCGCTTGGTCATCTCGATCACTTCGGTCTTGGCCAGGAGCCACCACTCGTCGATGGTGATCGGGTCGAGGGCATCGTTGTAGGGCCCGGTCCCCGTGGACGCATAGAGATAGGTCTGGGCCTCATGCAGGTCGTGCATGATGGTCGGCGTCCACTCGTTGTAGAACCGGGTCACGTTCCGGGTGAGGGCCAGGAACTGACCCATCCCGTCCCGGTTATTGTCGTGGGCGACATACTTGCCCCAGTACATGAGCGGAAGCCGGGCGGCATCCTTGGGCCGGGTCTTGTTGAAGTAGTAGGTATCGACCTGCTTCTCGCGGCCGTCCACCTCGATCACCGGCGTGATGAAGGTGATGACGTTGTTCCGGATCGTCTGGACGAACGGCGTCTCTTCCACGGCCAGCCGGTAGGCCAGCTCCATCAGCATCTCGGGCCCGCCGGTTTCCGGCGAGTGGATGCCGCTGGTGACCCAGTAGATCGGCTTGGCCACGCCGATCAGCCGGCGGGCTTCCTCCTCGGTCGTCTTGCGCGGGTCGGTGAGTGCCGCCAGCATGCCCCGGTACTTCTGGAGCTGCTTGATGGTGGCGGGGTCCGCGACGGCCAGCACCACCATGTCGCGCCCCTCCTCGGTCTTGCCGATGTTCCAGACGGTGATCCGGTCCGACGCCTGATCGAGTGCCGCGAAGTACCGGTATATGTCTTTGGCGTAGGTCAGTTCACCCGGGGTGCCCACGATCCGGCCGAAGAACTTGAGCGGGCTCGGCACGGTGGCGGAGGCGGGCAGGTGATCAACGAGTTCCGTCGTGATCCGGGGATCGCGAAGGTATTCCTTGATTTTCGCGGTGTAGGCCTGGTCGACCGACTGGGCCTGGACCGCGCCGGCCACAACGGCCGAGAGCAGCAGAACGGAGCGGAGCAGCGAGGGCATGGAGTGGCTCCTGAAGTAGATATGCGGAAGAACGATGGAAGTTAGCCGACATCGGCCGTCCCGCCATGCGCGCGGCAGCGCCCCTTACGCACCCGCCTGGCGCTCACCAGATTCAACAGTCGCCCGATTCACCGACGCGGCCCGAGACTGTACTCCCGCGCCGACCGAAGACGAACGGCGGACCCATGCGTGTTTCCCCCCGGTGGCGAACCGTGCTCCTGGTCGGCGTGGGTCTCGGCTGCCGTCAGCCTCCCCCCGATCAGCACCCTGGCTCCGACTCGACGCCGGCCTCGGCCGCGGCCGATCCAGCCAACGTGGTCGTCCCGAGCCCGAAGGTGGACAGCGCGGTGGATACCGCAGCCCACGCCAATCTCCGCGATTTCCTTCCCGACGGAATCGAAATCCGGGCCGGCGACTCGACCCTAGACGAGCGAACCGTCGGACCCCGCTCGGACTTCGACGCGGCGACCACCGCCCTGCTGTATTTCCGGATACCGCTCAAACTGCCGGTAGGTACCCAGTTCGGGGTCGCCGGGCACCATCACTGCGAAATCAGCCGGGCGGAGAGTGACGCGGTTTCGGTGGTTGAGCTTGGCATCCAGCTCTCCACCGAAGGAGTGTCGCTCGGCGGCGCCACCGGACTTCCAGCGCCCGGCAATTGGTTCCCGGGCCACTATCGGGTTTCCTGTTCGGTCGATGGCCGGGTCATCGGATCCAACTTCACGGTTACCGGCCTCCCGATGAAGACGGACTTGAACTGGGTCGGCCACATCCCGGCCCTCGGCGCCGACGTGACCCAGCTGTCGCTCTTCGAGAACGACAATCCCCGGCAGGGCGACGACCACATCGGCCGGGTCTTCTCCGCGGCCACCAGCCGCTACATCTACATCAGCATCGGCCTCGGGCTCCCGGGCCGGACCGACTACCCGCCGACGACGGTCCGGTGCACGTTCCACCGGGACGATGGGACCCAGATCGGCGCCTACGAGGTCGTAATCAGGCCGGACGACGGCAGCCGATCGTGGGTGTTCTACGAGGGGTACGGCAATCGTAACCCGGGGTGGTGGCGGCCGGGTTGGTACTTCGCGGAGTGCGTCGTGGGGCACCAGCGGGTGGTCGGGGCGGTGTTCGAGGTCCAGCCGTAGGACGCAAGTCACCGCGGCGATCGTTCAGGCGCCGATTTGCCCGGCGAGTCCCCCCATAGCACATTGCCGGGGATGGAGCCCCCACCTTCAGGCCCGTTCCGGACTCTTTCTCCGCGCCTCCTCCGTGTCTCCATGTCTCTGCGTGGGAGGATCACTCCATGGCTGGCGCTCCTCGTCATCGCGCTCTCCGTCTCGGTGTCGGTCTGGCGGGCCGCGAAGGCGTCGTCGCTCCCGGACCAACTGAGTGACGCGGACTTCTGGTCACTTGAGCGGCAGATCTCTGAACCAGGCGGCTACTTCCAGATCACCGACAACTTCACATCGAACGAACCTGAGATTGGCCGGATCTTCACCATGCTGCGCGAGCGCGGTGTTCAAGGTGGCGTGTATCTCGGCGTCGGACCAGAGCAGAATCTGACGTATATCGCCGCGCTTCGCCCCGCGATGGCCTTCCTCATCGACATCCGTCGGCAGGCGGCGATGCAGCACCTGATGTTCAAGGCCATGTTCGAGCTGTCGAAGGATCGCGCGGACTTCATCTCACTATTGTTCTCGAAGCCGAGACCGCCGGCGCTGGACCAGACCACGCCGATTCAGCGCATCTGGGAGGCCTACGCCTCGGTCGCGACCGATCAGGCGGCCGCAGCGGCCAATGCCGCACGCATCGACGCGCACCTGGCGAAGAGGCACGGATTCACCCTGACGCCGGACGACTCCGCGCAGCTCACATCGGTCATCAATGCCTTCGTCCAGTTTGGTCCCGGCATTTCGACCCGGGGTGGTACCGGCGGGCGGCTGCAATTCATTGCCAACGGGGGCACGTTCGCCGATCTCACCGGCTGGTCCCTTGACGCCGCGGGCCAACCGCAGAGCTTCCTCTCAACCGAGGAGAACTTCCAGTTCGTGAAGGCGCTCCACCAGAAGAACCTGATCGTGCCGGTAACCGGCGATTTCAGCGGCCCCAGGACGATTCGCGCCATCGGCGCGTATCTGCGCCAACGAGGAGGCACGCTGAACGCATTCTACCTGTCCAACGTGGAGCGGTACCTGTTTCAGGACGGCAAGCAGAAGGCGTTCTTCGACAACGTCGCCACTCTGCCGGCCAGCGACGCCAGTGTGTTCATCCGGCCGTACGCCCTTCGGCAGCGAATTGGCGCCACGCCCGAGCCGCTGTGCGGCGTGGCGGGATTTCTGCGCGCGGCCGCGGCGGGGCGCATCGGCACCAACGACGACGCCCTCGCGTGCCCGAGATGACCTCCATGTGATCGGTATCGGCCCCGGTGGGGGTAACCGGCGGTTGGAGGGGTGACCCCGGGGCCGTCATGTCCACCACGATCGATTCCGCGAACCGTTCCTTCACGGTTCTTGTCATGCGAGGAATGCCCTCTGGTGCGACCGGGGGCCCGCAGGCGCGGGGAAGCCGACTACAACAGGTCTTCCAAGCCGGCCATTCGTAACAGCCGGGCGTAGCGCGGATCCACCGCCAAGCCTCGGTGGTCGAAGGGCAGGTCCGTCAGCATTCGACGAAGCCGTCCTGGGCGTCGCTGATACGCGTTCTCCACCCAGTCCATCGCCCGGTGCCACTCGCCCAATTCGGCGTAGCCCAGGACGATCCGGTCGGCGAGCGTCCGGGTGTTGGAGGGGTCCGCGAACGGATCGCCCTGCTCTGCCTGTGCCAAAAAGGCGTCCAGTTCGCGACGGAGGTCCCGGTGGAGCGCCTCTGCCGGGCCAAGCGTCTTCGCCTCGGCTTCCAGCAAGCCGGTCCGCTCGGTCTGGCCGGCCAGGGCCAGCCGCGACATTCGGCTCTCCAAGGCCAGATCGAGCTCCCCGAGCCGCCGTCGAGCCAGTTCGAGTCGCTCGACCGCAGCGCTGTAGCCGGGCTGCAGGGCGATCGCGCGCTTGAGCGCGTCGATCGCTTCGGCGTTGCGACCGGCCGCAAGCAAGGCATCGCCAAGGGCGTTCCAGAGAGACGGGAGGTCGGGACTGAGCGTGGTCGCCATTTGAGCCGCCCCGATGGCGTCCTCAACCCGGCCCAGGATCTTGAAGAGGATACTCTGGAACCGGAGGACCTCGGTGCTGCTGGCGTCGAGCGCGAACGCCCTCTGGGTATGACGGGCCGCGGAATGGCAATCGTCGTCGTAGTACAACGCGGCCTTTCCCAACGAGCAGTGGACCTCCGCGCATTGGTCGTCAGCGCTGAGGGCGGCGAGGAGCAACTCCCGTCCCTTCGCGAACGCCTCCAGTCGCGGGAGCCACCCGAGGTTCCCCATCAAGTAGTGCCAGTTGCCCAGGCCGCAGAGACCGCGGGCGTGGTGGGGATCGAGGGCCAGCGCTCGCCTGAAGTACACCTCGGCTTGCTCGAAGTGAGACCGGGCCGAGCCGCCGCCACTGGCCCCGAACCGATAGGCCTTCTGCCCTTCGGCGACCAGGCGGTCGGGTTCGCTGATCGTTGAGGAGGCCGACGACGATCGCGACGGCATCCGCGCGGCCCGCAACGCCCGAGCAACATCGCCGGCCGTGGCCGGACGCTGGGAGGGCTCCTTGGCCAACAGCTGCATCAGGAGGTCGTCGATGGGGCCCGGCAATCCGGGGTCGTGGTCTCGGAGCGGACGGGGTGCTTCGGTGAGGTGCCTGGAGAGCACACCCATGAACGAGCCGGCCACGAACGGCGGCGCACCGACGAGCAACTCATAGAGCACGCACCCGAGGCTGTACAGATCAGAGCGGCCGTCGATGTCGGCGCCCCCCGTCGCCTGCTCCGGGCTCATGTACGCGACGGTGCCGACGACGATTCCCGCGGTTGTGAGGTTCTCCCCTCCGGGGCTCGGCGGGCCGGCGATCCGGGCAATGCCAAAGTCGGCAAGGACAGCTCGGCCGCCGACGGTGAAGATGTTCTCGGGTTTGACGTCGCGGTGGACAATTCTGAACCCGTGGGCGTAGGCGAGCGCTTCGGCGATGTCCGCACCGTAGGCCAGTGCCACCGCCACCGGCAACCGTCGTTCGCGCACCAACCGAACGCGCAGGGTCTCGCCGGCAACGAACGGCATGACGTAGTACAACTGCCCTGCCACCTCACCAGCGTCGAACAGGGCGACGATGCCGGGGTGCACCAGTTTCGCCATCAAGGCGATTTCCCGCTGGAAGCGCTCCGGCCCAAGGGAATGAGACATTCCAGACGAGAGCACCTTGATCGCCACGTAACGATCCAGGTGCTGATCGTGGGCGCGATAGACCACGGCCATCCCACCGCGGCCGATCTCCTGTTCGATTCGGAACCGCGTGGGCAGAAGGCCCAGTTGGCTGGAGGATTCGTCGGGAGTCACTGCGGCGACACCTTCGACGTTGGGGACATCGTGAATCACCGATCGGTCGAGGCCGTTGAGCGAACGCTTGGAGGCAACCGAAGGCGTGATGCCTCTTGAGGCCACGATTACGATATTTGTCAACTCTACCGTATTACGTTTGACTACTCAAGTCCGGTACGTAATCCCGTCGTCCTCCCCGCGCACACGGAGCCGCCTCTGACGTCCGCGACCCCAACCAAACCCTGGGACCTCTACTCCGAGCCCCGCCGCTGGGTCCTGCTGTTCGTCCTGTTCCTGGTCACCACGTCAAGCTACGTGGACCGAAACATCATCGGGGTGCTCCTCCAGCCGATCAAGGAGGAGTTCCACGTCTCCGACACGATGCTCGGGCTCCTCTCGGGACTCAGCTTCGCGATGTTCTACGCCACGCTCGGCATCCCGATGGCTCGCTGGGCCGACCGGGGCGACCGGCGCCGCATCATCACGATCTCGCTCGTGGTCTGGAGCCTGATGACCGCCCTGTGCGGCATGGCGCAGTCCTTCTGGCAGTTGGCCGTCGCCCGGATCGGGGTCGGCGCCGGCGAGGCGGGAGGTATTCCGCCGGGTCAGAGCCTGGTGGCCGACTACTTCTCGCCGGAACGGCGGGGCAAGGCGCTGAGCGCCTTCCTGATGGCGGCGATGGCCGGCTACCTCATCGGCATCGTGGTCGGGGGTCAGCTGGCGCAGCATTACGGCTGGCGGACCGCGTTTCTGGTGGTCGGGATCCCGGGTCTGCTGCTCGCCGTGATCACCCGTTTCGTCCTCCATGAGCCTCGCCATCTGCCCCAATTCGCGGTCCCGGTCACCGCTCATGAACCGGTCGCCACGGCGTTCCGGGCGCTCCGGGCCAAGCCGGCGTTCGTGAACATCCTGATCGCCATTGTCCTCTACTTCCTGATCGCGTACGGGGCGCTGGTCTTCCTGGTCCCTTACATGGTCCGCGGATTCGGGATGACCGTGGGCGCGGCGAGCGCGATGTACGGCGCGGTCTCCACCGTCGGGGCCCTCGTCGGCACACCGCTCGGCGGCGGCCTGGTGGACCGGCTGGCCAAACGCGACATCGTCTGGAACGCCCGTTTCCCGGGCTACGGCCTGATTCTCGGATTCGTGTTGCACGAGGTTGCGTTCCTGATGCCCACCGCCGGCCTGATGATGGGCGTGCTGTTCGTCGGCGGGCTGCTGCTGAACGGGGCGGTGCCCGCCATGTTTGCGGCGTTGCACGTCATCTGCGGATCGAGACGGCGGGCCATGGCGGTGGCAATCGTGTTCTTCTTCGCGAACTTGATCGGCACGGGGCTCGGCCCGGTCCTCGCCGGGGCGCTCTCGGATGCCTATGGGAAGGCGGCCGGGCCAGGCAACGGTCTCAAATACGCCATGATGACGGTCACGCTGCTGTTCCTGCCGTGCGGGTTCTACATGCTCCGCGCGGCGCGGACCCTCACCGCGGACCTCGAGGCCTGAGCTCGGGCGGAGTTTCCGGCGCCGCTCCGTCGGGAGGGAGTGACCGGGGCGGGCCGGGTCGCGTGGCCCTATCGGATTCCGTAGTCTGGGCGGTATCCTTGCAAAGCCCACCCCACAACCCGGAGGAGTCGTCCATGCCCCGGATGGTCACCCTGCTCTTCGCGACCGCGATCGGGTCGCTCGCCCTGGCCGGCTGTTCGCGCGGCCAGGATCTGTCCGACAGCAGCTTCGTCACCATGGCCGACAACACCTTCTCGCCCGTTCTGATGAAGGTTCCGGTCGGCGGCCACGTCCATTTTCGGAATTTGGGCGGGATCATCCACAGCGCCATATCGGTCGACACCTCCTGGTCGACCGCAGGGGTCACCGGCCGCCGCGACGTCCGGGTCGGGGAATGGGTCGACATCAAGTTCGACAAGCCCGGCGTCTATCACTACTACTGTCCCTTCCACGGGACCGCGGACGGCACCAAGGGTATGGTGGGCACGGTCGTCGTGGGCAACGTCGATTACCGGCCTAACGCCTCGGCGGCCGCCAACCGCGAGGCGGTCGCGACCGCGAGCGGCCGAACCCTCGCGGTTCCCGGCACCTATGCGACCATCCAGACGGCCGTCGACGCCGCGGCGCCCGGCGATCTGGTGCTGGTCGACCGCGGCGTCTATCACGAAGAGGTGGTCATCACGACGCCCTCGGTCACCCTCCGCGGCGTCGATCGGAACGAGACCATTCTCGATGGCGAATACACCCGCGCCAACGGCGTTACCGTGTTCGGCAATGCCGTCGCCATCGAAAACCTCACCGCCCGGAACTACACCCTGAACGGGTTCTTCTGGACCGGCGTGAAAGGCTACCGCGGCTCGTACATCACCGCGATCAACAATGGCGACTATGGGCTCTACGCCTTCGACTCGTACGACGGCCTCCTCGACCACTCGTTAGGCGCCGGTTCGCCGGACGCCGGCTTCTATGTCGGCGGCTGCTACCCCTGCCGCACCATCCTCGACAGCGTCATCGGCGAGCACAACCTCGGCAACGGCTACTCGGGCACCAATTCGAGCGGCTCGCTCTACATCATCAATTCGATCTGGCGGAACAATGAAGGCCCCGGCATCGCCCCGAACACCTTCGACGTCGAGCCCCACCCGCCCCAGCGCGAAAACGTGATCGTCGGCAACCTCGTCCTCGACAACGGCGGCAGCGGCATCGCGGTGACCGGCGGCAGCCGGAACCTGATCGCCAGGAATTACATCCGGGGCAGCCAGACCAACGGGATCCATCTCTACACCACCAAGGACCGGCACGTCTATCCCTCGACCGACAACGTGGTCCGCGACAACGTCATCCTCGAATCCGGCCGGACCGACCTCGCCTTGAGCGGACTCGGAAGCCAGGGGAACTGCTTCAGCGGCAACCGATATCGAACCACCGTTCCGTGGGGCCTCGAATTGCTCCAGCCGTGCCGCGGCCTCCGATTTCCGGTCGTGGGCGACCCGGCCGCCTACTTCGCCAGCGTGGCCGGCCGGGCCGCCTTCTTCCGGCCCCGCGAGAAGTTCGACGATTCCTGGAAGCACTGGGCCAAACCCGAACCCCAACCGCAGCTGCCCGGCGGGGCGGACGCCCCCGTCAGGCCGGCGGTCGATCCGTTTGCCGGCTACCCGATCAACGTCGACGCGATTCGTCTCCCCAGCCCGCCGAGGACCGTGATCGCGGCGGCGAAGAACCGGGGCCGATGATGCCCGGGAGCATCCTTTCGCTGGTGACCCCCTGGCGCCTGAACACCCTGTTGTTCGGGGTCTATGACTACCTGCTCCCGCTGATGCTCTACTGCGCCTGGTCGACCGTGGCCTTCCTCGACCTCGCCGACCGGGCCGAGCGGGAACCGGGCCTCGCCGCGAAATGGGGGGCGGCCGTCCTGCTCCTTCCGGTTGCGGGTGCCGCGGCCTATTTGATGGCCGGCGGCTCGACCCTCTCGCGGTTCGCCCGTCGTGCCACTGTTCTCGGCGGACTCGCCGTCGTCGCGGCGGCCTACGCCCTCACCTTCTATCGGATCCGCTGATGAGCGAAATCCCCCTGCCCTCGGCGCTCTCCATCGTGATGAGCCTCTACGGATACTTTCTCCCGATCATGCTCTACGCGGTGTGGTCGGCCCTCGCCTTCTCCGATCTCGGCCGGCGCCAGGTGGCTCGCGGCGTCGCGTCAGGCTGGGTCGCCGTGATCCTCCTGGTCCCCTTCTTCGGCGCGCTTGCCTATCACGTCGTCGGTGGCTCCACGATTCCAAAGCCGCTCCGCCGCATAGTGGTCGGAGGCGGTCTGGCCTGCATCGTGCTCGCCCTGGCGCTGGGCCGCCTGGTCGGCGGGGGCTGACGCCACGTTCGGGCGATCGGGCGCGGTCCTGCCAACCGGGAGGCTCACGTCATCAAATCAGATTCTCCCGCGGCCATCCGGCGGGTCTCCCGCTCGAGGTGCCAATCGAGGTCCGCCATCGGCAACGCTCCGGGGCCCAGCACGGCGGCATGGAACTGCCTGATGTCGAACCGGTTGCCTAACGCCGCCTGCATCCGGGCCCGGAACTCGAACATCTTCGTGTCGCCCATCTTGTAGGCCAGGGCCTGGGCGGGAATGTCGCAGGAGTACCGGATCGTCTCGGACCGGATCTCGGTTTCCGACATGTTGCAGTGAGCTCGGAGGTACTCACGGGCCTGCTCGAGGGACCAGCCCAGGACGTTCATGCCGGTGTCCACCACCAGCCGGCAGGTCAGGAACGCATCCATCACCAGGCGCCCGTAGCGTTCCTCCGGCTCAGGATACATCCCCATCTCCCCCGCCAGCGTGGCCGAATACTCAGCCCAGGCTTCGTTGTAGGCGTTGACGTAGGTGTAGGTCCGGAAGGGATGGAGCAGCTCGTTCTCCAGCTGGGTGGAGAGATGGAGGTGGTGACCCGGCACCAGCTCGTGATAGTTGAGCGCGCCGATGTGAAACAGCGCCACCTTCGTCAGGTTGGCCGCGTTGAACAGATAGGTACCCACGGGATGGTCCGGCGTGGCGCCGTCGTAGTACCCAAAGGTCATCGATCCTTCCAGGGCCGAGGGCAGCGGCGCGGCCCGGTACGCGGCCTTCGCGCCGGAGGCGAAGAACTCGCCGAACCTGGTCTTCATCCGGTCGATGTATTTCTGGAACACCTGCCCCACTCCCTCGGCCGTGTCAGCACGCCAGCGAGGGTCCTGGTTCAGGTGCGCGAGGTACGCCTTGCCGTCGCCGCTGAAGCCGACCTCCTGGCGGATCGCGGCCATTGCCGCTTCGATCGTTGCGATCCGCTCGTGCCCGGTGACGTGGACCTCCTCCGGGGTCAGATCGAGCGTGGTGTGGAGCTTGAGCAGTTCGGCGTAAATCGCCTTGCCGCCGGGGTACTGCCCCATCCCTACCGCCTCCGGAGCATTGGCGAGATAGGCGGGTGAGAATACGTCAGCCAGCTCGCCGAAGGCGCGGTCGATTCCGGCGATCCTCCGCTCCATTTCCTGGTCGAACGAGCCTTTGCTGACGGCCATCAGGCGGTCGGCCGCCACGGTCCAGGTCGGGCGCACCTGCGCTCGGAATGCCGCGATCAGCCCCTCCGCTTGCTGAATCTGAACCCTGGGCATGTAGATCCCCCGTCCCGCCTGCCCCACGGTCCGGACCCGAATCTGGTCGATCAGCCGGGCGTAGTCCGACGCCAGCGCGAGATACCGATCGAGGTCGCCGTCCGACTCGAATTTGAAGCCGGCCGCGAACTGCCGGACGGAATTGAGGAGGTACCCGCCGCAGTATCCCGTTACCAGAAAAAGGCCGAAGAAGGCCGCGCCGGCAGGATCGATGACCATCCAGTACCACTCAGCCTCGCGCGCCCAGGTGGCGGCCCGGAATCGTACCGTCCGAAGCGTCAGCGCCACGTCATGCGGCAGGCAGTCAGCGTCGATGGCATTGACCCGGGTCACCAGGGCCCGGCCCACCGAGGATTTCCGCTCCGCCTCGGCGAAGGAGAGATCCGGCAGGGTTGTGACCGGGTGGCCCATGGCATGCTGAACGAAGGCGCTGCGGCTCAACTCGGCCCAGGCGTCTTCAATCAGGCGGAGGGCAGTTCGAAGTGCGGTGTCGGGCGCGGCGTTCACCGTTTTCACCGGGGTGCCGGCGGCTTGATCGCCACGACGGCATCAGAGACGGGCTCGGAGTTCATCAGGTGCGTGAGGAAGTAGTCCCAGGTCCGCTTGATCGGGTACCCCTCGCCCCCGCCTGCGTGGGTGCGACCGGGGAGATAGATCAGGTCGTAAGGCTTGTTGGCCTTGACCAGGGCGGCCGCGAGCCGGAACGCCTGAAGCGAGGGGACGTTCTCGTCGAGATCCCCATAGATGAGCAGCAGGTGACCCTTGAGGTTCGGGGCCATCGCGGTGATGTCGAGTTTCCGCCAACTGGCCGGCGCCTCGTCGGGTTTGCCGCGGTTCGCGGAGCCATCGGCATAGACGGGCAGGCCCGTCACCGACTCGAAGCCGGGATAGAGCGCGGCGTAGTCATATACGCCGGCGCCGGACACCGCGACGCGGTAGAAATCAGGCCGGCTCAGGATGGCTTGGGCGGCGAAGGTACCACCCCACGACCAGCCATAGACCCCAACGCGGGTGGTGTCCATTTCCGAGTGGCGGGTCGCCAGCTGTCTGATCGCGGCGATGTGGTCGTCGATCCCAACCTGAGTGAACTCGGGATAGCCGGCATCCCGAAAGGCGTTGTCGCGATAGGGCGTCCCCCGGCCGTCCACCGTCACCATCGCAAAACCGAGCCGGGCGAGGCCGCTCTCACCGCGCGGATTGCCGGCGCCGTAGGCCTGGGGAAAGTTCCGGGGCGCCACCATCACCTGCGGGCCGCCGTATTCGGCATCGATCACGGGATGGGTGGGCCGGCCGATGTCGCGAAGCGGCGCGTAGTAGACCGCGTAGATCGGCGTGGTGCCGTCGGCGGCGATGACTTGCTCGCGAACCGGCGCCCTCCACCCGGTGGCGAACAGCGCCGACGGGTCGGCGCGCTCGACTTCGGCGAGCTGGCGGCCGTCGGTGGTGGAGCGGAGGACGGTCACAGGCGGGGTGTCGACCGTGGAGTAGGTGTCGAGGAACACTCCGCCCGGGAGATTCACGACCACCGGCGGATCACTGACCCGAAAGAGAAGCTTGAGCAGGGCGCTTCGCGGCGGATCGAACTGGTGATCGGCATCGGTCGGGGTCAGGAGGCGCGGATCGCCCTTGTCGAGGCCGGCTTGGTACAGATGCTGGTAGTAGGGATCGCGCCCCGCCTCCCGGCCGCCGGCGGTGAAGAAGATCTCGCGCTTCTTCTCGTCGACGGCAATGATGTTGAAGACCGCGCCGGCGGTGCCACTGATGCCGTTCAGCTGGGCTCCGGTCTGGCCATCGTAACGGTAGAGCTGGCCCGCGCCGGATCGAGCCGAGTACCAGATGACCGCAGCGCCGTCGTCGATGACCCGGATATTGGGAACGTTGTACTCCTCGGTGTTGGTCTCGACCCGGCTCACCGTGGCCTTCTCTTCAACGACGAGCGCCGCCGCCCCGGTGGCTAGGTCCACCCGGAGGAGCGCCAGCGCCTTGCCACCGGGGGCACGCCCGATCAGGAACGCCTGGTGCCGGGCCACGCTCCACCCGACCGGTTCGCTCGAGAGCCCCTGGCTCCCGCCCGCCGCGTAGGCGGCCGGCAGGGTGACCGGGACACGGCGACCGCTGGCGGGCTCGATGATGAACAAGTCAGTGACGAGTTGCTCCCGGTCCCCGGTAAAGGCCGAACGGACTTGGTGGAGAATCGGGCGCCGCGACCCGTCCTGGGGAACCCACTCGACGAAATTGTTGAACGGGACCTGCCGTTCGTCCACCCGCGGTACGATCAGGTACTTCCCGTCGGGTGACCAGGAGGTTCCCATCGGCGGCAGCACCATGCCGAATTTCCGGCGCGGGATGGTGATCAGGGACATTTCGGACAGGGCGCCGTAGGAGAATTGCGGCGCGCCGTCGGTGGTGATCTGGGTCTCGCGCCCGCTGACCAGATCGCGGATGTAGAGATTGTCGGCCTTGATGAACGCCGCGTGGGTGCCGTCCGGCGAGAGCAGCAGGCCGGGATCGGGACGTTTGCCATCGGCCGCCTGGCAGGACGCCGGCACGAGTTCACAGGTGACGGTCCTGGCCCCGACGGTCGCGGTGAGGCGCTTCCCATCCCCACTCAGGGCGACACCGCTCAGACCGAGATGATTGGCCGTGGGCGGATTGGCCGGGCCGAGGACCTTGCCAAGCGCGGCCGCGAGGGCGACGTGATCGAAGAGCGGAGCCTTCCGGCCCGTCCTCGCGGCAAACCGGACGTAGCTCGTCCCGTCCGCCTCGTCGCGCCGATACCAGAAATCGCCGGTGAGGCCCAACCAGTGGGGCTCGACCGATTCGTTCCGGACCAGGCCCACCGTATTGGACTCGATGACACCTGCGGCATCGGCGTAATCCCTCGCGGTGTACGTCGGCCCGCTCTGGGCGGCGAGTGTGGTAGCGAGCACCGAGACGACAGCCCCGGCGGCGTACCACTGGGTGTGGGTCATCAGCGGACCCCGTTTCAGTGTCTCATATTGCGGGACATTGTGCCAGTAATTCCTCGACGGTACCATTGGGAATGGGCCGACGCAAGTACGATCTCGCGGTCGGTCCGTTAAGCGCCAGCACACCACCCACGCCATCCCGGACCCTGCGATGACTGACGCCGCGTACATCAACAACTGGGGCCCCAAGGCCGCCGTGACCGGCCTCACCGCCGCGGTGAGCACCGACAGCGCCATCGTGACCGAAACGATCGTCAAGGTCCTCAAGGAAGGCGGCAACGCCGTCGACGCCGCGCTGGCCGGCTGCCTGGTGCAGGCGGCGGTCGAGCCCTTCATGACGAACCATACGGGGACGGTCACTTTCCTGTACTACGAGGCGAGAACCGGGAAGCGCTACCAGCTCGACAGCGTCGGCACCTTCCCGGACGGGCTCGCTCCGTTCAAACCGATCCCGACCCAGAATCACGGCTACGCCATGATCCCCCCGTCCGCCTGCATCCCCGGGTTCATGCCCGGCATGAAGGCGATCTACGACCGGTTCGGCACCAAGCCGTGGGCCCGCCTCTGCGAGGATGCGATCCGCTGGGCCGAGGAGGGGCATCCGGTCTCATCGTTCGAGCTGGCCGTCAACCTGTTCGCCCAGGATTTCGTGACCTATTTCCCGGAGGGCCGGGAGTTCTTCATGCCCGGCGGGTACCTGGTGCCGGTCGGGCAGCGGTTCGGCTCCAAAGCGATGGCCGAGACCCTCAGGAAGGTGGCGTCTGAGGGACCGGACTGGATGATCACCGGCGGCTGGGCTGACGCGTTCATTGCCAGGGCCAACGGCATGGGATGGAAGATCGAGAAGACCCACATGACGGACACGCCGCCCCGGTGGCTCGACCCGCTGGCGTTCCGGCACCATGAATACGAGGTCGTGTCGTTAGGCCCGCCCCAGCAGCAAGGGGTTTTCTGCGCCTTCGTCCTCGGCGTCCTCCGCCATCTCGGCATCCGGAACACGGAGCCCGGGTCGGCCGAACATCTGTTCTACACCAGCCACGCGATGCGGCAGGGGCTCTACTACTGCGGTATGATCGGCGACCCGACCGTGGCCGACTACGGCGTCGACGCGATCCTGGACGACGGATTCCAGGCCTCGATCGCCAGGATCATCCGCGGCCTCAAGCCGAGGATCGATCTCACGACGCATGTCGCCCTGACCGCCGGCCCCGGACTCCCGGGCATGAGCGCGGCGGGCAAACCCACCGGTGGCGACGCCCGCTCGAAGCAGCCGACCGGGAGCTGCGAGCTCGCCGTCGTCGACCGTGAGGGCAATTGGGTCCAGATGATGAACACGCTCCAGTCGGGCGGGATCCCGGGCATGGTGGTGGAGGGAATCCCGATGGTCGGGAGCCACGCCACCTTCACCGGGAT
>JANXXJ010000300.1 GCA_025350665.1 Gemmatimonadota bacterium | reverse complement strand
CGCGCCTGGCTCGATCAGGCCTTGGGACCCGAGGCCGCATCCCGGCACATCGCCTTCACCACCGACCCCGTGAAAGGCCCCCTCCGCGAGCTGGCCGTCCGGGAAGGGATCGCCGCGCTCGAGGTTCCGGCGGACGTGGGGGGCCGCTTCAGCGTCCTCACGGCCGTTGGCCTCCTGCCGGCCGCGCTGGTAGGGATCGACATCGAGGGGCTGCTGCGCGGTGCCCGGACCGCGCTCGCCGCGGGAGCCGAATCGGATCTCCTCAAGAATCCAGCGGCGTCGTACGCCGCCTTGCTCTGGGCCGCCGATGCCTGGCTCGGGGCCCGGATTCACGTCCTCATGCCTTACAGCGACCGGCTTCGCGAATTCGCCGCCTGGTTCGTGCAACTCTGGGCCGAGAGTCTCGGGAAGCGGACCGACCGCCGGGGCGAACCGATCTTCGCCGGGCCGACACCACTAGGCGCGGTCGGCGCCACCGATCAGCACAGCCAGGTCCAGCTCTTCATGGAAGGGCCGTTCGACAAAGTGGTCACCTTCCTCAAGGTCGAGAATCCCGGTGAGGACGTCCGGATCCCCCACCGAGCGGACCTTCCGGAGGAACTGGCCTATCTCCAGGGCCATTCGATCGGCGACCTCCTCCGGGCCGAGCAGGAGGCCACCTCGGCCGCGTTGGCCCGGATGGGGCGGATGAACGCCACCCTCGAGCTGCCCCGCCTCGATGCCGAGGTCCTGGGCGAGTTGATCATGTTCATGCAGCTGGCCACGGGATTTGCCGGGATCTGGTATGGCGTCAATCCGTTCGACCAGCCGGGGGTGGAACTCGGCAAGCGGCTTACCTTCGCGGCCATGGGCCGCCCCGGCTATCCCCGGGAGGGATCGGTAACCTCGGTGGCCGGGCTCCCCGCCGACATCGCCTGACCCCCCAAAGGTCCCGAGAGGCCGCCGCTAGCCCGGCGCCATACCCCCCGGCCGACGGCTAACGCCGCAATCGGCCAGGCGAGGGCAGCGCCGTAGTCGCCGGCGTAAGCCGGCGACAGACCGGCTTGGCCCCCAGGTTGCACCCCTAGTCCCCCATCACCACCGGCCCCACCCTGGGGCCCGGAACTCGGATCCAGCCTGTAAATGGTTGGGGGGAAACGACATGGATATCCTCAGAACGCTCAACAACATCCTTTCGCCGCTGGGTAGCCCGGTAAACCGTTCCCGGCCGGCTGTGCCGGTAACGGAAACTCAGGCCGGGCAGCGGACCTTCGCTCAGACCCTCGAGGAAGCCGCCGGCAATGACCCCTCCATCGCTCCGTTTGGCGTTACAGGCCATCGAGCGGTCTCATCCCTCCCGGCGGAGGACCCGCCGGTGCCGAGGCCGCAGATCGAGGCCCTGGCCCCCGGAACCGCCAACCCCCTCGGGATCTTGAACGGCACCGGTGGTCCAACGATCCTGCCCAACAATCCAGCCGGCGACCCGCCACCTCAGGACCTCCCGATCGACCAGCTCCACGTCGAGATCGGTGACGTTGGCGACACGCTCCGGTCGGTCATCATCAAGCAGACCGAAACACTCACCAAACCCGAGCCCCTGCTGCCCCCGCCGGACGACAGCACGCCCACGGTCGCAACCAAGCCACCTGTCACCGATGGCGGGCACCCCCCGGTGGGCGGCGCCGAGCCGCCCACCGCTGAGCCCCCGAAGGTGTCCGCTCCCCCCCCGATGCCGATCCCGTGGCCGGCGCTGCTGCTCCAACCCTCCGGCGCCACCGGGCCGGGCATTCAGACCAGTCAGGCCGACGTGGACAACTCGCTCGCCATCAAGTACGCCGAGTACACCAATCCGAAGGCATACGGCGTAACCGACATCAGCCTTGAGGGGCGTCTCTTTCTGGATGCCGTCAAGAAGGGCTACGTGGCCAATTCGCCGGAAGGGCTTGGCACCATGCTGTCCTACGTCACGATGGGCGCCTACCGGTCCGACGGCTCTTCCACGGGCCGGCCTGAGGCCATTTCGCAGTACTTCGACGCCACCATTCCTATGGTCGCGACCGCCAACGTCTGAACCAAACTGGGCCGGGGGTCCGGACTGACGCGGTCCCCCAGCCTCGGCCGTTACCTGGAAAGCAAAGGGCCCCGTCTCTCGACGGGGCCCTTTGTTTGTTCGACTAACCGAGCTTAGAACAGGATCGCGCCAACGTTGCCCTGGATGGCGATGACGTTGTTCGCGGCCAGCGTCGCCGAGTACAGCGCGCAGGTGTTCGCGCTCACGCTGTGCTGGTACAACCGCTGAATCCCGTTATCCGAGATCAGCACCGGCGCAGTGTTGATGTCAGCCAGCACCGTGTAGACGCCAGCACCGTTGTCGTTGACCACCCAGAGGCGGGTAACGATCGTCGGATTGTTCGTCGGCGTGGCGTACTGGAAGGTACAGGCACCTGCAGGGGCCAGAACCGGGCTGATCACACCAGCCAAGGAGGCCGCCCACGGGTTGATCGTGGCGTACGACGACTGGGTAACGAACGCCCCATTGATGGGCGTCGCCGTCGCTGCACTGGGAGCCCCGAACGTGTCATACACCTTGGTGCTGATCGAGGTGATGACCTCGTTCGCCTGGGTCAACGCACCGGCGGTCTTTACATAACCAGCCAACGAATAGTTGGCCGGCAGCGACACCAGCGAGTTGGTGTTCAGGGTCGTGTTGAGGAACAGGCTGCCATCCCAACTGGTGCCCCACATGTTGGTGAAGAAGCCACCGGCTGGCCCGAACACCACCTGGATCGGCGTATTGGCATCGCCGGTCGCGGTGGAAATGGTCAGCTCGGCACCCGACAGGTCCTCGTCATCCGTCGCAAGGACGTCAACGTTGACCGACGCCGCTGCGGCGTAGTTCGGATGGATGTTGATTGCGGCGATCGCCGGAATGGCCGTGTTGAGTTCAAGCTGCCGGGTGATGGTCACTGAGTTATTCCCAGCGCGGTCCTGGCCATGCGCAGCCCAGGTACGCTCACCCTGCGGGACGCACGTGTTGAGCACGTACGGGGTAGTCATCGACACCGGAGTGGTGTTAAGGACCGCAAAATTGAGCGTTGTCACCGGTGCCGGGCAGACACCGGCGCCAGCAAGCGTCGTCGTCGTGCTCAACTGCAGACCCAGAGTCGAGTTGATGCCCGAGTTGTCATCGGTCACCGTGTAGTTAAGCGTGGTGACCGGGTTGACGTTCACAACTGGGGGATTGGTGGTCGCGACCGCGTAAGTACCACTAAAGGTGAACGTCGGTGCGACGCCGTCCTTGCTGAAGCTATTGAAGCCCGCAACGTCAGCCGCAACGTTGCCGATGGCGTCCACGGCGTTGGCGCAGGCCGAGTAGACGTTGGCGGTGGTGTTGTCCGCCAGCGAAGCTGCGGTAAGCGTCGGGCCAGCGCAGGCGACCGGAATGCTGCCCGCCAACTGGTGAACTGCAACACTGGTCAAGCCGGTCCCGTTGTCCGTCGCGGGGAAATCGCCGCTGAAGTCGTAAGCCGCGCCGACCCAGCAACCGGGGGTGATGCCGGTCGTTTCACAGTCGTACGGAGCCGCGCCGCCCGAAAGGAAACCAATCGCGTTCGGCGTGATGACCGGAGGCTTGGTGTCAACGAACACCGAGTTACCGGTGGCACCGGGGATGGACGGCCCGCCGGTGAGCAGGCTGTACCGCGACGAACCAGCCACGCTGTACGGGGAACCGACCTGCTCAGTGCTCTCGGTATCCGCCGCGAGGTAGATCACATCGGCCGCCGGAGCAGTGCCCGGCGTGATACTGAACCCGTTCAGCGCCACACCGCCCTCGAACGTGTTCGCGAGGCAGGGGAAGGTGCCGGCGAGCGTAAGGCCCGTCTGCGGGGTGCCAACCGCGGCGTTACCGCTCGAACCGCAGAAGTTAGACGTAGCGTTGATCGTCGGGGTCACCGGGAAGAACGCGATGTAGTTCAAACCACCGGCGAAGCTGACGTCTGACTTGTACCAAGTGAGGCCGCCGGAGGCAATGTTGCCCGCCGCGCTCGGCGAACTCAAGACCTGCGTTAGCACCGGGGTGGTGCCAGCAACCCAGGCGTCCCGGTTCTGCATCACAACCGGAATCGCGTTGGACGAGATCGGACTGGTCGCGCCCGCGACGAAGATTCGGGCGGTGATCGAGTTCGGGCCGTTGAAGATGACCGGCACGTATACGCCGCCGGAGGTCTTGGAGACCTGGCGAGTGTCAAGGCTCAGCACGACGGTCGACGGAACCTTGGCCGGGGCGGCCGAGGCCGACGAGGACGCGAACACCTGCTCGGCAACGACGCTGGAACCGTTCACCAGGGCCTGGGCCTTGGTGATCGTATAGGCGCCGTTATCGACGTTCAGGGTGATTTCGATCTGGCCGTTCACGTTGGTCAACGTGACCGGCGTGGCCAGGTTGCCCGTGGTGATCGACTGGATCGAGATCGTGGCCGGCTGCGGCGTGAAGACGGTCACCGACATGGTGCCCGCGATCGACGAGTTGGCGTTTGAAGTCGCCTTGATCACCGCGGTGCCGTTGGCAACCGCCGTCACGACGCCGTTGGCGTCAACGGTGGCAACCGCGGGAGCGAGCGAGGACCACGTCACGGCCTGCGACGGGCTGTTGGTGCCCTGGACGTTCGCCGAGGCGGTGATGCTCTGCCCGATGACCAGCGTGGCCGAGGGCGGAGTAATCACCACCCCAGTCACAGTCGAGACCGGAGCGGCCACAACGGCGACCGTGGCAACACCGCAGACCGAGGTGTTGACGGTGGAGCAAGCCTTGATACCCACGGAGCCGGCGGCGACACCGGTCACAACGCCAGCAGCGCTGACGGTGGCCTTGGCGTTGTCGCTCGAGCTCCAGGTAACGGTCGTCGCCACGCCGGCGTCGGCATTCACCGCCGCCACCATGGTCAGGGTCGCGCCGACGGTGACGGAGCCACCATCAGGACCCACAGTGATGCTGTGGACGGCCGGAGCGGGCGGCGGCGGCGGCGGCGGCGGATCAACGACGGTGACGTCGTCGCCGCAAGCAGCCAAACCAGCGGCCAGCATGCTCGTCAGCAGCGTGGAACGAAAAAACTTGTTCATTAACTCCCCCTATGAACGTGAGCCTGCAAGGTTTGCTACGACTTCCGGAACAATTAATTCTGACGCCCAATGCGACTACATCGAGAGAACGTTAGCAGCAAGACAGATCGGCCGCTGTGAGCCAGCGCACAAAACGCTGGCCGAGCTGCCGGTGAGTCTCACTGCCCGAGTCCGGACCAGACAACCACGGACGATACCGACGGTCTCCGACCCGAGGAGGAGGAAAACCCTCCCTCGAGCTTCGACTCGGAACCGAACGACGGCCCGCTCTCCGGACTTGAACGACGTGCCAAGTTAACCGTCGTTCGTGCCAGGGTCAAGAAGGTTAAACCCTGACGCCTCCACACCTTGGCACGGCAGCCCCCGGAATGCGCCCCACCAGACCCGTTCCCGACCCATTTGCTGCACCAACCCATCCCAACCTGACGAGCGCTGCCTTGGGCATGCAGCAACCAACGTGCCGCATCGCGTTGCCACCACATAAGTTGCGCATTATTGCACCGTTAGGGCCGGTGTCGCGTTTCCGACACCGCCCAAACACCCCGGCTTTTCGCCGGTCAGGCGGCTCCTCGGCCGCTCCGGCCAGCCGAACAAAAGCCGTTATCGGGGAAGACCCGGGGCTCCCCGGCGGGCAGCCGCGACCAATTGAGCCCACCAGCCGGGAGACGCCACCTCCGGGCGCCGGGACTTCCAGATCAGATGGCCGTCATCCGCCACGATGAAGAAGGTCCAGGGGTCGGTCGCCCGGCTCCCGTACCGCCGGTGGACCGCCCCGGCCGGGTCAGCCAGGATCTTGAGGCGGGAGGGTCCCGCCAAATCGCCCAACGTCTCGGCCGGGCCCCACGCCACCGCGATCAGTTCGACCCGCGGACTCCCCATCGAGTCGGCGTGGGCCGTGACATCGGCCCAACCCGGCCGTTGCCCCGATCCGCCGAAGGCCAGGACCACCACCCGCCCGAGTTCCGCCTTGAGACGGAACGGCTGGTCCGCCGGACCTGGCGCGCCGTTGGCCCAATAGGGGAGCACGATGTCCGGCGGGACCTTGCCGATCGGCGGGTCGTCGAGCAACGAGGCCCGGAGCTTCTGGGCCTCAGCCGGCACGACGAGCACCATCAGCAGCGCGCCGACCGCGGCAAGACAGCGGCCCCCCGGTCGCCCCGTCATCGGACGGCGAGCCCCACGGCTTTGACCAGGTCCTGTTCCCCGCCCGACCCGGTGTAGACCACCTTGCCGGTTCGGTCCACGACCACGATATAGGAGGTCGTCGCCACGTCGTAGGCCCGGCTCCCCGCGCCCTTGTCGTCAAAGAGGGGCAGAAACGGGGGCTTGTGAAGGTCGAGGTAGCGGTGGACCCGGTCCTTCGAGTCGTTGACCGTGATGTTGACCCCGATCATCGTAATCCGGTCGCCATAGGTCTTCCGGACCCGGCCCAACTCCGGCAACAAGGCCTTGCAGAGCGCGCACCAGGTGGCCCAGAACTCGATCAGGACGGGCTTCTTCCCGATGACGCCACCCAAATCGAAGGGCTTTCCATCCAGATCGTTGATCAGAATCCGTGGCGCCGCGGCCCCGACGGCGATCCCTGATTCGAACTGGGCCGTGGCGGGCCGGGCGGCGAACGAGGTCACCGCCGTCAGTACGGCGAACAACCGGAGGGTCTTGCCAAACGGGTTCATATCCAGACCTGACCCATCTTGATGAGGTAGTACTCCGCCATCGCGAGCAAGAGGACGCCCGCCGCTCGCTTCACCCACACGGTCCAGCGGCCCGGCTTCGGCAGGGCGGCGACCATACCCGAGAAGATCCCGATCGCCACCAGCAGCGCCGTCATCCCCAGGCTGAACACGAAGAGATAGAGGAAGCCGAGCGACGCACTCTGGGTGGAGCTGACGAAGGTGAGCACCGCCGCAAACGCCGGGGCCCCGCACGGAGCGGCCACCAGACCGGATGTTGCCCCCATCAGGAACACCGCACCGAGGGACTGCCCACCGAAGCGCCCGGCCCACGCCAGCAGGCGTTCGGGCACCAGGACGGGAATGACGTCCAGCATGGCGAGGCCGGAAACGAGCAGCAGGTTGGCCATCGCAAAATAGGCCCAGGGATTGGCGCTCACCGTGCCAAACAGCGCACCCGAGAGGCCGGCCAACAAACCGAGCGAAGCATAGACGGTGGCGAGGCCGACCGCATAAACGAGGCTCATCAGTACGGTCCGGCTCCGCGACCGGCCGACCGCGCCGGCCCCACCGAGAACTCCGGCCGTAATCGGGATCATCGGATAGATGCAGGGGGTCAGGCTGGTGACGAGTCCCGCCCCGAACAACAGTGGGAGCGCGGTCAAGGGATGCGCCAGCAATTCCGATCCGGCCATGTTACGACGGCTCCCGGCGATAGTGCGTGGCAACGTACTCCTCGAGGATGGTCAGAAACTCGGGCACGATCCGGTCGCCCTTCAAGGTCTTGAGCATCCGCCCATCGACATAGACCGGCGCCTTGGGGTCCTCGAACGTCCCGGGAAGCGAAATCCCGATGTTGGCGTGCTTCGACTCGCCCGGGCCGTTCACGACGCAGCCCATCACCGCGACCTTCATGGTCTCGACACCAGGACGGTCTTCACGCCAGACCGGCATCTGATCGCGGAGGTAATTCTGGATCTCCAGGGCCATCGACTGAAAGAAGGTGCTGGTGGTCCGGCCGCACCCGGGACAGCTGGTCACCTGCGGCAGGAAGCTGCGGAGGCCCACCGATTGAAGGATCTGCTGGGCGACCCGGACTTCCTCGGCGCGATCTCCGTCCGGCAGCGGCGTCAGCGAGACCCGAATGGTGTCGCCGATGCCTTCCTGGAGCAGAATCGAGAGTCCCGCGGTACTCGCCACGATGCCTTTCATGCCCAGGCCCGCCTCGGTGAGCCCGAGATGCAACGGGTAGTCAGCCCGTGGGGCCAGCATCCGGTACACATCGACCAGATCCTGGACCCCGGACACCTTGGCCGACAGGACGATCCGATCATGGGGGAGCCCAATCGACTCGGCGGCACGGGCGGACCGAACCGCGCTTTCCACCATGGCCTCCATGGTGACGTCGCGGGCGTCCTTCGGCTGGGAACTTGCGGCGTTGGCATCCATCAATTCAGTCAGCAGCTGCTGATCAAGCGAGCCCCAGTTGACACCGATCCGCACCGGCTTGCCATTGGCGATCGCCACCTCGACGATGGCCCGGAAATGTTCGTCATGGCGCTTGCCGCCCACGTTTCCCGGATTGATCCGGTACTTGGCCAGGGCCCGGGCGCATTCGGGATATCGGGTGAGCAGCAGGTGGCCGTTGTAATGGAAGTCACCGACGATCGGGACCTCAAGGCCGCGAGCTGCCAGCCCGGCCACGATGTCGGGCACCGCCTGGGCCGCCGCATCGGTGTTGACCGTGACTCGGACGACTTCACTGCCGGCCCGAGCCAGCGCCGCGACCTGTTCCATCGTCCCGGCCACGTCGGCCGTGTCGGTGTTGGTCATCGACTGGACCATGACCGGATGGCGGGAGCCGACCGGGACGTTCCCGATCAGAACCGTTGGTGTGACGCGGCGCGGGAACAGCGGCATAGGGAAGAAGACGACGGGGAGACCACCGCGTGAAAGGGGACCGGCACCATCGGTCCCCGGCGAGATCCCGGTCTCAGGCCAATCCCAACTGCGCGACGAGTCGCCGCCAGTCGGTATCGTCGATGGTCCCGTCGGTCTTGAGCGGAGTCAGCGCGGCCAGAATTTCGGCTCGGGATCCTCCGATGTGACGGTCCCGAAGTTCGGAGATCATCCGCGAAAATCGATGTTCGTATTCGCTGGGATTGAATTTCCCGGACTTTCGGCCATCGCTCAAGGTCTTGAGTTCCTGGGCCACCCGGGCGGGCGTAATCGGGGTCAGCTGTTCGTCAGCCATCGGTCCTCGACTCCATCGTACAGTTGGGAAGCAACCTGGGCCCGATCCGGGCCGTCACGAGGACTGTACGCTCGCGCTATCGGGCTTGTTGCACAAGTGGGGCGGAGGGAAGTTCTTCGGGGGGCGGCGCCGGGACGGCGGCATCGGCCTCCAGCGCCATCCGCTGGATCTGCGCCTCGCCGATCATGTCGCAGAAGGCCTTGACGATTTCAGGGTCGAGTTCCCGGCCGGCCTGCTCAACCAGATAGGCCACCGCTTGCTCCGGTTCCCACGCCTGGCGGTAGGGCCGGTGCGTCGAGAGGGCATCGTAAATGTCGCACACGTGGACGATGCGGCTCGCAAAGTGACACGCCCGCGAAAAGCGCATCGAGGGATACCCGCCGCCATTGAGATAGACGTGGTGCTCGTAGGCCACCACCGCGGCGAGCCCTAGCCCTCGCTCCTTGGCCATGATCATCTTGGCCCCCTCGACCGGGTGCTGCTGCACCACAGCCCGTTCCTCATCCGTGAACCGGCCCGGCTTGACCAGCAAATCACGGGGGATCGCGATCTTGCCGATGTCGTGGAGCATGCCGGCAATCCCGATGGCCCGCACCTCCGCCGGCGCGAGCCCGAGCCGCTCGGCGAGCGCCATGGACAACACGGCGACGTTGCAGGCGTGGGTCGTCGTGTACTGGTCGTACTCCTTGAGCTGGAGGAGCGGCACCAGCATCCGTTCGTTCTGGTGCATGGTGCTCGAGAGGGAGCGGACCACCGTTTCGGCTTCATCCATCGGGATGCGGCCGGAGCGCTTGACCTCGTCATGAACCCACCGCACCGCGGCGACCTCCTCGGCCAGCGACAGCGCGATGACCGCGGCGGAGGTCTCGGTGTCGCCGGGACGGGGCCCGAGGTCGCCGATATCCGACCTCCCGGCCTGCTCCCCGTTGACCGAGAGCCGGCCGAACCGAATCGGCGGCCGGACGAGGAAGCGGGTTTCGGTCGTGTCGAAACAGCGGCCGACGAGCTGGCCGTACAGTTCCTCGATGAACTGTTCGTAGGCCTCGCGAGTCACGTCGGCATCGATTTCGATCCGTTCAATCCGGGCCGCCGCGAGTTTCGCACCCCAGTCCCAGGTACCGAGTTCGTGCATGACCCGGTTCCCCACCACCGCCTCGCGGCCGAGAAACGAGTACTCGACACACGGGTTCGTGGCCGTCAGGGCCAGCAACTGGTCGAACGAAACTGCGAGTGCCCGCTCCCGGGCCGGGTGCCCTTCCCCATAGAGCGCCATCGTGGCCAACGCCTGACCAAGGGCGATCAGAAAGGTGGATTCCGGATTCATGGCCCACCTGCCGGGGTCTGAAGCGCCGCCATGACCGCGGGATCCCCGGACCGACGCGCCAATGCCAGCACCCGTTCCACTTCAGGCACCCCAGACCATCGGGCCGCCAGCACCGCCAACTTGGCCAGCACAATAGGGCCGGCCGGGGCGAGCCGCGACCGGCGGAGCCAGCCGCCCGGCACGACCGTCCCGGCGAGGAGCCACTCACGAATCGTGGGTTCGTCGAACTGGGCCAGGATGGCAACCGCCTGGGCGCGCAGGGCCTCGCTCCGGCGAGTCCCGTTCAGCAACGACATGAGCCGAGCCAACGCCAGACGCGGAAACCGTTCGAGTCCGCGATCGATCGCGAGGCGGACCACCCGTTCGTCTCCATCAGCGAGGGCCTGCGGCAGCAACTGGTCCCGATCGGGCCCGCTCAACGCCAGGCGGTATCCCGCCAACCGAAGCGAAGGATCGCCGGAGGAGAGATGTCGCCCGAGAGCGAAGCCCGGCGGCAGCCGACCCAGGTCGGCGAGGAATTCGAGCAACCCGCGCTGCTCTTCCTCGGAGCCGGATTCGATCCGCCGGACAATCTCAGCGCCCCCACCGAATTCTTCCGACATGAGCTTTTCGCCGATCAATCGCCGGACCTCGGGCCAGTCGCTCGCCAGCAGCCGTTCGGCCAGAAATGACGCCTGATCCGAACCGACTCCGCCGAGGACGGTCTCGATCGAGGCAAGCGACACCCGTCGATCCGCCAGAATCCGGCGACAGAGCGACGGCGCGGCGACCATCGCCACCAGATCGGGAACGCCCGCCCCGTGCGACGCCGCCAAGGCGACGAGTTCGTCGGTCTCGCCCGCGGCCACCAGTTCCTCCACCGCCTCTGCGAGGTGGTCTCCGGCGACGCCGAGCTCGACGGCCATCCTGACCACACGGAGCGGCTCATCGCCTTCGGTCGCGCGCGTCGGGGCGGCCGGGTCGCGGCGGGACAGCGCCTCCAGCAACGCCAGGTTTGCCCGCGTGTTCGGATCGTCGAGGGTCCAGCTGTCGAGCAGACTTCGAACCAGTCCTCGCAACTCCCGTCCGGCCGGGGCCCGGCTGTCGGTGACGTTGTTGCGGGCCAGTTTGGTGAGGAGTCGAAGGAGCACGGACGAGATGCCTTCCTTCTGGGTCACCGAGGCGGTCTCGACGACATCGATCAACGCCATCGTCGGAAGCCAGTCGATTGCGGGGAGGAGCTTGCGGAAGGATTCCCGGCGGCCAGCCTCGACACCGAGGAGCCGCTGAAGCGCGTCCGGCGGAATGGTGGCGAGGAGGTCGCGAAGTCGGGTCTCAGTCGCCGCCCGGACGTCACCGTCGCCGGCCTGGGCCCAGCGACCGAGCCGCTCGACTGCCGCCGCCACCGCCTGACGCCCCTCGGGCGACGCGAGCCGTTCCGCCATGGCCTGGGCGAAGTCCGCCGATGCCGATGCGCCCCCGGGCTGACCCACCACCTCGGCCAGCGCCTGCCAATGCCGATCCACTTCCGTACTCCCGGGCTCGCCGTCGGCGAGCGACAGCGCATCGAACGCGATCGGCGCAACCCGGATGTGTTCGGTGCCGTCGATGCCGAGCCCCCCGATGTCGGTCCGAACTCCGACGGACTCCGCCGCCAGTCGTTCGAGCAACACCGCGAACTCGGCTTCCGTCACCCCAGGCTCGAAGGTGACCGCGCCGACCTGAACCCGATGGAGACGCGCGGCGAGGTCGCGAAGCACGAAATGATCCGGGTCGGTCGCGGCGCCGCCGACGACGAGCTGGGTGCGACTCACCCCGAAACGAACCGGCCCATCCTGCAACACGCCGCCTAACGCCGCGAACGCGACCTCGACGGCGGCCCGACGCATCGGATGGCCCGGCGGATACGCCCGGATCTTGTGGAGCGCCACAGCCAGTTGGGCAAGCAACGACACGATCTCGGCGGGAACCGCCGAGGTGTCGTCGGGAGCGAGGGCCACCGTCACTGGGGGGGCCCTACCGGGTTGCGTAACTGCTTCCTGAGCCTGGACATAGCGCAGGAGACAAAGGCAGGAACCGCGCCACAGGCCGGCATCCCGAAGCGGAGCACCACAAGAGGTTACCTGGCAACGATTTAGCTACGGGCGACCCAAGGGATAGTCAACCAATTCCGGCACGAAACACCGTCGAGTGGCGAAATCCTACGGCCGAACCGAGAGCTTGAAGAGACTGTCCCAGACCGCGAGGGCCGGCTTGGGCGCGAGGTTCGCGTCGTAGACACCAAGGCTCGTAAACGGGGCAATTTGAGTCCGCACCTCGGCGGGAAAGGCCTCAAGGTCGATATCGGTCGGAGCCAGTTGCAGCCATCCGACGGCGGCAATCGTCGTGAGCAGCCCGGCCTGCCGACGGAAGTACTCTGCCTGCTTCGCGGGGGATGTCGTGAAGCCAGGGTACGTGGCGCTCGCCCAGCCACCTTCAACCACCATGACTGGGAGAGCGTGGCCGATCATCAACCGGCTGTAATAGTCCGACGGCAGATCAGCCGGATCGGACCATCCGAAGTACGGGTAGGATGACAGACCGATCATCTCGACGAACGGGAAATCGGTGAAATCGGTGGCAATCCCTTGATACGGCGTGTTGACGAGCTTCCCCCAGGCAACCTCGACCTGAACCGAGACGAAGAGCCTGGGCCTCGATGGGAGAGCCGCCAGATCGGCTGCCGCCCCGTTCGCCGCGGCCACGACGCCCCGGTAGAGCGCCGGGGGCGCCGCGAGACGGATCAGGTTGGTCTCGGCCGCGAGCCCGACATACTCGGGGTGATAGCGCCGAACGAACGCCGAGATGTACGCTCGATACCGCTGCTGCACCTCAGGCTCCGCGATGCTCCGGCCGAGTGCCCTGAGCTTCGGCGCTTCCTCACCGCGTGACAAACCGTCGTTGCCGTCGGCGACAAAGACCAGCCCGAGCCCCTTTCCGCGGTAGTACGCGATCAGGCCGTCTTTTTCGCGGGCGAGGATGGAGTCGCTCGGGACCCCGGCCATCAGGTCGGTCCACGGCAACTCCTCGTGGACGATGGCCAGATCGGCCCGCCGGGTCCACAACTCGAGTGACTGGACCAGCACGTTCTGATCGAGCCGCGGGGGCAACGCCGAGAAGCCCATCTTGTAGGGCCGGGTCGGCGGATCAGACGGCCCGGCGGTGTCCGCGGCGCAGCCGGAAACGAGGGCCAGGGCAATCAGGAGTCTACGCATTGGTATCCGGTTGGTCGCAGAAACCAAGCCAGCATTAGGACAGCGGCGCCCAAGGCCGGTCGGGACGAAACGAAAGCCGCCCGCGAATGTCGAGTTCGCGGGCGGCTCTGGAGGCGGTGCCGATCGGATCTGATCAGCCGCACTCGCTGAAGCCGCAGACATGGCACTTCACGCAGCCTTCCGCATACTCGAGTTGCGACCCGCAGTCCGGGCACGATCCTGCGAGCGTGGGTTGCATGCCGCCCAGGTTCATCTGCTCATTCCCGCGCACCACGGTCTGGGTGACCGGCTCGCCCACCGAGGCGGACGCCGGGCCGGGAAGCAGTTCCTGCTGAATCCCTTGCTTCTCCTGCATCCAGCGCTCGAGCGCAATGCCGACCGCGTCGGGCACGGACATGACCTTGTTGGGGCCGAGGCCCATGGTCTTGTCGGAACTGATGCCGCGCAGCTGGCGGTGGATTTCCTTGATGGGAATTCCAGACCGGAGGCTGAGTGAGATCAGCCGACCGAGGGCCTCGACGTCGGCCATCAGCGCGCCACCGGCCTTGCCGAGGCTCATGAAGACTTCGAACGGCTGACCCTTGTCGTCCTCGGTGATGGTGATATAGAGCGTGCCGAGCGGCGTTTCGATCCGGCGCACCGAGCCGCGGAGCAGTTCGGGCCGCGACCGTTTCTGGCGCCGCTGGAGGTTCTCGGATTCGAGTTCGTGCACCACCCGTTTGAGTCGATCGTTTTCGGCGCGGACCTCGGCCAGCTCGCCGAGAAGCTCGGCGCTGTCGTTCCGGGAAGGCACGCCGAGATTGACAATCGCGGTGGCCGCCGGCTGTTCGGCGGTCACCATCATGCTGCCGAGATCGGCCCGGGCCTCGGACTTGCCCGACCTGGTAGCGTCCTCCTGCACCTTCTTGGCGGTCGAGCCGGACGAGAGCACCTGCATGTCGCGACTGCCGTCGCGGTAGACGGTGACGCCCTTGCAGCCGAGTTCGAAGGCCATCCGATAGATCTGGTCGACCTCTTCCTCCGTGGCGTGGTTGGCGAAGTTGACCGTCTTGGATATGGCGCTGTCGTTCGATTCCTGAAACGCGCCTTGCATCCGGACGTGCCACTCGGCGGCGATGTCATTGGCGGTGATGAAAACGCGCTGCCACGGCTCCGGCACCTCGGGATGCCGGGCGTTGCCGGTTTCGGCCACGCGCCGCATCAGGTCCTCGGAGTACCAGCCTTCGGCCTTGGCGAGGGCCACGAAGTCTTCGTTGACGTCGGGCATCAGGACACCGGCCTGATTCCGCATAAAAGCGACGGCGAACAGCGGCTCGATCCCCGAGCTGCAGCCGGCGATGATCGAGATCGTTCCGGTCGGAGCGACCGTGGTGACGTTGCAATTGCGGAGGCGGCGCATCGGACGAATCCGCTTGCCATCCTTGTCCCTGGCGCAGGTGGCATCGGGCCCCCAGATGCTGCGCTCCCACTCGGGGAAGGCGCCCCGAAGACCGGCGAGCCGCTCGGACTCGATCTTGGCCTCGTTGTCGATGAAGCGCTGGACCTTCCGGCCCAACTCGACGGCCTCGGCCGAATCGTACGCGATGCCGAGGCGGACAAAGACATCGGCAAGTCCCATGACGCCGAGACCGATCCGGCGGATCTTCTGCGCCAGGGCGGTGATCTCGGCCAACGGATAGTGGTTGGCGTCGATCACGTTCTCGAGAAAATGGGTGCAGAGATGGGTTACCCGTCGGAGCTGGGCCCAGTCGAGGTCGCCGTCGAGGACAAACTCGGCCAGGTTGATCGAGCCGAGATTGCATACGTCGTACGGCAGCAGGGGCTGCTCGCCGCACGGATTGGTGGCTTCGTAGGCCCCGAGATGCGGGACCGGATTGTAGTGGTTGGCCCGGTCAATGTAGAAAATGCCGGGTTCGCCGGTCTTCCAGGCGCCGTGAATGATCCGGTTCCACACCGTGCGGGCATGGAGCTGGCCAACGACCCTCTTGGTGGCCGGATGGATCAGATCGTAGTCGCCATCCCTGGCAATCGCGTCCATGAAGGCATCGGTGACCGCCACGGAGATATTGAAATTGGTGACCTTGGTCGTATCGTCCTTGCAGGTCACGAAGTCCAGAACATCCGGGTGATCGACCCGGAGAATCCCCATGTTGGCCCCACGCCGCGTGCCGCCCTGCTTGACCACGTCGGTCGACGCATCGAACAGCGTCATGAACGACACCGGGCCGGACGCGACCCCCATCGTGGACCGAACGATATCGTTCTTCGGCCGGAGTTTTGAGAAGCTGAACCCGGTACCGCCGCCGGACTGATGGACCAGCGCCATGGCGGTCAGGGTATCGTAGATCCCGCTCCGGCCATTGGACAGGGCATCGTCGACCGGGAGCACGAAGCACGCGGACAGTTGGCCCAAGGGCCGGCCGGCATTCATGAGGGTCGGCGAGTTCGGCATGAACAACCGCCTGGCCATCAGTTCGTAAAAGGCATCGGCCAGCGCCTCGACCGCCCCGTCGGAAGCCCCGTATCCCCGGTCTGCTGTCGCAATGGTCTTGGCGACACGCCAGAACAGGTCCTCGGCTCCTTCGGTCGGCTTTCCGGTGTCATCCCGGACCAGGTAACGCTTTTCCAGAACCGTCATCGCGTTGGGCGACAGTTGGAGCGGTACCCGTGGCGTGGCAGAACCCATGGGCGATCCTCAACTACTTAGATTGTTTGACCGTTGATCCGACGTGTTGGTTTTCGTGACGAACCTCGGGCGGGGAGCCTTCAGCCCGTCACCCCACTCATCCGCCAATCACCCCAGATCAGCGGCGGGAGGAGCAAAGTAGGGGCATCTTCGAATCGACACAATACGGAGCAAACTCAAGCAGACAAGCCACTAAGCGTTTCAACATCACAAATCTGTCGAGACTACCGCCGCCCTTCCTCGACCGTCAGGCGACTCCGGCCTCGGACGGTCCGACCCGCTCCGTCGACCACCACCAGCTCGAGGTCGTAGACGGCCGGCTTGAACCGGCTCAGCGAAGCGCCGGCCGCGACGTGGAGCAATCCATCGACCAGCTGACCTACCGCTTGCCAGCGGTCCTGCCCGGGCCACGGACGCCACCTCTCTTCCTTCCCGTCGCTCCGAACCGGCCGGTATTCGAGCCGGAACCGGCCGCCGGCGAACGAGTCTCCATATATACGGGCCGCCACCACGATGGAGTCCGCTGCCGTAAACGTGGCTCGCGGGTCGGCCAACCCGCCATCGGTCTCCGGCCCGGCGCCGGCGGCAATCCCGACCGCCAAATCGGAGAGCCCCGGACCGGCCGGGGCCCGATCCACAATTAGTCCGTCCCGCCCTACCAGCGTGCCCGCGGCCCCGGACTCGATCGCCACCCGAACCGAGTAGTGACCCTCGGCCACGGGAAGCCGAGCCACACCGCGAAAATATCCCCGCGTGGGATGGCCGAGACTCAGGGTGGTGTCGAGAGCCCGGACCGCAGTTTCGAGCCGATCCCAAGCCACCACTCGGACCCGAACCGTCCCCGGAGCCGCGGAATCGACGGCAAACGCAGGAATCGAAAAGACGACAGACACCCGCTCCTGGTCGGCCGAGCCACCGAGAACCCCAATCTGGGCCCGGACCGGCAGATCGCGTTTGAACGCCAGGGGGTAGCGGTCCGTACCGACGGCCAACGCCAGGCCCGCCTGGCCCTGTTCGCGCTCGCGCGATCGGAACATCGCAAGTTGATCCCGACGACCGGCCACCGCCGCTTGATAGAATGGAGAAAGTTGCGCCCGGGACTGGAGGATCCGATCGGTGCGGTCGATGCCGTCGGCGCGATCGTCTCCAGCGGGGGCACCGGCGGCCTCAGGTGCCACGAGATCAAAAACACTCGGCACGAGGCGGAACGGACCCCGCTCGGCGTCCGCGACGAAGTGGAGGATCAGGTCGCCCTCGGGCCGGCGATAGCGCCAGGACTCATTGGGCCGAATACGGGACTGCCGCAGGGTGGCCCGGTTCTCCGGCTCGCCGTGCCGGACCAGAATCCTGGCTCGCTGATCGGCGCTATCGGGATACAGGCGCCCGGCGCCCGCCAGGCGGCGGTAGTGCTCGGTCAGCCGCTCACCATTGGCTCGGAGTTCCTCCCGATCTCGCCGAGTCCAGAACTGCCAGAGCCAGGCCGAGCGATCGGCACTCTGGCGCTGATCGAAAGCGAGGAGTTCAGCTCCGGTCGCGAGCCAGGCGAGGTCAGCGCGGACCTGATGGACCGTGGCGGAGTCGTCCACCGCGGCGGCGTCGTAATAGAGCTGAACCCCGCGGACGTCACGCCGCGCCAACCGGACCCGGGCGGCGGCGAGAAGGCCAGGTCCCCGACCTCCCGGCATCACGGTGGCGCTGGCCTGGGCCACCAGGGCCGCCGCGGTGTCGCCCACCAACAACTCGACCCGGGCCAACGCCAAGGCGACTGCGGCGGTGCGAGTCCTGGCAAGCACCGCCCGGCGCAAGCCATCTCGCACGACCTCCGCCGTTGCGGGAAAGCCGCGCCCGACCTGATCCCGCGCCACCAACTCTGCGGCGTCCGCCAGCGTCGGGTCGATACCGACAGCACGCCCGAACGCGGTGGCCGCCCGCTCCCAGGCATCCCGACTCAGAAAAGCCCGGCGACCCAGTCGCGACGTATCGGCCACCTCACCCAGGCTCAGTTCGGCGCGGGCCAGCCCGAGCCAGGCCGCACCCGACTGGGGGGAAAGCTGGCTGGCCCACTTGAACTCGGACACGGCATCGGACCATTCACCCAGCGCCGACGCGACCAGCCCGAGACGGAGGTGTAACGCCGGGTTGGCGCGGTCACGGCGTACTTTCGCCAACAGGGCGCGATCGAACTCGCGAAGCTGATCCGGCCCCGCGGCGGCGATCGAGTCGCGAAAGGCCGCAGTGATGTCGCGGTCACGCCCCTGGGCCATCACGGAACCGGGCCAGGCGGCAGCCAACATCACCACGGCGCCGAGGCCGCGGGAGGAACACCATCGATGGATTGGAGTCACGCCGAGGAGACGCTCGACCCGGGAACAAATGACACGCCGCCGCGGCATCGGTCGGCAGGAAATAACACCGGTCCCGGGGGTCGAACCTTGACGAGATCATGAAGCATCGATGCAAGGTACACAATGACTAGGACTTACATCAAATGCGCCGTTGACCTCCCCCCGCGCCGGGGCCTAGATTACGGCGTGACCAATGCCGGCGCCGTACAACTCGAGATTTCCGCCCGAACCGACCTCGGCCGGACGCGCGACCACAATGAGGACACCTTCCTGGTGGCCGACCTCACCCGTGGGACCACGGATTTCCTCGAAGACGGCAAAGCCGCGGTTGGTCCGCGTGGGTCATTGTTCCTGGTGGCGGACGGTATGGGAGGGGCGGCGGCCGGTGAAGTCGCGAGCGCCATGGCCGCCGACACCATCTTCGAACACCTCCGCACCGCCTGGACGCCTGCCGCCCTGGACTCGAGCGACGATTTCACGATCCGGATGCGGGACGCGGTCGAAACGGCCAACGAGCGGATCCATCGTTTTGCGCTCGAACATCCGGAAAGCCGCGGCATGGGAACGACGGCCACCGTCGCGGGCATGTTCGGCTCCCGCCTCTACCTGGCCCAGGTGGGCGACAGCCGGGCCTACCTGATCCGCGGCGGGCAGGCAACGCAGCTGACCAAGGATCAGTCCCTGATTCAACGTCTCGTGGACGCCGGTGAAATGACCGAGGAACAGGCCGCCCAGAGCGAGCGGCGGAACATCATTCTCCAGGCGCTGGGCCCCGACCCACGAATCAGAGTGGACTTCACCTACCAGGACATCGCCCGGGGTGACGTGCTCGTGCTCTGCTCGGACGGCCTTTCGGGTCAGTTGTCGCGGGCCGAACTGGGGCCACTGGTCGCCGAGGTCAAGGACGTCAACACGATCTGCGCCCGTCTGATCGAGATCGCCAATTCGCGAGGCGGACCCGACAACATCACGGCCGTCGTGGTGCGGTTCGACGGCCCGGGACTGCCGGCCCCGGAAGGCCAGCCGGAGCCACCGGGCTACCGAGCCTATCACCTGCCGGATGAGACCTCCGGCGAAACGGCCGCGGTCGCCCCAGCCCCGGCGGCGGTTGCCGAGGGGGCTGAAGTGGAGCTGGCTGCGGAGGCGGCAGCGCCGGTCCGGCGGAGCGGATCGCCGGTCATGGTGGCGGTCGGCGGCATCATCGTGCTACTGGCTTTGCTGGCGCTCTTTCTGCTGCAACGTTAGGCAGGACCCGATGTACGCCCAGTTCACCCATCTCGACGGCCCCCGCGCGGGCCAGGTCCGGGCCGCGGCCAAGGACTATGCGACGATCGGCCGCCACCCCGAGTGCGACATCCAGTTCGGACCAGACTCGGACCTCGAGGTGTCGGTGCAGCACGCCGCCGTCTTCAAGCAGGGCGGCGACTTCATGGTTCGAGATCTGGGCAGCACGAACGGTACGTTTCTGGGCGGGAAACGGGTGCGGGGGGATCGGCCGCTTACCGGCGGCGACATTCTGCGGTTCGGGCCGACGGGACCTCGGCTGGAATTCTCGATCTCCGACGCGCTACCCGTGACGATCCGCCCTGAGGCGCCGACGGTGCCGGCTCGGACCGCGCGGGCCGAGATCTTCGGCCCCAAGACCCGGCCGACCGAACGACTCCGGACCGAACCGGCGGCGCCAACCGGCGGCGGCTGGAAGTGGCTTCTGGCCGGGCTCCTGGTCGTCGCGGCCGGCACGGCCATCGGCCTCAAGCTCCGCGTCGACCACCGCCGGGACGAGACGGCCGCTCGCCAACGGGTCCTGATGGCTCGCCTGCAGGAGATCAAGGCGAGACTGGACGTACTCAAGCCGTCGTCGGCCGGAATCCAGGCCCGGGTCGATGAAGCCCGGCGGTCGGTCGAAACGCTGGGCGCCTCGATCATGAGCACGACGATCGGGCCCGACGACGCGATCCGCCTCGGCGAGCGGATCGCCGCCGACTCAGCCGCCCATCGAGTCATCAGCGACGCCGCCGGTTTCGATCCGGCGCCGGCCGCCACGGCCGCCGGCGCCGCCCTCGCGGTGGTGGTCGCGGAATTTCCCGATGGCGTGCGAACCGGAAGTGGCATCGCGATCCGGAGTCAGGGCGACACCGTCCTGGTGGTGACAGCCGCGGCGCTGGTCAGAGACTCGGCGGCGACACCCCGGGCGCTGGTCATCATTTTCAACAATCACTCGATCTCACACCGCGCAACTCTGGTGCGGAACAGCGGCGGAGCGGCTCTTCTCCGAACCGAGTTGCACGACGGCAACCCGGTGGCCGCCCTGGCGGAGACGCCGGCATCCGGCCGACCGGTCGCGGTCGCGGGTTTCCCGGCCGGGTTGGATTCTCTCGGAGATTGGCGAAACGCCGGGGTTCGGTTCCGGATGGCCACGGCCTCGATCGGGGCCGGCTCGACCCTCACGACGTACGGATTTCCGGTCTCCCTGGGGATGGCATTGCTGTCGACCCGGGGCGAACTGGTAGGCGTCGTGACCGGACCCGGCCCGGTGGTAACGGCCAGCGCGGTCATTCGGCAACTCCTCACACCATAGCGCCAGTCAGCCAGGCGGCCACCGATTCCTGCATCAGGCGCTGGCGGTGCCACGCCTGGAGCAGGGGTACGCCCGCGGGCAGGGCCGCCTGAAGCCTCGGATGTCCGAACAGCACCGCCACATCGGCTGATCGTCCCGGCCCCTCGAAGATGGCGCGGCAGCGCGGGCCGAACCCGGCCCGGCCCTTTGACGCGCGGGGTTCGGCGAACGCCAGCAGGATCCGGCTTCCGCCAGGGCCGAGCGACACGCCGGCGGCCTGCAGCGCGGCCTGGAGATAATCGTTAGGCGAAGGCGGGAACGCGCCGTCCTGGTCGTCGTCCGCCAGGATCAATTCGAGCGGCGGCCGCAGCGTCAGCCGGGGCGCGGCCTCCGCGATCAGCCGGGCTCCCATCCGGAAGGCGACCGTCAGATCGATCACCCCGGGCGACCCCAGCGCCTCGCCTCGCGCCAGCGCCCGTTCGTAGCGGCTGATCGCGGCGGAAATGCGGCGGGCTCCGTCGGGCTCCGCCGCCTCGGCGTCAAGCGCCTGGACCGTCGCCGCGAGATCGGGCGGATAGAGCATGATGTCGACCCCGGCCCTGAATGACGCCCGCGCCGCCGCCGCCGCGCCCGCGGCCGGCGCGAACCCCGCCATGATCAGCGCATCGGTCACCACCAGGCCGTCGAAGCCCAACGTGGTGCGAAGGAGATCGATGATCGCGGCCGAGCGGGTGGCCGGCAGTCCGGACGGGTCAAGAGCGGGAAAGGCGACGTGGCAGGTCATCACGGCGTCCGCGCCGGCGGCCAGGGCGGCGCGGAAGGGAACCAGATCCGCGCCGTCGAGATCCCGGGCCGAGGCCGCGACCGTCGGCGTCCGGTCGTGAGAGTCGAGGGTGGTCCGGCCGTGACCGGGAAAATGCTTGACGCACACCAGCGCGCCGCCCCGGTGTGCGCCCCCGATCCAGGCCGCGACATGACCGGCCACCGCGGCCGGGTCGGCGCCGAACGACCGAGTCTGGACGATCGGGTTCTCGGCAGCGAGGTCCAGGTCGGCCACGGGGCCGAGGAGCCAGTTGATGCCGACCGACCGGGCCTCGGCGGCGGTCAGGTATCCGGCGTTCCAGGCCGGCTCGACTCCGCCTAACGCCGCGAGCGCGGCCGGCGGCGGCACCTCGGTCAGGCCGCCAACCTGCTGACCCGCGCCGCGTTCGAGATCGGCCGAGATCAGCAGCGGGCGTCCGGCCTCGCGGCGGAGCCGGGCGGTAAGCGCGGCGACCGCGTCGCGCGTTCCTCCGAACACGATGAAGCCGCCCACGCCCAGCCTCAAGGCCGCCTCGACGGAGCCGGCCTCGTGATCGAAACCGGAATCCGGCTTCCACCGGATCGCCGGCATTACCAGGCGGGCCGTCGTCACGCCGGCGTCACCATCCCGAGCACCCGGGCGCCCCGGGCGCCGGTGGCGGCCGGGATGTTGCCCGGCTGTCCGTGCACGGCGAGATAGCCGAGCAGCGCAAAGGCGACCGCCTCCTTGGCGTCGCCGGCAAAGCAGACCTCCTCGAAACGGCGAACAGAGTGGCCCGTCAGCGCGGGGGCGAGCGAAGCCATGACGCCGGGGTGGTGCGCCCCACCGCCCGAGATGACAACCTCGGGATGGCCCGGGACCCACCGGGCGATCGCCGCCGCAATGCTCCTCACCGTCAAGGCGACGGCGGTCGCGACCCCGTCCGGACCGGGAACCTCGCGATGAATCGCCGCGGCATATCCCGCCCCGAACAGCTCTCGCCCGGTACTCTTTGGCGGCGGGGCCGCGAAGAATGGATCCGCCAGGAGGCGATCAACCACGGCCGGGTTGGGGGTCCCCGCAGCCGCGAGGCGGCCGTCAACGTCGAATGGCAGCGAGGGGTCGACCAGACGCGCCACCCCGTCGATGATCGCCATCCCGGGTCCGGTGTCAAACGCGAAGGCCCCCTCGTCCCGGGCCCGCCGGGCGACGTAGGTGAGATTGGCCATGCCACCAATGTTGAGGAGCACGCGGGGTTGGTCGGCACCGAAGAGCAGCACGTCGGCCATCGGCACGAGCGGTGCCCCTTCGCCGCCCGCCGCCACGTCACGCCCGCGGAACCCGCTGACCACCCGGACGCCAAAGGCTTCGGCGATAATGGCGGGCTCGCCGAGCTGCCAGGTCACCGCGGGCGGCTCGTGCCAGATCGTCTGACCGTGAAAGGCGATCAGGTCCAGGTCCGAGGCCTTGCAGCGGGCCTTCGCGAGCACCTGCTGCACGGCCTCCACGCCCCAATCGGCGATCCGGGCGTGGAGCAGGGCCAGGTCGCGGGTGGTGCCGGCGGCAATCGCATGCTCGATCTGGCGGCGGTAGTCGGCCGTATACGCTACATGCGCGAAGGCGATCAGGTCGACGTGGGTGGGCCCGTTCAGGCGCACCAGGGCGGCGTCCATCCCGTCGAGCGACGTGCCCGACATGAGGCCGACGGCGAGCGTGGGGCGTTCCGTCATGAGTTCACCACCGGCGGTGGGTCGCCCAGGACGGCGCGAACCCGGTTGTCGTGTCGAGCGAGCTCGGCCATGGC
>JANXXJ010000245.1 GCA_025350665.1 Gemmatimonadota bacterium | reverse complement strand
CGGGCGCCCGCGCCCCAGGAGGGCTACCGCGTCGTGTTCATTCCTTTCAAGGATGGTAAGCCGGTCGGGACCTGGATGGATTTTGCCGTGGCGGAGGGTGCGACGACCGACCTTCGCCCGACCGGGCTGGCCCAGGGTCCTGACGGCTCGCTCTATGTGAGCGACGACGCCCACGGCAGGATCTGGCGGATCGTCAGGCAGTAATGCGTAGAACGCCTATATTGAGGTGGGGCCGGGCAGCCGCTCGGCCTCTGCGACCCCAACACGAGGAGGGGAATTGCGCGGACCGAGTATCGTGTCGTTCGTGGCGGCAGTGGTCTTGACCGGCGTGGCGAATGCGCAGGACAAGCCGATGCCTTTGGCGGTCGGCGCTGACGCGCCGGCGTTCAGCCTGCCCGCATCGACCAAGGACGGCGTTTCGCCCAAGGCGGCGAGTCTGCTGGATTTTCGGGGCCAGACCGTGGTCTTGGCCTTCTTCTACAAGGCCAGGACTTCTGGGTGAACGGTGCAAATGGACGCGTACCGTGATCAGTACGCGAAGCTCTTCAACAATGGCGACGGGGTAAAGGTCTTCGGTATCAGCGTCGATGCCGACACGGCGCAGGCCAGCTGGGCCCGCGACAAAGGCTACCCGGTCACCTTCCTCAGCGACCTCGGCGCGGATGTCGGCAAGAAGTACGGCGTGGGGATCCAGACCCGGTTCGGGTTGCTCGATCACCGCACCGTGTACGTGATCGACGGCAAGGGCAAGATTGCGCACGTGATGTCGCCCTTCCGGGAGACCGACCCGACGGCCTACACCGAGTTGGCCGAAGCCGTCGCCAACGCCCAGCACAGTCACTGACCCCGGGCCCGAATTTCACGTAAGGGCGGGCGAAAGCCCGCCCTTACGCTTCCCCGTTCCCCATCCCCTGTCCTACCCGTTCCGGATCGCCGCCTCGACCGCAGCCAGGGTCGGATCGATCTCCGTAATTCCGCCCCCGCCGGCTTTGAGCAGGATCTCCGGGTCTTTGAGCAGGTGGCCCGTCAGAATCGCCACCACCTCATCGTCCCGCCCGATGGTTCCCTCCGCCACCAGACGCCGAACCCCCGCCACGGACGCCGCACTCGCCGGCTCGCATCCCACCCCGGCTCCATCGATCACCGCCTTCGCCGCCAGGATCTCCTCGTCCGTCACCGACGTCACCACCCCGTTCGTCCCCCGGATCACCGCGACCGCCCGATCGTGGGAGGCCGGATTGCCGATCCGGATTGCCGTGGCCACCGTTTCGGCCTCGACCGTGAACCGCTCCGCAAACCCGCCCGCGAAGCTCTGCGCAAATGGTGCGGCACCCGCCGCCTGAATCGCCGCGAGGCGCGGCACCCGGTCGATCAACCCCAGACGCTTGGCGTCGAGCAGCGCCGCCCCGATGGCCGACGTATTGCCCAGGTTGCCGGCCGGAAGCGCGATCCAGTCGGGCGCCCGCCAGCGCCTGTCCTCCAGGATTTCGAATCCGATCGTCCGCTGCCCGAGGAGCCGGAACGGATTGATGCTGTTGACCAGGTAGAGCCCCAGCGAACCACTAGCGCGGCCCACCAAGTCGAGGCAGGCATCGAAGTCGCCCCGGACGGCCAGGATCCGTGCACCATACGCCACCGTCTGGGCGAGCTTGCCTAACGCCGTCCGTCCGGCCGGAATCAGCACCACACCGGTCAGGCCCGCCTGGGCCGCGTACGCCGCGAGCGAGGCCGAGGTGTTCCCGGTCGAGGCGCAGGCGACCCCCGTCATGCCTAGGCGCCTGGCCTGCGACACGGCCACCGTCATGCCCCGGTCTTTGAACGAGCCGGTCGGATTCATGCCTTCGTGCTTGAGGGTCAGCCGCCGGCACCCGGCCCAGTTTGACACCGACTCCCGCTCGATCAACGGGGTGTTCCCTTCGGGCCACGACACAATGTCGGCATCCCGCGCCTCGGGCAGGATCAGCTCACGGAACCGCCAGACGCCGGAGCGGCTGAGCCAGGCCGTACATCGTCCTCGGTCGGCGAACCGCGCGGCGATGTCCGCGGGCTGGTCCGGCCGATCGACCTCGAGGAGACCGCCGCAGGCCGGACAACGGGTGATCGGCGCGTCGAACGGCTGGCGCGCGTCGCAGGAGGAGCACCGCAGGGTGGCCGTCATCGAATTCTTGCTCCCACGTGGTCGACGGTGGTGACTCGAATGGTGGACCGGTGGCCAGCCCGGGCGTAGGCCCGGCTCACCGCGGCTCCGATCGCCGTCGCGCTGGCCCGGCTTCCGGCCAGCGCAAACAGCGTGGGCCCGCTTCCCGAGATCGAGCAACCGAACGCGCCAGCGTGAAGAGCAGCCCGTTTGGCCTGGGCGAACCCGGGCAACAGCGGCGCCCGCACCGGTTCGGCAATTCGATCCTCGACGGCCTGCCCGAATCGGGCGGCATCATTGGCGAATCCGGCCGCAACCATCGCTGCAATCTGGGCGGCCTGGTGGAGGGCATCGGTGCGCCGGACCAGCCGCGGCAGAACCGAGCGGCCTCGCCGGGTCTCGAGCTCGTAGGCCGGTTTGGCGAGCACGATCCACAATCCCCTCGGCGTTGGGATGCTGATGACATCGATTGGATCGAGGCTTCGGATCAGAACCAGTCCGCCAAGCAGGGAGGGGGCAATGTTGTCGAGGTGACGCCCCGCGACCGTGGCTTCGGCCGCCAGGGCAGCCGACAGCAGCTCGGGCGTGCCCAGGGGACGGCCCATCAGGACGTTGGCGGCCACCGCCCCTGCCACCGCGGAGGCGGCGCTTCCACCCTGGCCACCCGACAAGGGCAGCCCTTTGATCAGCGAGATCGTCATGGCGAACCGGCCTCGCCGCCCGCCGAGGTCCAGGGCAGCCTGCGCGGCGATCGCCGAAGCATGGCGGTGGGGATCGGTCGGCAGGTTGGGGTGGCCGGCATCGGCCACCAGCACGCCTCGGCCCCGACGCCGTTCCGCAACCACGGTGTCGCCGGCGCCCCGGACGGCCAGACCCAGGATATCGAGGCCGGGGCCTACATTCCCGATGGAGCCGGGTACGAATACGCGCGTCGTCTTCATGGCCGGCATAGGTTCTGGATCGCGCAGATTACCGACACGTCCAGGGAAAGTCTACCTGTCGAACCGCCCCTCGCCGGTGTAAATTCGCGGCGCCAAGGAAGTGATAGGCCTGCCTCTCGATCGAACCGCCAGCCTATCCGCCGCTTGTCCATTCGAGGAAATCAATGCGAGTTGCCGTACTCAAGGAAACCGCCGCACGCGAGCGGCGGGTGGCGATCAGCCCCGCGACGGCTCAGAAACTCATCCAGCAGAAGCACGAGGTTGTCGTCGAATGTGACGCCGGCGTCGCGGCGTTCTATCCCGACCAGGAGTATCAGGACGTCGGCGCCGCGATCGCACCCAGCGCGGCCGAGGCCTGCGCCGGCGCAACGGTCGTCTGCAAGGTTCAGCCGCCCGAGTTGGCGCAAGTTGACCTTCTGCCTCAGGGGTGCGTGCTCATCTCGCTGCTCGCGCCGCATCGGTCGGCGGCGCTGCTCGACGCGCTGGCCCTCCGGAAGGTCTCGGCGCTCGCGCTCGAATTGGTGCCCCGGACTACCAAGGCCCAGTCGATGGACGTCTTGTCCTCCCAGGCCACCGTCGCCGGCTATCAGGCCGTCCTGCTCGGCGCCGCCCGGTTGGGCCGGTTCCTCCCGATGCTGACGACCGCCGCCGGTACCATCACACCAGGCAAAGTGTTCGTGCTCGGCGCCGGCGTCGCCGGCCTCCAGGCCATCGCCACCGCCAAACGGTTAGGCGCCGTTGTGTCCGCGTTCGACGTCCGGCCGGCCGTGAAGGAACAAGTGATGAGCCTCGGCGCGACCTTCGTCGAGGCCGAGGCCCGGGCCGAGGGCGCCGGCGGGTACGCCAAGGAACTGTCCGAGGACGAGCAGGCCCGGGTGCTCGAGGCGATCGCGAAGCACATCAAGGGCGTGGACCTGGTCATTGCCACCGCGGCGATTCCGGGCAAGCCCGCCCCGCGCCTCGTGACTCGTTCCATGGTTGAATCGATGCGCCCCGGCTCAACGATCCTGGACGTCGCCGCGGAGACGGGCGGCAATTGCGAGCTGACAGTCGGTGGCGAGGACGTCGTTCACCATGGCGTCACGATCATGGGTCCTCTCAATCTGGCCAGTACCCTGCCGAACCACGCCAGCTTCATGTTCAGCCGCAATATCCAATCGCTGTTCGATCATGCCGTCAAAGACGGCCAATTCCAGGTCGATCCCGCCGATGCGATCGTGGGGCCGATCACGGTGACCCATGCGGGCGTGGTGCGGTAGGGGGGTAGGGGGTGGGAAGGTAGGGAGCAGGCGGGCGGCGCGCCCGGCTCCCCCCTCCCACAAGCCCCTGCCTGCTTCCTACCACCGTCCCTTCAGTTCCCACTCCCCACTCCCCACTCCCTACTCTCTACTCCCTACTCCCTACCCTCTACTCCCTACTCCCTACTCCCTACTTCCTACTCCCTACTTCCTACTTCCCACTTCCTACTTCCTACCCCGTGTTTGTGCGAGCCGGCGCCGACGTCTCCCGGGCAGCAGAACCAAAGGCACAGCGCTTGTAACGTTTCATCGTGAACCGTCAACTTGTGAACTGGCACCGACGTAGGGAAGAGGTAAGTTGGCGTTGGAATGCGGATCGATGGGGGCCCGGGATACGCGACGTATGGAATCTGATTTGACGTATGCCCTGCAAGCCCATGTCCTGGGCGGTCTTACTTAAGTGATTGATTTTTCTCGTCTTAGATAGTATATTAGCGCCCCGAGGGGGTTCGATTGTTTCGGGGTTGTTTCGGAACCCTGACGGGCAGTATCCCTTAACTGTTGGGAGGACCTAAGTGACTCTTCCTCGTGCGAAGCGCCGGGCGGCACGGCCAGCCCAGATCGCCCGTGCGGTGGACGAGGGCCGCGAGAGCCTCGACCTCTACTTGGACGAGATTTCCCGGGTACCGCTCTTGAGTCGAGACGAGGAAATGGAACTCGCTCGCAAAGCGTTCCGCGGAAACATCATCGCCCAGGAAAAATTGGCTCGACACAACGTGCGGTTCGTGGTATCGGTCGCGAAGAAATTTCAGAACCGGGGTGTGCCGCTCGTCGATCTGATCGGCGAAGGCAATCTTGGTCTGATGACCGCTGCCAGGAAGTTTGATCCCGATCGCGGGGTCAAATTCATCTCGTATGCAGTGTGGTGGATTCGGCAGGCGGTCCAGGCGGCAATTGCACGCCACGGCCGCCCGGTTCGGGTGCCGCTCAATCGGACTGCGGATCTGTCGCGGCTCGGTCGGACGACGACCCTGTTGAAGGAACGTCTCGGCCGGATGCCGACGACGGAGGAACTCGCGCGCGCCACCGGGCTCACCCCCGAGGCCGTGCGAAGCTTGAGCGCCTTGAACTCCGAGGCGGTCCGGCTCGACCATCCCACTCGGGACGGCGACGGCAACGAACGGATGGAACGGTTCGCGGCCACTGATCAGGAAGGCACCGACAGCTCGACTCTGGCCAACAGCCAGACCAATGACATCGAAGCCGCACTGGCGACCTTGCCGCCGCGGGATGCCAAGGTGCTTCGCCTGTATTTCGGCCTTGAGGACGGCAACAGCCGCACGTTGGAGGAAATCGGCCGGATGATGGGGGTAACCCGTGAGCGGATTCGACAGCTTCGGGATCGGGCGCTCCAGCGCCTGCGAGAAGGGGATACCGGCGACCGCCTGAAGGATCTGGTCGCCTGATCGATTCGATGGGCACTACGCGAAGGGGAGGCCGATTCCGGCCTCCCCTTCGTCGTTCTGCAGGCTTTGGCGGGGTCAGTGCCCCAGGAATTTCCGCAGCACGCGGGGGAGAATGCCGCCGTGCCGGTAATAGTCGAGTTCGATTTTCGAGTTGAGCCGGACGACCGCCTTGAACCGCTTGACCGAGCCGTCCTCGGCCGTAGCACTGACATCGACCGTGCCGCCGGGGACCGGGCCCTTGGCCACGCCGGTGATGGTGATGACCTCCCGGCCGGTCAGCCCGAGGGTCCCCCGGTTCTGGCCGGCTTCGTAGGCCAGCGGCAGCACTCCCATGCCGACCAGGTTGCTGCGATGAATCCGCTCGTAGCTCTCTGCGATGACTGCGCGCACGCCAAGGAGGTTGGTGCCCTTGGCGGCCCAGTCGCGGCTCGATCCGGTGCCGTATTCCTTGCCCGCGAAGATGACGAGTGGCGTGCCCCGTGCGATGTAGCCCATGGCGGCGTCGTAGATCGAGACCACGTCTCCCGTCCCGAAGTCGAGGGTCCAGTTGCCCTCCTTTTCGGGTACCAGAGCGTTCTTGATCCGGACATTGCCGAAGGTACCCCGCATCATCACCTCGTGGTTCCCGCGCCGAGCCCCAAAGGTGTTCCAATCAACCTGCGCCACGTGGCGTTCCAGCAGAAACTTGGCAGCCGGCCCGTTCTTGGGGATCGCTCCCGCCGGGGAAATGTGGTCGGTGGTGACGCTGTCCCCCAGGACGACCAGGACCCGGGCGCCCGTGATGTCGGAATAGTCCCCGGGCGTCGTCGGGAGCTGCTGGAAGAATGGCGGCTCCTGCACGTAGGTGGAGTCCCGGTCCCAGGCAAACCGGCTGCCGCCAGGGACGGCCAACTCCTGCCATTCGGCGTCGCCCTCGAACACCCGACCGTAGCTGGTGCGGAACATGGCCGGCGTCAGGCAGGAGGCCATCACCGACCGGACTTCCTCCGCGCTGGGCCAGATGTCCTTGAGGAATACTGGCTTGCCGTCCCGTCCGGTGCCCAGGGGCTCGGCGGCAAGGTCGAGGTCCATCCGGCCGGCAATTGCGAAGGCTACGACCAGCACCGGGGACGCGAGGTAATTGGCGCGGACCAGCGGATGGACCCGGGCCTCGAAGTTCCGGTTGCCCGACAGGACTGCCGCGGTGACCAGTTGGTTCTTCTGGATGGTCTCTTCGATGCTGGCCGAGAGCGGGCCGCTGTTCCCGATGCACGTCGTGCAGCCATAGCCCACGGTCTGGAAGCCCATCTGATCGAGGTACGAACTCAGGCCGGCCGCGTTCAGGTAGTCGGTGACGACCCGGGATCCGGGGGCCAGGCTGGTCTTGACCCACGGCTTGCTGCAGAGGCCCCGCTCGATCGCTTTCTTGGCGAGGAGGCCGGCCCCGACCATCACTGACGGGTTTGAGGTGTTGGTGCAGCTCGTAATCGCGGCGATGACCACGGACCCGTCTTTCACTTCCCCTTCCACCGTCCCGGCCACCCCGGCGTTGGTGGGCTTGAGGCTCGGGAGGCTGGCCGCGAAGCTCTTCGGCGCGTCGGCGAGACGCACCAGGTCCTGAGGCCGCTTCGGGCCGGCGAGGCTCGGCGCGACGGTCGACAGATCGAACGTCAGATTGGTCGTGAAGACCGGGTCGGGTGTCGTGTCGGTGCGGAACAGCCCGTTCTCCTTGCAGTAACGCTCCGCCCGGCTCACCACGTCCGCGGGACGGCCGGTGCGCCGCAGGTACTCGATCGTTTCGGTGTCGACCGGGAAGAATCCCATCGTCGCCCCGTATTCGGGAGCCATGTTGGCGATGGTCGCTCGATCGGCGAGCCCCAGGCTGGACAGGCCGGGACCGTAGAACTCGACGAACTTGTCAACGACGCCGTGTTTCCGAAGCATCTGGGTCGCCTGCAGGACCAGATCGGTCGCCGTGGTACCGACCGGGAGCTGGCCCACCAGTTTCATGCCGATGACCTCGGGAATCAGCATGAAATACGGCTGGCCCAGCATTACGGCCTCGGCCTCGATCCCGCCGACGCCCCAGCCCATGACACCGAGGCCGTTGATCATCGTGGTGTGGGAGTCGGTCCCGACCAGGCTGTCCGGGTAGGCCGTGAGCTCGCCGTACTGGTCCCGGAGCTGGACCAGCGGCGCCAGGTACTCGAGGTTCACCTGATGGACGATACCCATCCCGGGCGGAACCACCCGGAAGTTTTGAAAGGCCCGCTGGGCAAACTTGAGGAGTTGATAGCGCTCTTTGTTGCGGGCAAATTCCAGTGCGACGTTCTGCCGGAAGGCGTCCGCCGTCCCGTAGTGGTCGACCTGGACCGAGTGGTCGATCACCAGGTCGCAGGGGACCACGGGATTGATCATCTGGGGGTCGCCGCCCATCGAGGCCATCGCGTCCCGCATGGCGGCCAGATCGACCACGCAGGGCACCCCGGTGAAGTCCTGGAGGACGACCCGGGCCGGCATGAACGGAATCTCGCCTGGGGCCGGGTGTCCCGTCCAACGGCCGATCTGGAGGACGTGGTCCTCGGTTACGACTCCCCGGCCGGCATGGCGCAAAGCGTTTTCGACCAGGATTCGTATGGAGAAGGGGATCCGGTCCAGGTCGATCAACCCCTGGCGGGCAAGCTCGGGAAGACGGAAGATTACGGCCTTGGAGGCTCCCAGATCGATGCTGCTTCGGGAACCAAAGGGATTCGGGGCGGCGTTGGTCATCGTGGAAACCCGTTTGGTGGGGTGAAATCGGGCCGAAAGATAGTGGGAGAGGCGGTTCTGGTCATGACGGCAGCGGTGCCGGTGGCAATCACCCGGCGCGACGACGGCATCCTGTTTCAATGGGATCGGAACGGGGCCGAGCGGCTGCTGGCGGCGCGGCCGCTCCGCCTCGCCTGTCCGTGCGCCCAGTGCGTGGATGAAATGTCCGGCCGGCCGGTGCTCGACCCGGGACAGGTGCCGCTCGACGTCCGTCCAGTGCATCTTGCCCTTGTCGGGACCTATGGGCTCCGGGTTCATTGGAGCGATGGACATGCCACCGGTATCTACACCTTTGCCTGGCTTCGCCAGCGGGATTGAATGACCGGCCTCGACGTCTGGATCATCGGCAGGAAGTACTGGATCCTGATCTGGTACGGGATTCTGGTCCTCGGTGTTACCGGGTTCTTCAGCGCCCTGTATTGGGCCCGGCGGACCCACGGGCGGAACCTGGACGAGATGCTCAGGGCGGCGGGGACCGCGTTCGTGTCTTCCGGCATGCTGCTCGTCCTCTACCATGTCGGTGATGCGGCGGCCCAGGTGCTGCTGCTGGTGGCCCTGCTTTGCTTTGTCCTGGCCTTCGTTCTCGGCCGCCGCCCGGACGCGCTGACCATCCACCGCGATCCGACCGAGGATGACGAAGACCCCGACGAGCCCCCCCCGCCCGCCGAAGACGAGGACAAGACTCCGTGAGGCGACTGGTCGCCACCGCCCTGTTGGTCGCCGTAGTCCATCCGCTCGCTGCGCAGGTCGTCGGGCCCTCCACAGGGGGTGCGGCCGCCTTGGCGCAGGCGGAGCGGATGACGGGTCATACCAAGCGGGTCTTGATGATTGCGGCCCATCCCGACGATGAGGACACCGAACTTCTGACCTATCTGGTCCGGAGAGAGGGCGCAGTGGCGGCCTACCTCTCGCTGACCCGCGGGGAAGGGGGCCAGAACCTGATCGGTCCTGAACTGGGGGAGGCGCTGGGGCTGATCCGCTCGGAGGAGTTGCTGGCCGCCCGCGGTCTTGACGGCGCCAGGCAGTTCTTCACCCGCGCCTTCGATTTTGGATATTCCAAGACCCAGGCCGAGGCCTTCACGTTCTGGCCCCGGGACTCGGTGCTCAAGGACGTGGTTCGGGTGGTGCGGCGGTTCCGGCCCCAGATTCTGGTGGCGATCTTCTCCGGGACACCCCGCGATGGCCACGGCCAGCACCAGGTGGCCGGCTGGGCGGCTCAGGAGGCCTTTCAGGCCGCCGGCGATCCCGGCCGGTTCCCGGAACTTGCCCGCGACGAAGGCCTGGCTCCCTGGCAGCCCTTGAAACTCTATCGATCCACCCGGTTCGACACGACGGGGACTGCGGTCGTTCTCGAGGGCGGGAGTCTTGATCCCGAGATCGGCCAGTCCTATCGCCAGATCGCGATGCGAGGTCGGAGTCTTCATCGGTCCCAGGACATGGGGATGCTCCAGGATATCGGGCCGAGCCAGATCCGGATGGCGCTCCAGGCCGACCGGACCGGCGCTGGTCCAGGGATCTTCGCGGGCATCGATACCACAGCCCCGCGGGCCGGCACCCCGGAGGCAGCCGAGCTGGCTCGGTATGCCGCCATGGCCACCGCGATCCGGGCCGGGGTGGTTGTCGACGCGTTCGCCGACGAGTCGCGTCTGGTGCCTGCTGGGACCGTCCGGCTTCGGCTCTCGACCTGGAACAGCGGTATTCGGCCCGTGACCGTAAGGCCGCAGCTCGACGATCCCCCACGCTGGAGCCACCAATCGGACTGCCTTGACCGGCCGGCGGCGGTGGCCCCCGGGGCGGTGGTCCACTGTACCGTGACCATGACCCTTGCCGCTGACGCCGAGCCGACCGCGCCGTACTTCCTGCGTCGGTCCCGCACCGGGGCCTGGTACCAATGGACCGGCGATTCGCGGTTCTGGGGCGACCCGTTCGAGCCGCCGGTTCTCTCGGCCCGGTTCGATCTCGCGGTGGACGGTGGCGCGCCGGTCACTCTCGAACGGGAGGTCTTCCAGCGGCTTCGTGATCAGGCGCTTGGCGAGGTTCGCCGCGCGCTGGCGGTGGTACCCCGCGTGGATGTACAGATCGCGCCGACCGCCAAGGTCTGGCCGCTCGGAGACCGCCGGCCTCAGATCGTCACCGTGGCGCTTCGGCACGCCGGCGCGGACTCGACGTCGGGCACGGTGTCGCTCGATCTTCCGCCCGGCTGGCCGGCGGTCCCGCCCCAGCCGTTCCGGCTGACCAGGGCTGACGAGCATCGGAGTTTTTTCTTTGCGGTCACAGCTCCGGCAGGACTGACCGCCGGCGATTTCGTGATCCGGGCGAACGCCCGGGACCAGGCCGGCCGCCGGTACGAGGCGGGGGTGGTGGTCGTGTCTTACCCCCACATCCGGGAGCGGACCTTCGGGGTGCCGGCGACCATGTCGGTGCGGGCCGCGCCGGTGGCCTTCCCCAAAGCGCGAAAAATCGGGTACGTGCGCGGCGCCGCCGACAAGGTGCCCGAGGCCCTGGCGGGCGTTGGGCTGGCGGTCGAATTGCTCGATCAGGCCGCGCTGGAACGGGGCGACCTGGCCCGGTTCGACGTGATCGTGATCGGGAGCCGCGCCTACGAGACGGACCCGGCGCTGATCGAGAACAACGGCCGGTTGCTCGACTATGTCCGCCAGGGCGGGCACGTCTTGGTCCAGTACCAGCAGCATGGGTACTTCAACGGCAACTATGCGCCGTATCCGATGAGCGTGGCGCCGCTGCACGACCGGGTGACGGACGAGGGCGCCGCGGTCCGGCTCCTCCGTCCCGATGATCCGATGCTGCGCGGGCCGAACCGGATCGGGGCGGAGGACTGGAGCGGCTGGGTGCAGGAGCGCGGACTGTACTTCGCGCACGATTGGGACAAGCGGTATTCGCCGCTGCTTGAAATGCATGACCAGGGTGGGCCGCCGCTCGAGGGTGGACTTCTGGTGGCCGGTTACGGCAAGGGGACCTATGTCTACACCGGGATCGCCTTCTTTCGACAACTGACCGCCGGAGTGCCCGGCGCCTTCCGGCTGTTCATGAACCTCCTCGCCGTGGAGTCGCGTGCCGCCCAGCCCTGATCACGCCGCCGGCACGGCGGCGCCCGCCGGACGGTCCCGTGCGTTGCAGGATCCCGAGTTTCGAAAACTCACCGTGCTGATCACCACCGCGTTCATCGACATGCTCGGGTTCGCGATGCTGTTCCCGCTGCTGCCGTTCTACGCTCTTCGCTTCCACGCCACGCCGGAGATGATCGGGGTCATCACGGCCTCGTTCTCGGTGGCGCAGCTCGCCTCCGCGCCGCTCTGGGGGTGGGTGTCTGACCGCTATGGGCGTCGCCCTGCCTTGCTGGTGGGATTGCTGAGTTCGGCCGCTGCCTACCTGGTGTTCGGTCTCGCGACCTCCATCTGGTTGCTGTTCGCCTCCCGACTGATCCAGGGTGCCGGCGGGGGGACGACCGGGGTGGCGCAGGCCTATGTCGGCGACTCGATCACGCCCTCTCGCCGGGCGCAGGCATTGGGATGGCTGTCTGCGGCCACCTCGCTCGGGGTGGCGATCGGTCCGGCGATCGGGTCCTGGAGTTTTCATATCGGTCCGGCCGCCCCCGGGCTGGTCGCCGCCGTCTTGTGTCTGGTCAACGTCTACTTCACGTGGCGTTGGCTCCCGGAATCGCGGGTGCCATCGGCCACCCCTCCGGGCGGGGTCCGGAAGAAGCCCGAGGTCTGGCGGTCGCTGTCGGATGTGGTGGCGCATCCGTTCCGACCGGTCTCGCGGCTGGTGTGGATCTACGGGGCGGGGATGCTGGGCTTCAGCGCGATGACCTCCGTGTTTGCGCTCTTCCTCTCGGCCCGCTTCGGGGTGACCGAAAAAAACATCGGCTACTTCTTCGTCTACACCGGCGCCTTGTCGTTCCTGATGCGGGCCATCGTGCTCGGTCCCGCGGTCCGCCGTCTGGGTGAGGTCGGCGCCATGCGGCTCGGTACGATCGCCCTGGTGGTGGGTCTCGCGATCTACCCCTGGGTCCCGACGATCTGGATGATGCCGCTCGTGATGCCGTTGATTCCAATCGGGACCGCGTTGCTGTTCCCGTCGACCACAGCGCTCATGTCGCGGGCCGCGGACCAGGCAGTGCTGGGGACCACGATGGGAGTGGCTCAGACGTTCGCGGGGCTCGCGCGGGTCGCCGCGCCGCTGATTTCGACCTCGGCCTTCCAGCGGTTTGGGCCGGGCGCGCCGTTCTACGTGGCCGCCACGATCGTCGCGGTCGTCGGCGTGGCCGCATTCAAGTTGCCCGCGGCCGTCGCGAGGCCGGCGGAAGGGAGTCCGTGATGCAGGTCACTTCGCCCGCCTCCATCGCCGGGGCGACCTGGGCCGATCTCGAGCCGGCCTTTGACGAGCTGCTGTCCCGTCCGATCGACCCGGCCTCGGTGGAAACGTGGCTGGCCGACTGGTCCCGTCTCGAAGAGGTCGTGACCGAAGCCATTTCCTCGGCCATGATCGCCTACACCTGCAATACGGGGGATCCGGAGCGCGAGGCGGCCCATCGTCGATTCTCGATCGAGATTGCCCCGAAAGCCGAGGAAAAGAGCGTCAAGCTCGCGGAGAAGTTCGCCCGGCTCGGCTGGACCCGACCCGGGCTCGAACAAGTGACGGCCCGATTCCGCCGGGCGATCGAAATATTTCGGGAAGCCAGCGTTGCCCTGACGGCGGAACTCGAGGAGGCCGGGACCGAGTATCAGCGAGTCACCGGGAGCTTCATGGCGGAATGGGAGGGCGAAAAGAAGCCGCTGCCGCAGTTGGGGCCGTTTCTCCAGAGCCCCGACCGGTCGATCCGCGAGCGGGCATTCCGGGCGACCATCGCGCCTTACGTGGACGCGAGGGACGCCCTCGCCGGGATTTTCGACCGGCAATACCGGTTGCGTCAGCAGGTGGCCGCTAACGCGGGGTTTGCCGACTACCAGGCCTATGCGTTCGCCTCGAAGTGCCGGTTCGACTATACGCCGGCCGACTGCGCCCGCTTCCATCAGGCGGTCGAGTCGGCGGTGGTCCCGGTCGTCGAGCGGATGCACCGCTACCGGGCCGAGCGGCTTGGGGTGGACCGGCTCCGGCCCTGGGACCTTGGCGTCACCCTGTACCGAGACCAGCCGATTCGGCCGTTCCGGACCGCGGAGGAACTGACCCGGAAGGTCCATGCCATGTTCGAGCACCTCGACCCCGTCCTCGCCGGCCAATTCCAGGTGATGATGGACGAGGGGCTGCTCGACCTCGAGAGCCGCAAGAACAAGGCGCCCGGCGGCTACTGCGACACGCTTCATTACCGCGGCCGGCCGTTCATCTTCATGAACGCGGCGGGCGTGATGGATGACGTGCAGACCCTGCTCCATGAGGCGGGTCATGCGTTCCACGCCTTCTCGTCCGATCGGCAGGCGCTGATCTGGCAGCGCCATCCCACGGCCGAATCGGCCGAATTGGCGTCGATGTCGATGGAATTGCTTGCGGCGCCGCTGCTGGACCTTCCAGGCGCGTTCCTGTCCCGCCGCGACGCCGCCATCGCCCGGCTCGAGCATCTCGAAGACGTGCTGCTCACCCTCTGTCATGTGGCGTCGATCGACGCCTTGCAGAGCTGGATCTATACCAGCGGGAAGGGCCATGATGCGGTGGCCCGGGATCGCGGCTGGCTCGACATCCGGGCCCGGTTCGAGCGGGTGGTCGACTGGGAGGGACTGGATCGCGAGCGGGTCGCCCGCTGGTACCGCCAGCTCCACATCTTCCTCTACCCGTTCTATTACATCGAGTACGGCATCGCTCAATTGGGTGCCCTTCAGGTCTGGCTCAACTACCGGCGTGACCCGGCCGGGGCACTCGAGGCCTACCGGCGATTCCTGGCGCGGGGTGCCACGGCGAGCCTGCCCGACCTCTACCGCGAGGCCGGTGCGGTTCTCGTCTTCGACCAGGACCGGATGGTTCCGCTGGTGGTCGCCGTGGAGGAGGAAATCAGCCGTCTCAGGGGACTGCTCTAGCGCCGGTTGCCGGAAACCCGTTGCGGGGGCAGATTAGGGGCGCTAGGAACGGCTGTTTCCCGCTCGTGAAAGGACAAGGCTTTCCGGATGGCGAAGGAAGAAGGCATTGAAATGGAGGGCGTCGTGCAGGAGGTTCTGCCCGACCGCAACTACCGTGTGCTGCTCGACAACAAGCATACCATTCTGGCCTACGCCGCCGGGAAGATGAGCAAGTTCAAGATCCGCGTCCTCGAGGGCGACCGGGTCAGTGTGGTACTGTCTCCGTACGATCTCACCCGTGGCCGCGTCATCTACCGCCACAAGTAGCCGACTGCCTGGTTTCTGAAACGTCAACGGGCCGCCCAGCATCGGGCGGCCCGTTTCCGTTCACGAGACCTGGTGCTCTTACTTGGCCTTGGTGACGTTTTCGGCCGCGGGGCCCTTGGCACCCTGGACCATGTCAAACTCGACCCTCTCGCCTTCAGCAAGGCTGCGGAAACCGTCCGCCTTGATGGCCGAGTGGTGGACGAAGCAGTCCTTCTCGCCGTTTTCCGGGGTGATGAAGCCGAACCCCTTCGCGTCGTTGAACCACTTCACGGTACCAGTCATGCGAGCCATTACGCCAACTCCCTCATTTGGTGAAAACTCGGTCGAGCACCAGGTGGTGTTCCGACCTTCCCCGAGGACACGAGCCCATCCCGTGCCTGGAAAGTAAAACGACCCTGAGAGACCCCTCGTGGGTCGGCTTGTGCAGCATTCTCTCGATAGATATGGGTAGGAAGCAACTACGGCCCCGCGACAACGCCTCGACAAGTATCGTTTCCGGTCGTCCGGGTGTCAAGATACCGGCCGTTTGGGGGCTCCCCGCAGGAGTCGGCGGATTGGAGCCAGCCAGGCCGGCCCGGACCGGGTTCTCAGATCCCGACGAACGGCCCGGTTGAGCGCCTGCAGAAACTCCGAGGCAGTCGGGTAGCGAGCGTTCTTGTCGGCCTGGATCGCCAGCCGCAGGACCTTGGCGAGTTCCGGCCCCACATCGGGCCGTTCCTTCTCGAGGTCAGGCAGTTGATTGGTCGTTTGTTTGGCCAGCACGACCTCGGGACGATTGCCGGTGAATGGCGGGTAGCCGAGGAGGGCGAAGTAGGCCACTGCGGCGATGCTGTAGAGGTCGGTTCGGATGTCGATCTTGTCGCCGAGCAGTTGTTCCGGGCTGGCGAACTGCGGGGTTCCCGAGCGGCTCGATGCGCCGCCGAACTTCCCGTGACCGCGAAGCGCCACCGCGAGCCCGAAATCGGTAATCCGGAGGCCGCCGCTGCGGGCGATCAGAAGGTTCTCCGGCTTGATGTCGCGATGGACCAGTCCGGCCTGATGGGCGTGCGCCAGGGCACCGAGGGCTTCGCGCATGAGCCAGATCACCCGCTCAACCGGGAGCGGTCCTTCGTTCTCCACCAATTGAGCGAGGTTGGGGCCTTCGATCAGCTCCATGGTGTACCAGAGCATGCCTGAACGGCCGGCGATTTCGTAGATGCTGACGATGTTCGGATGGGTCACCCGCGCGGCGAGCTGGGCCTCCCGCCGGAACCGCTCGATCACGATCGGATCTTCGATCAGGCTGGGGTGGAGGACCTTGAGGGCAACCATCCGTTCGAGATGGAGG
>JANXXJ010000199.1 GCA_025350665.1 Gemmatimonadota bacterium | reverse complement strand
CCCGCCCATTGACGAGCCCCGAGGGGGGGGGGGCATATTGCAGGCGAGTCGCGGGTTGGGCCCGCGGACGCAGCCGCCCCGAGGACTGAGGAGGAATGCCGGAATGAGTCTTGCAATGACATCCATCGTTCGGACGAAAGGCGGGACTACGATGTTGCTCCTCTGCGGATTCTTGATCGCCTGTTCTCCCCCCACCGAACCCGTGACCGCGCGACCTTCGTTCCCGCCGCCGGCCTTGGTCGTGTCGGCTCCCGCCGCCTGCGGGCAGGTGCAGTTCGCGGTGTCGGGGACCAGTACTGCCGCGGTCACCTTCCCCTCCGCGGGATGTGGGGCCGGCTTGATCCTTGTGGCTGGCGGAACGCCGACCTGGAACAGCACCACTCGCATCCTGACGATTCCTGTTCGAGTGAAGAACACGAGCGGGCAGGCTGTCGAGCAGCCGATTTGGGCCCAGCTCCCAGATACGGGGCGGGCCGCGACGGCACCGGCGGGCCAGCCTCGGACGGCAATCGTGCCGCAGGCGCCTGCAGATACGCTCTTTTCTGACGGGAGCACTGTTTGGCTGATGGGCGGGTCGACCAACCTTGCTGCCGGCGACTCCACAACGGCCCGTAATTTCACTATCAAGGTGGTGAGTCCGGTAAGCGCTGGCGAGCTCCACGTCAAGCTCCGGACCAACGAGATCATCGTGGGCTTTCCGGCCACCGTGCCCAATGTCACTCCGAACTGGTTCTTCCGCGATACAAGCTTGACGTTCAATCGGGCCAATGTAAAGCGGGTACTCGTAGTTTGGTTCAGGACGGGCACCTCAGTTGTCGAACGTCAGGGGGCGATTGACACCGTCCAGGGCACCGTCGTCGGCGGTGCTCCAATGCTAGGTGCCGGCCCTGCAGACGTGGGTCGCTTTTACATACGCGTGCCGTGGGCCACCACGTTTCATTTGTTGGACTCGGCTAAGAAAGTGTTGATGACTAAGGGCGTGGTCGACGCCGCCACAACCTTTGGATTCTTTGTGCTCGATGGGCGCCGCCCGAGTGACCAGGGAACAGGCACTCCAACCTGGAAACCGATCGATTGGACCTTCAATCCAGATTCGTCCGGCGGGGGGAACTTTGCACCCGAAGAGGTCGCGCTGCCACTCGCTTGGGGGTGTGAAACTGGCTCGGCTGCAACAAGGATCGGGGTGGTCGAGCAGGACTTCGCCAGTGGGGATTTGCCACGAACGTTATCGGAGGTGTTCCCACCGTTTTGACCACGACCGACACCGCCAAGTCACACGGCCGCGCGGTTGCGAGCATCCTTGCCGCAGTCGGCGACAACAATTCAGGGATGGCCGGGGCAATGTGGCGAGCAAGCCTACTGCTGAAGCCAGCTGGAGCCGTTACCATCAGGGAGCTGGTTGATTCGTTGACATCGGTGGTTCAGGCCGGCGCATCGGTTATCAATCTCAGCATCGGGAACCCGGCACAGCAGACGGCCAGTGACGACAGCGCCGCCGCTCGGGAGCTGGCAATCCACATGATGAAGATGCTTCGATCGGTGCCGGGGGCCGCGCCGTTACTCGTGGTGTCGGCAGGCAACGAGAACCGCGAGGCGTATCGCAACGGATTGCCTGCGCTGAAGGATTCGATTCCGAATCAGGTGGTAGTGGTGGGAGCATCGACTGCCCGGAGCGGCACTGTTCGCAACCGCTGGACCGTTGACGCAACCCACGGGAGCAATCCGGGCTCGGCCATAGACATCTACGCCCCAGGACAAAACGTCCAGGTGTGGAACGATACCTCGGCGTTCCGCCCCCGTACCGGGACATCGTTCTCGGCTCCGATGATTGCCGGTATTGCCGGCCTACTCAAGTCCTTCGACTCGACTCTAACCGCAGCCGAGCTCAAGACACTGATCCTCCAAGGAGCCCAGCGCGGCGGGCGGCAAATCGTCGGCGATGCCGGGCAGTATCTCGCCAACGCCTATGAGTCGCTCAAGCTGGCCGCTCAGCGACCCGGGACACCCGTTTGTGGCCATCCGGCGATTCTGCGAGGGGCAATGGGTGCCCAACGAATCGTGTTCACCAGGGATTCGCTCGGGACCGCCCGCGGCGACTCGATCGCCCTGCCGCCCGCGCCTTCACCAGGCATTCGCGTCTATCACGATCTGTCGACCGCGCAGGGGGGTCGGCGGCTGGCCATCGGCTCCTACGGCACGGAAGGCGATCAAACCCATGTCTGGACGCTCGGCGCCACCGGCTGGAGCGAGGTCCAAGCGATCGCAGGGGTTTGGTCGCGGACGTTCGTCGAACGGGACACCGTCGACTTCTCCATGGCGGGCAGCAGCATCAGCGTGACCGGCCCGAGCGGCCCCAGAACGAGAACGGTCGTGACGGACTGGGCCGCGTTTTCGTTCGATGCCAAGTTCGCAGTGTTCCTCGGCACCACCCCAACCTGTAGCGGCGCTCAGCAGTACAAGACAATGTTGTATAATTTGACGGCCGGAACGCAATCCACCGTCTATTCGGCGCCGTGTGGCGGCGCGGCGCCGACCAAACCCGTGGCTGCGGTTTGGAACCAAACCTCCGACGGCTTCGTCACGGCCGACCAGCAATTCCCGGGACCGAACCCGCCCTTCAATATCATTTACCATCGATTCAAGATCGTCAGCAACGCTGCGCAGGCGGCCGGCGCCGCCACCACCATCGCCGACCGCCGAGCTGAGAACGACGGGCCGTCCACGGGCCCGCCGAGCATGCGACCGGACGGCGTCACGATGCGGTGGTTTGAGGGGGTGCCGCCCTATCTGCTGGGCGGCTCCGCGACCTGCCGCGTCGTCACCCGGTCGGCGTTCGCGCCGTTCGCCGTCGTGTGGGAGACGAGCGACGGCGTGACGGAGAATTTCGACTGCGTACCTGGGGTGACCAACGCCGCTCCCAATGCCCTGATCGCCGATTGGGCTTCCGTATTCCGAGCCGCACCTCCGGAACGAAGCAAGGTCGCCCGAGAGGTGATGAGGCTGCGCGAGACCCAACGCTGAACCGGCTCCCCGAGACACGAACGTCCCGCCCGGAACTTCCCGGACGGGACATCGCCTCTCCGGCTCCGCGATCAATGGCTGGCGAGATGCCAGAGCGTCGACAACGCGATCAGCGAAGATCACCACCCCCGCGATCACGATCGGCCAGGCGAACAGATAGGTGAAGACCTTGGAATCCTGCTTCGGTGCATACATCGCCCCCAGGGCGAACTGCGCGACCGAGAGGACCCGGAAGATCGAGCCTACGATCGGCTCCACGCGGTTCCACCGAGCACGAAGGCGCGGTCGATCCGCACCATGGCGGTCACGCCGTCAGGCCAGGACCGGTAGCCGCCTGATGTTCTCCTGCCACTCCCGCGGTCCGGTCTCGTGGACGTTGTTCCCCGCCGAATCCACGGCGACCGTCACCGGCATCTCGTCCACCGTAAATTCGTAGATCGCCTCCATGCCGAGGTCTTCGAAGGCGACCACCCGTGAGGAGCGGATGGCCTTCGAGACGAGGTATGCGGCACCACCGACGGCCATGAGATACGCCGCCCGGTGCTTGCGGATGGCCTCGAGCCCGACGGGCCCGCGCTCGGCCTTGCCGATCATCGCGAGCAGGCCGGTCTTCTCCAGCATCATCCCGGTGAACTTGTCCATCCGGGTTGCGGTCGTCGGGCCGGCCGGTCCGACGGCCTCGTCGCGCACGGGATCGACCGGGCCGACGTAGTAGATCACCCGGTTGGTGAAATCGACACCGGCCGGAAGTCCCTGGCCGCTCGCGAAGAGGTCGGCGATGCGTTTATGCGCGGCGTCGCGACCGGTGAGGAGCTTGCCGCTCAGGAGCAGACGGTCCCCGGCCTGCCAGGTGCGGACTACCTCGGGGGTGAGGGTGTCGAGGTCTACTCGTTTGGCATTGGCGTCGGGCCGCCAGGTAACGGCCGGCCAGTCGGACAGCTTCGGCACCGGCAGCACCGCCACGCCGGACCCGTCGAGCGTAAAGTGCGCGTGCCGGGTGGCGGCGCAGTTGGGAATCATCGCGATCGGCTTGGACGCCGCGTGGGTCGGATAGTCGAAGATCTTCACGTCGAGCACCGTGGCCAGGCCGCCGAGCCCCTGGGCGCCGATACCTAACGCGTTCACTTGGTCATGAAGTTCGATCCGAAGTTCCTCGAGCTTGCCCGCCGGCCCTCGCTTCTTGAGCTGCGCCATGTCGATCGGTTCCATCAGCGACGCCTTGGCCATCAGCATCGCTTTTTCCGCGGTGCCCCCGATGCCGATGCCCAGCATCCCGGGCGGACACCAGCCGGCACCCATGAGCGGAACCGTCTTGAGCACCCACTCCACGATCGAGTCGCTCGGATTGAGCATGGCGAATCTGGACTTGTTCTCCGACCCGCCGCCTTTGGCTGCAAGCTTCACGTCGACCGTGTCACCCGGCACGATTTCCGTGTGAACCACGGCCGGCGTGTTGTCGCGGGTGTTCTTGCGGCTGAACGCCGGATCGGCCACAATCGAGGCGCGGAGGACATTCTCCGGAAGCAGATACGCCCGCCGGACGCCCTCGTCCACCATCTCCTGCACCGAGAGCGTGGCGTCCCACCGGACATGCATCCCGACCTGGAGGAACACCACCACGATGCCGGTGTCCTGGCAGATCGGCCGGTGACCTTCGGCGCACATTCTGGAATTGGTGAGGATCTGTGCGATGGCATCCTTGGCCGCCGGGCCCTGCTCGCGTTCGTAGGCCTCGGCCAGGGCGTGGATGTAGTCCAGCGGGTGATAGTAGGAGATGTGCTGGAGCGCGTCAGCGATGGACTGGATGAAGTCGTCTTGTCGGATGGTCGCCATGCCCAAAGATAGTGAATTCAGACCGACCGCGGAGCGCCCGGCGTCAGAGCTGGATCAAGCCGAACGCCCCGCCCTGGGGGTCGTCGCAGGGGCAGAGCCGGCTGCCCGTGGCCGTGGTGGTCGGCTCGAGCGTGAGGCCCCCGCCCACCCGGGCGGCGTCGAGGGCCATGTCGAGATCCGGCACCTCGAAGAAGTAGAGCCACTGGGTATGGATGCCCGGCCGCCGGGCGAGATCGGTGAAACTGCCGGCCGTCG
>JANXXJ010000140.1 GCA_025350665.1 Gemmatimonadota bacterium | reverse complement strand
CCTCCCACTGTGCCGACGGCCGAGTGGTGATCCCGGCGCTGACCGTCGTGGCCGATCCGTTCAGTTCGTCGGTCCGGCGGCTCACGAGCGCGTTCCACACGGTCCGCGCTTGCTGGTTGCTGGACACGTGAGCCTGCAACGCCCAGGCCCGCGGGGTCTCCATGTACGGCCCGCCACGGGTCAACGAGTTGCTCATCGCCCGGGTTGTGTACTGGATCCCCAGCGTCGCGACGTAGAAATTCCGAAAGGTGAAGTTCGAGTTCTGGCCGAACCGGAGGAACTGACGCTCGGCACCGAAGTCATACTGACCCACGATCGAGTGGCCCACCTGGACGTATCGGAAGACCTTGTTGGGCACCGCATCGCGGAGCTGGAGATCGGCGTTGAAGTCGACCGCGTCGGCCCGGCCCATCTGGCCGATGTCGTTGATCTCGAACCCGGGTGACTTGACCCCGATCTGCATTCCCCAGAGCGTGAGCTTGCCGGCGTTCTTGTCGGCCCGGACCGAGGCGGTGTACCCCGAGAGCGAGCGGCGGAGCGGATCGTAGTGGAAATAGTCGAGGTCGGGGCGCTGGAGATACCTGGCACTCGACCGCTGGACCCGGTCGATGCCCGCCGCCTCGCCCGACACTCGGCTCAAGCCGGCCCAGCCGGTCAGTTCATACTTGCCCTGCTGGAACCGGAGCCGCCAGTCCACCCCGCCGGTGACCGCGTTCCGGGCCAGCAACTGGTCGAGGCCGCCGGCATCACCCAGACCCCGGTGGACGCCCGTCAAGACCATGCCTAACGTCGACTGCTGGTGCCCCACTTCCTGCTGGAGCCGGATCACCCCGTACTCCGCCCCCGGTTCAACCTCGGCCCGCCGGATACCACCGCCGGCCAGATCGAAGCCGCGGGCGTATTCCCGTCCGGTCACCGCGCCCAGAATGCCGACCGAGAGCCGCGACGGCAGCCGGCCGGTGATCTTGGCGGCGCCGAGGATGGTGGTGTTGCGGGGCTGGTCGACGTAGTCGCCGTCGATCCCGCCGTGCGGGCTGGCGCCAATCCGCCGGGTATAGAAATAGGTCGGGCGGCCCAGGAAGCTCTGGGCCCGGCCGGTGAGGATCTCGTTGCCTTCGACGAAGAACGGCCGCTTCTCCTCGAACACGGTTTCGAACGCGGTGAGGTTCACCTCGGCTGGATCGGCCTCGACCTGGCCGAAGTCGGGGTTCACGGTGGCGTCGAGGGTGAGGTTGGCGCCGAGTCCGACCTTGAGGTCGGCGCCGGCGCGGCCCTTGAAGCCCTGGTCGAACGGATTGGCCGGGTCCTTGTGCCCCCTCACCGTCACGTCGGCCGCGGTGTAGGGGACGACCTCGATGCCGCGGGCGGTGTTCACCCGTTCAATGCCCTCGAGGTTGCCGAAGAACGACGACCAGCCCGACTGGTCCCTGGAGCGCGGGATCAGGACCCAGTAGAGATCCGCGTTCTTGTCGGGGATCGACCGCTCGATCTGGAAACCCCACGCCTGGTTCCGGGCTCCGAACCGGAGCTGCGAGAACGGAATCCGCATCTCGGCCGTCCAGCCCGCGGTATCGACCCGGGCCTTGGCGGTCCAGATCGGGTCGTACTCGAACTGCCGGTCGGTCTGCGAATCCTGGCCGTGGTAGTAGTCGCTCCGGACCCCGCCCGAGGAGATCGAGAAGCTGTAGGCGGTCCGCCGGTCGTGATAGGTGTCGAACGACACCACCAGCGCCTCGGCGTTGCTGGTGCCGTCGCGCCGAGTGATGGCGGTCGGGATGTTCTGCGGATCGGGGCGGAGCAGCCTGGCGCCGACGTAGACAGCGTCGTTGTCGAACAGGATCCGGACTTCGGTCCGGAACGCCGGTACAGCGCCTTCGACCGGGACCTTTTCCACGAAGTCGGCGATCGGCAGGGCGCTCGCCCAGGCCGCCTCATCCATCAGGCCATCAACCTTCGGGGCGGGGCCGGTGATCCGGACAGCGCGGGCCGTCTTGGGTGCGTTCTGGGCCGGGAGCGAACTCGGGAAGCCGCTGAATACGGCACCGGAGAACATGAGAATCCCAACGAGTCGTGCGATGCGCTCGGTCACAAGATCGTCCTGGTCAGTACGTGGTCGGGTGTGGCGTCTGCAAACTAACGGGCCCCGCGGTCTGGCACTTGGGGTATCGGGACATTGCAGTCACGACGGCCGGGGCCCGCTCCGAGTGTCAACCGGTCTCCGGCCACGGGAACTCGACTCACGCGGTCCGGCATTGGGGGGTATATTCGCCCGGCCTCACCATCGGAGCGGCTGTGTCTCAAGAATCCCCGCAGGATTTTGCCGGTCGAGTGGCGCTGGTGACCGGCGCCTCCCGCGGGCTGGGCCGGGCGGCGGCCCTCCGCCTGATTGAACGCGGCGCGCAGGTGGCCATCAACGTCCGGGATGAGGCGAGAGCGGCGGCCGTCGCGGCCGAGATTGGTGCCTTCCCGGTGGCGGGTGATGTCGCGGCGGAGGGGATCCCCGAACGCCTGGTGGCGGCGACCGTCGAGCGGTTCGGCCGGCTCGACATCCTGGTCAACAACGCCGCGTTCGCCAACGGCACCCGGTTCCTGGACCTGAGCGCCGAGGAGTGGCGCCGGGCGCTCGAGATCAACATGACCGCGCCGTTCCTGCTGATGAAAGCGGCGGTACCGGGGATGAAGGCGCGGGGTTACGGCCGGATCATCAATATCTCGTCCACCGCGGGCCGGATGGTGAGCACGCTGGGCGGCTCCCACTACACCGCGTCCAAGACCGGGCTCCTTGGCCTGACCCGCGCCGCGGCCAAGGAGCTGGGCAAGCATGGCATCACGGTCAACGCCGTCTGCCCCGGGATGATCGACACCGAACTGACCCGGGAAAACGCCACCATCGACCGGCTCGAACAGTACGCCAGGGGCTACCCCGTTCCGCGGCTCGGCACCGCCCGCGAAGTCGCGGATCTGATCTGCTTTGCCGCCTCGGAGGCCGCCGGGTACATCACCGGCGCGTCGCTCGATATCAACGGCGGCGACCTGATGATGTGAGACTCATGACCGATACGTCGAAGGTTCTGGTGGCATTGCTGGCGGGCCTCGCGGGCGGCATTGCCGTGGCCGCGAGCGGCAATCCGGCCCTCCTCGCCGCCGCCGATTGGCTGGTGCCGGTGGGGACGATCTGGGTGAACGCGGTCCGGATGACGGTGATTCCGCTAGTGGTGTCGCTGGTGATCATGGGCGTCGCCGGGGCCAGCGATCTCAAGTCGATCGGGCGGCTCGGCACCCGGACCCTGGTGACCTTCGTGGTCATGAGCGCCGTGCTGGCCGCGATCATGATGCCGCTCATCACCTTTGCGTACTCACTGGTCCCGGCGCTTGCCGCCCGGCCGCCGCTCCCGGCCGGCGCCGCCGAGGCCGCGACCCAGGTGGCGTCGAGCGGGCAGGCGGTGGGATTCGTGGCGTGGCTTGTCTCGCTCATCCCGACCAATCCGGTCGCGGCGGCCGCCACCGGCAACATGGTCTCGCTGGTCCTGTTCGCGATATTCCTCGCGGTGGCGATCGCGCAGAGCCCGGCCAGGTCGCGCGAGACCCTGCTCGGTTTCTTCCGGGCGCTGGCGGACGCGATGCTGGTGATGGTGCGCTGGGTGGTGGCGCTGGCGCCGATCGGGATCTTCGGCCTGATGCTGCCGCTCGCCGCCCATGGCGGGGCGGGAGTGGCGGGCGCGGTGGGTGTGTATGTGGCGATGTATTCGGTGGCGTCGCTGGTAGCGGTGTTGCTGGTCTATCCCGCGGTGGCGCTGGCGGGGAAGATTCCGGTGGCGCGGTTTGCGAAGGCGGCGCTGCCGTCGCAGTTGATCGCGTTTAGTTCGAGTTCCTCGGTGGCGTCCCTCCCGGCGCTGGTCGAAGGCGCCGCGGCGTTAGGCCTGCCGGAGCGGGTGGCCGGGTTCGTGCTGCCGCTCGCGGTGTCGACGTTCAAGTTTGCGGGGCCGGTGTCCTGGACCACCGGGGCCCTGTTCATC
>JANXXJ010000079.1 GCA_025350665.1 Gemmatimonadota bacterium | reverse complement strand
ATCCAGAAGAAGGCCAATCTCCACTTCTCGCTCACTCTCGACCTCTTCGGTTCCGAGTTGTCGACCAACGCGGCCAACGCCTTCCACGCCGGTCTCAAGGGCCGCTACCACGAAGACCGGATCGAGGACGACCACCAGCTCGAAAGCGCTCTCTACCCGGTGCTCCGGCCAGTGGACGGCAAGATCGTGTCGCAGGACGTCTCGGCCCTCTCCGCCCTCAACATGCGGCTTCGCGACGACTACGTCCGGGACTGTCAGAAGGGGATCGACCGCTGGAACCGGGTCATGACGCTCAACGACATCGATTTCCAGATCACTCTCCCCCATGTCGGCTTCCACCGGAAGATCGGTGAGTTCAAGAACTCGACTCTCGACATCAACGGCAATCTGCTGAGTGCCGGCGACTGGGCCGGCCGCCAGGACACCATGCTCCCGAACGGGGACGACCAGGCCTTCATCGAGCACCTGATGGCTGAGACACCGGAGCGGGAGATCGGCAAGTATGCCGGCTGGATCGCCCCGCCCCGGGTCGGGATCGACAACAAGCCCGGCGATTTCGAGTACGTCAAACTTGCCTGAGGAATCGATGACTCGGTCACGACGTTGGACCCCGGTGACCCGGGGCCTGTTACTCACCTCGGCCCTGGGCCTCAGAACGGCAGCGGCGCAGCCCGGCACAGCACGACCGCGTTCCAGGCAGTGGCTGGAAACCGATAAAAGGACGATATTCACCCGTTCGCGCAGACGTTCCCTTCCTCTCCGCCTCCTGGAGGACTCCCGATGAAAATGAGCGCTCTCGTGTCTCGGCGCGGCCCGAACCTCGCCGCCCTGCTTACCCTCGCCGCCACGATCAGCGGGGCGGCGACCATACTTCAAGCACAGACAGGCCCAAAGATCCCGGCGGAACTGGTGCCGGTACGGGCTGCCCTCGACAAGTACCACGATCCGATCGTCGCCGTGCACGACGGGTACTTCTCGACGCTGGGTTGCATCGATTTTCCGACCGGCGAGAAGGGGAATGGAATGATGAGCTACAAGCCGGGGGCGATGGGGGTCCACTTCCTGAACCCGGCACTGATCGGTCCAAAGCTCGACCCCATGAAGCCGCAGGTCCTGCTCTACGAGTGGGTGGGCGATCGGCTTCAACTCACCGGTGCCGAGTGGTTCATGCCGGCCCAATTGTCGAAAACCGCCCCGATGATCCATGGCCAGGCACTGCAAGGCCCGATGGAGGGCCACGAACCGGTGCTGCCGAAAGAACTCCACCACTGGGATTTGCACGTGTGGCTCTGGAAGGACAACCCGAACGGACTCTTCTCGTCCACGAACTCGGCCGTCAAGTGCGCCAAAGGGCCGTACTCGTTCGCCGACAAGGGTCCGAAGATGGTGATGCAGTAGTCACTCGACGACGAACTCCGCGGTCATGCCAAGGGCATGTGGGCCGGTGGGTTATCCACCTTGCCCTTGGAGATCGCGCCGATGATGAGATAGCTGCCTTTGTAACACAAAGTACTTGACACAAGTACTCCACGCTGGTAACGTGGAGTACCAACACCACCCGGTTCCCATGTCCGCCCTCACCCGATTCCTCTACCCCGTCCCGGCCCCCAGGTCCATGGGACAGATCGTCCTCTGGTGGGAACGGCGCCGCCTGGCCTATAACCTGGTCGTCGGCGCCGCCGGATCGCTCACACTTGCAGTCATCGCCCTGTTCAGCCTGCTGCCACCCAACCCCCATTTGATGGGACCGCCGCCGCTCTTCATCCTGGCCTACGCCGGAGTCGCCAACGTCTGTTACACGCTGGGCTGGATGCTCGAAGGCGCGGCGCACACCGCCTGGCGGGACGAGATCCGGCCCCCAGGGCCGTTGCTGTTCCGCCAGGGCCTGATTTTCTCAGTGGGTTTGACCCTGCTGCCGATCGGGGTGGCTGTCGTCGGGTGGGTGGCAAGAACCATCAGCTCTTTCCTCTAGGCCGGGCCCGGAGCAGCCACCAGCCCAGCCCCAGCGCCACCAACACTACGAGCGAAATGCCGTCGAATGGCGCCACTCCCGCCACCCATCGATAGACCGACATTCCATGCGAGGCGAGCTGCTGCGCGGTAACGGGCAGCAGGGCCAGCCAGAGCCAGCGCGCGTCCGTCACGACGCCGTAGAGGAGCAGGAGGTTGATGGCGATCCAGGCAACGTGACGGATCGGCGGATCGATCGCGGGAATGAGCCCGGCGGCGGCCGCCGCATGCCGAACCATGGCGCCGAGCAGAACCAGCACCAGCAGGATTCGAAGGGCCCGACGGAACCTTTCGAACACGGCCGCCCGCCTCCTCAGCGCAGCGTGCCGAGCAAGTAGAGCAGCAGCCCGACCAGCCCGCCCACCAGCGTCCCATTGATCCGGATGTACTGCAGGTCGCTGCCCACGGCGAGTTCCAGACGCTCCGCCGCCACCGAGGGATCCCAACGCGCCACCACCCGGGCAAACAGCTCCGCCACGTCGGGCCGGTGCCGCTCGGCCACGTCCGCCGCCTGCCTCACGATGAAGTCATCCACCTCGGCCAACAGCGACTCGTTTTCCAGCATCGAGCGCCCCGCTGCCGACAGTCCCTGCACCAAGGCCTCGGGCGGCTCGGCCGTCGAAGTACCCCGATAGTCCCCGGCCGCGCGCTGCACCGCGTCCCACGCCGAGCCGACCAGTTCATCGACCAACCCGCGCCCGAGCAGCTGCCCTTTCCATTGCTCGGCCCGCGCCGCCAGCTCGGGCGACGTCTTGAGCCGCTCGATGAAATCCTTGAGGGCCACGTCCACCTTGGCCCGGAGCGGATGGTTGGGATCGGTGCGGACTCCCACGATCAGCGCCTCGACCCCAGCGATGATCTTCTTGTACACGGCATCATCCACCCGGGTCGGCACCCACCACGGGCTCTCGTCGCGAATCCGATCGCGAATCAAGTCGCGATTGTCCTCGATCACCCGGCCGATCAGCTTGAGCGCCTCGTTGAGCAGCGTCTGATGCTGCTGATCGGTCGTGACCAGCGCGAGGGCGTTGCCGAGCAGTGGCGCGAACTTGGTGTTCTGGACCCGCTTCTCGGCGCTGTCGGACAACACCCGCCTGACTTCTTCCTCCGGCAGCGCGGTGATCACCTGGGCCAGCCCGTTGGCCACCTGGGTCGCCAGCCGGCGGCTGTTCTCCGGCTGACAGAGCCACTTGGCCACCCGTTCGGCCAGCTTGAGCTGCCTGAGTTCGGACGAGACGACATCGTGCGACAGGAAGTGGTTCTGGACGAAGTTCCCGAGCACCCGGCCAATCCGGTCTTTCTGATTGGGGATCACCGCGGTGTGCGGAATCGGAATGCCCATCGGATGGCGGAACAACGCGGTCACCGCGAACCAATCCGCCAGCCCGCCCACGACTGCGGCCTCGGCCGTGGCGCGGATCGCGGCCAGCCACGGATGGCTCGGCTCGAGCAGCAGGCAGACGACGAACAGGATGGCGAAGAAGCCGAGCAGCGCGGTGGCCCACCGCCGCATGACGATGAGGCGCTGCAGCTTGGCGGCCTGATCCCGGCGGCGGAGTTCCTCCGGCGTCGGGGCGGGCGGCACCACGGCCGGCGGCGGTTCGGGTGGGACGGAGAGGGCGGTCACGACCTCAAAGGTGGCGGGACCGGGGGCCGGGTCAAGGGAAGACGTTTCAGCCCCGAAACGTGACCGAACCGTCGGCGCGCAGCGCCGCCCGCCCGGCCCCGGCCAGCTCGCGGAAGTCATTGGCGCTCACCGCCACCATCGGCACCGGCTTCCCGAACACTTCCTCCGCGACGATCGACGCAAGCGCCAGGAACCGATCCGGTCCAGCCGTGATGATGGCGGCGGGCGCGGTACCGGCCAAGGCCGCTTCGAGCAGCACGGCCGACGTGGTGCTCGATCCGCGCGACGCCGGCACGACCAGGATCTTCCCGGCCGCGATGGCGCCCGACAGGGGATGCCTGCGGTCGATCACTTCGCCGGTGGCATGGTCGTAGCCACCCCAGAAGCTGAGCGGCTCGTTGGAATAGAGGACGGGTCCCTCCGCGGTCCCCGGCACGATCACCCGCCCCGCGATCACCCGTTCCATGCCGACTCGTCCCGGATGATCCGTCCCGCTACCGCCGACTCAATACAGTCGGCCGTGCTCCCGAACGCCACGGCCGCACCCAGGAGCCCGGGCGTGTAGTAGGCGTACTTGGCGGAGTTGGTCATCACCGTCCTGGTCGTGGGCGAGAGCATCGGCATGGTGAGAATGCAGGCGTCGACCGAGATCCGGGCGCCGAACGCCTCGATCGGATCGAGGAGGCCGTCCGCTCTCGCCAGCGCAGCCATGATGCGGCTCGTGGTGATCATGAACTCGGTGCCGGGATGCCGCCGCCGGCCGGCCAACTGCGGCACCAGGGCCCGGAACTCGGCGATCGAGAAGTGCGGGCTGCCGAGCGCCACCAACTCGACTGACGTGCCGACCGTCGTGGTCAGTTCGCGGCGGGCGGCTCTGACATCGTCGAGCGTCACCGTGAGCGTCCGCTCCGGCGCCCAGCCGCGGAAGGCGGCCTCGAGCGTCGGCGCTTCCGGGGTGACACCGACCACGTGGAGCAGTGCCACCGCGCCGGAACACGCGGTGCCGGCGCACAGGGCCTTGAGCTGATCTTCGGTCGGCGATGCGTCCAGGCCCTCGATCACCGGGATCCGCTCCTGGGCGAACTTCCCGACCAGATGTCCCAGCACCGGATAGAACGCGTCGTCGCGCATCAGGGCGGCGGGAATCCCCACCAGGCGAACCAGGTCCTGGCCGCCGCGGTTCTCCTCGAGATGAAGCCCGGCCGCCGGCACCCGCCCGGTGAGGGCGGCGCAGATGTCGAGCATGTCGGGATAGCGCTCGGTCCGCGCCCCGATCACCGAATTGGCAAAGCAGATCGCGTTCGACTCGCCCCAGGCAACCTGCTGGCCGAACACGGGCTTGTGTCTGGTTTGATAGGGAGCGCAGGTCCAGATCGGGGCGCAGCCCAGGGCCTGATATGCCACCATCTGGCGCTGGGCGTTGGCGGCATAGGCCGGCGGTACCGGCCAGTCGCGCCAGCCGTGCTCGTCCAGCCCGCTCACGTTGAGTGACGAGGGCACCACTACCTTGCCACCTAACGTCGCCAGCCGCTCGGCGAAGGCCATGCTGCCCTCACCAAGATAAATCGCGGAATCGATGTGCGCCGCGGTGATGTCCATCAGGGTCGCGACGCCACCGACGTCGGCCATGCGGGCCACGATCGACATCGCCAGCCGGGCCCCGGGACCTTTCTCGCCGGCCAGCAGTGCCTGGTCGCTGTCGGTCAGCGCAACGGTCATTTCCAGACCTCACGGCAGATCCGGAGCCAGTTGCCACCCAGCACGCCACGAATCTGGGCGTCGGTGTAGCCGTGTTTCTGCATCAGGGCGAGGACACCCTCGAGCCGTTCCGGTGCCATGAACTTCATCGGCTCCCAGGCACCCTCGGTGGCGCCCGGCCACTCATCCGGCCGCGCCGCGATGAACGCCACCAGCGGGGCGACGTTGTCGAGATAATCGAGCCCGATCCCGACGTGTTCATGCCCGACCATCTGGGCCACGTAGTCGAGGTGCTGGAAATATCGTTCCGGCGTCGCGTCGCCGAGATAAAAGCCGGCGCTGGTAATGCCGATCACGCCGCCCTGGGCGGCGCAGGCCTTGATCTGGTCGTCCTTCACGTTCCGCATGTGTTTGTGAACGCCGTAGCACGCCAGGTGCGAGAAGATCACCGGATCAGACGACACCTCCATCATGTCGAAACTCGACCGGTACCCGCCGTGCGCCCCGTCCACCAGCATCCCGACCCTGTTCATCTCCTTCACCATCGAGACGCCGAGCTTGGTGAGGCCGGTCTCGTAGCGATCGGCGCAGCCGCCGCCAATTTCGCTGTTCAGGTTGAAGATCGGATGGACAAAGCGGACGCCCAGCTGATAGTAGGTCTCGACCAGATTGAGATCGCGCTCGAGGCAGCGGAACCCCTCGAGGTGGACCCCGACCGCCAGCTTGCCCTGGGCCTTGGCGGCCAGGATGTCGTCGACCGACTCCACCAGCACTGCGTTCGGGTGCGACGTGATGTCGGTCCGGCACCGGGCGATCCGCTTGATCGCGTCGCCCACGTTGTGACGGTCGCCGGCGGGGTGGACTGAAATGAAGTTGATGCCCGCCGCGAGGTAGCGGTCGAACATGTTGGCGGCGTTCCCCATGTCGGGTTCATAAATGAACACCATGTCCCAGACCAGCGCGTCCTGGTACAGCGGCTTCGCGGCCATCGTGCGTTCCTCGAAAATGGTCTTACGGTTTCTTCGCCTTGACGGCGTCCAGCACCATGACGAGCGCCTGTTGCGTGAGCTTGGTCAGCGGGTTGGTTGGGTCAGGACCGAGGTTCACCGCGGTGGCCACGGTGACGTCCACCGAGGGGCAATGCCGGACCGAGGTGCCCCAGAACCCGCTGTGCCCGTAGCAGGTCACGGAATCGACAATCGCGCGCCCGATCCCCATGCCGTAGCCCCCCGGCCGGTCCTTCTCGCTCTGGGCCGTGGTCAGGATCATGGTGTCCACGGTTCCCTGCTGGTGGAACAGTTCGCCCCGGACCAGCAGCCGGTAGAACTTCGCCATGTTCTCGACGTTCGACACCAGGCCGCCACCGCCGTAAAGGTCATGCGAGGCGCTGAGCCCATACGTGTCCGTGGTGTCGTAGTACTGATGGGTCCGGGCCGGCGTCCCGGGCGGCACCGAGTCGAGCGTCTCGAAGTAGGTGTACTTGATCCCATGGGCGTCGAAGCCGAGCAGGTCACTCACGGCCTTCTGCATCGGCACGTGGGTGACCGTCTCGAGCAATTCGCCCAGGAGGATGTACCCGGTGTCGCTGTAGTGATAGACCTCGTCCGGCTTGCCGTAGGCCTTGCCGCTGTCCATCGCAAAGGCCAGTTGCTCGACCCGGGTCCAGCGGTGGGTCGGCCGGCCGAGGGCGGCGGGACCGTACTGCGGGGCCATCGCGTAGTCGAAGAGCCCGCTGGTGTGGTGGAGCAGCATGCGAACCGTGATCGCGTTCGGATCGTATCCGCCCTTCCTGATCCGGTCCACCGACGCCGGCAGCAGATACTTCGCCATGCTCGAGTCGAGCCCGACCTTGCCGTCCTCGACCAGCCGGAGCACGGCCGCCGCGACGTAGGTTTTGGTGTTGCTGGCCATCCGGACCGTGTTGTCGGTCTTGAGCGGTTCCCCGCCCTTCATGACTTTGCCGACCGCGCCAGACCACGCCAGCCCGATCGACGGGGCCTCGATCCGGAGGATCATTCCTGGCGACTTCGGAACGTGGGCGAACGTTGTGTCCAGCAGCGCCTGCAGCCTGGCCGGCAGTTCGGCCCCGGGATCCGCCGCGGGCTTGGGCGCACCACATCCGGCCGCCGCCAGCATCATCACCGCCCACCGCATCGATCGCCACGTCATGGTCATTCTCCCACCGGGCCGACCCGGCATGTTTCGGGGTTCGGGCCCGGTCGTCCACCGGGCCGCACGGATTGTACGCCACCCGCCCCCGAAGCGCGAGGCTCATCCCGATCGTCCCATGGGACGGGACGCTGCATCCCGCGGATTCCGACGATACTATTAGATCGTACCGAATTCGCCGGCCCCCAACGCCAGGATCCTACGCCATGAACGCCCGACGCCCGATCACACTCGGCTTCGTCTTCGCCTTGGGCCTCGCCGCTCAAGGCCAGGCCCAGCGGAAGCCGGCACCCCGTACCCTCGACGCCTCCTTCGACGCCACGATCGATTCGGTCCGTGCCGCCTGGAAGGTGCCCGGCCTCGCCATCGCCGTGGTCAAGGGAAACCAGGTCATCTACGCCAAGGGCTTCGGGTTCAAGGATCAGGAACAGAAGGCCGCGGTCACCACGAAGACCAAGTTCGCCATCGGCTCGGTCTCGAAGTCCTTCACGGTCACCGCCCTCGGCATGCAGGCCGCGGAGAAGAAGTTCGAATGGGACGCCCCGGTCCGCCGCGCCCTCCCCGACTTCATGATGTTCGACCCGGTCGCCACCGAGCGGATGACCCCTCGCGACCTGGTCACCCACCGCTCGGGCCTCCCCCGCCACGACGTGACCTGGGGCGCCGGCGGCTTCAACCGGAACGAGCTCTACCAGAGGCTCCGCTATCTCGAGCCGAACAAGGATTTCCGGGCCGTCTGGCAATATCAGAACCTGATGTTCCTCACCGCCGGGATTCTCTCCGCCAAGCTCGACGGCACCGACTGGGAGAGCGTCGTCCGGACCCGGGTCTTCGGGCCCCTCGGCATGAGCACCGCCGACTTCTCGGTCAGCGATCTCCAGCGCTCCCCCGACTTCGCCTTCGGATACGCCCGGAACCCGGCCGATTCCGTGGTCCGCGTCCCCTACCGGGTCATCGATGCTATCGGACCCGCGGGCTCGATCAACGCCAGTGTCGAGGAGATGGCGAAGTATCTCACGATGCACTTGAACCAGGGCACCTTCGAGGGTCGCGAGATCCTGCCTGCGGCGCAGGCCCGCGAGATGCAGACACCCCAAATGGTGATCCCGCCCTCACCCTTCCCCACCGCGGGCGGCACCGACCTCGGCCACGAGCAGTACGGGATGGGCTTCTTCATCGGAACCTTCCGGGGCCACAAGCTCGTCCACCACGGCGGCAACATCGACGGGTTCTCGGCCGAGGTGAACTTTCTTCCCAATGATTCGATCGGGGTCGTCGTGCTGACGAACCTGAACGGCACCAGCACCCGGGACTTCATCCCGTGGCTGGTCTACGACCGACTCCTCGGCCTCGACCGGCTCGACTGGAGCCGCCGCTACCTCGATGTCTTCAACCGGGCTCGCGCCCGAGCCGACTCGGCCCGCGCCAAGGAGGTGGCGGGCAAGGCGGCCAACACGACACCGACCCACCCCCTGTCGGACTTTGCCGGCACCTTCAACCATCCGGGATACGGCAACATCACGATCGCCCAGGCCGACGGGAAGCTCACGTTCAAGTACGGCATCGTCGAGATGGGACTGACCCATTGGCACTACGACGTCTTCGAGACCGAGCCGCGAAGCGTGGCCACCCCGATCCGCTGGAAAGTTCAATTTCTGATGGACGCCTCCGGCAACATCACCGGCCTTTCGCTCCCGATCGAGCCGGCCTTGAAGCCGATCGTCTTTACCCGGCAAAAGGCCCAATGACCGACCCTCGCTATGCCGCCGACGTCGAGTCGGTGGACGCCATCGTCGCCGCGATGTACGCAGTTATCTCAGGGCCCAAGGGGCCTCGGAACTGGGACCGGGAACGGAACCTGTTCCACCCCGACGCCCGGATGATGCGCGGAATGCCGGCGGGCTCCCCTCCGGAACCCGGACCAACGCCTGGCATGCGCCTGATGAGCGTCCAGGATTTTGCCGAACGGAACGGCCCCCGGTTTCTCGAGGAGGATTTCTACGAGGTCGAGACCGGCCGCCAGGAGTTCCAGTTTGGCCGGTGGGTTCACGCCGTGAGCGCCTACTGGTCGAGCCGGACCCCCGATGGGCCGCCTTTCGCCCGGGGGATCAACAGCGTCCAGCTCTGGTTCGACGCCGGCCGCTGGTGGATCATGAGCGTCCTCTGGGATTGGGAGAGCGACAGCGTTAGGATTCCCGACCCGTTGCGCGGCCGCTGACCCGCATTCCCTGTTCCGGATCGTCCCATGCGCTTTTCCTCCCTGACCCAACGAATCGCCGGCGAAGGTTCCGACGCCTGGGATGTCCACGACCTGGCCATCAAACGCCGCGCCGCCGGTGAAGACATCTTCCTGCTCTCGATCGGCGACCCCGACTTCGACACGCCGGCCCCGATCCGCGCCGCTGCGATCGAGGCCCTGAACACCGGCCGGACCCACTACTCCGCCATCGGCGGCGAACCCGCTTTCCGAAACGCCATCGTCGAGCACACCCGCCGCACCCTCGGCATCGACGTGGTGCCGGAGCAGATCACCATCTTCCCCGGCGCCCAGGCCGCGCTGTTCGGCGTGGCCCAGTGCCTGTTCGAGCACGGCGACGAAGTCATCGTGGCCGAGCCGACCTACGTGACGTACGAAGCAGTGCTCGGCGCCCCGGGCGCCCGGATGATCCAGATCCCGCTCCGTCCCGAAAACCGGTTCCACCTGGAACCCGACGCCCTGGCCCGCGCCATCACGCCCCAGACCCGCGGCATCATTCTCAACTTCCCGCACAATCCGACCGGTGCCTGCCTCACCGCCTCGGAATCCGCCGCCGTTGCGGCCCTCTGCCGGAAGCACGACCTCTGGTTCATCTCTGACGAAGTCTACGCCTCGCTCGGCTTCGGGCTCCCGCACCAGAGCCCGCTCTCGCTCCCGGGCATGATGGGTCGCGGCATTCTGATCTCGAGCCTCTCCAAATCCCACGCGATGACCGGCTGGCGCTGCGGCTGGGCCGTCACGCCGCTCGAACTCGCCAGGCACCTCGACCACCTGGCCCGGGCCATGTTCTTCGGCGTGGCGCAGTTCATCCAGGACGCGGGCACCGTGGCCGTGGGCGAGGGCAGTGCGGACCTCGAACGGCTCCGGGCCACCTACCAGCGGCGGGCCGAAGTGGTGGTACAGGCGCTGACCGGCGTTCGGGGAATGAGCGTCCGGATGCCGGACGCCGGGATGTACATTTTTGCGGACATCCGCGCTACGGGCCTGGATGGGAAGCAGTTTGCCCGCGGCCTGCTCGAAGCGGAGGCCGTGTCCGTCACCCCGGGTGAAGGCTTTGGCCCGAGTGGGGCGGGGCATGTGCGGATCACCCTCGGCACCAGCGAAGAGCGGCTCCTCGAAGCCTGCCGGCGGATCGCGCGCTACACCGCGTCGATCACCGCTCCGGCCACCCGCTGACCTCCCGGGCCCGGGCCGGTTCCGCCTAACGTCCTTCCCGTGGCAGCGGCTCGTCCCGCATCGCCGCCAGGTAGACCATGCTGGCCAGGATCACCGCGTTCCGCCGCATGTCATCCGCCGGCAACCGGTCAAACACATCCATGTTCGAATGGTGGGTCCGGGTCTCGTAGTCGAGCGGGTCCTGAATGAACTGGAACCCCGGCAACCCCGCCTGATCGAACGCCAGCGCATCGACCCCGAACTCGTTGTTGATCGTGATCGTCGTGGCCTCGAGATCGGCAAACGGCGCGAGCCACGCCTCGAAGATCGACCGGACCCGCTCGTTCCCGTGGAGATGGATCCCCCGGATCCGGCCGGCGCCGTTGTCGACGTTGAAATACGCCGCGAGCTTTCCGTAATCAGGCCCCGGCTTGGCCGCCGAGCCGAAATGCCGCAGAACGTAGGTCCGCGACCCCACCACGCCGCCCTCCTCGAAACTCCAGAGCCCCACCCGGATCGTCCGCCGCGGCTTGGCGCCGATCGCCTTGAGGATCCGCATCGCCTCGAGCGCCACCGCTACCCCGGCCGCATCGTCCGTGGCGCCGGTCGCTGCGTGCCACGAGTCGAAGTGCCCGCCGAGCATCACGATCTGATCCTTGAGATCACTCCCGGCGATCTCCGCCGTCACATTGTCCGCCGTCGTAACGCTGGTGTCGAGCGCGTTCCGGACCTCGATCTCGAGCCGCGCCGGAATGCCCTGCGCCGCCACCCGGTAGATCCGGTTGTAATGCTCCGCCGCCACCGCCACCATAGGCGGCGACGTGATCACCCCGCGATAGGACCGGTCCTGCCGGCTGCCCGGCCGCCCATCCACGAACACCGTCCCGTCCTGCCCCGGCGCTGCCTGCAGCACCACGCCGACATTTTCGCTCTTGAAGAATTTGAGGATGTCGACCGCCGACGGCCCCGATCCGCCCGAAGCACCACCGACCGGGAGATAGGTCTTGATCACCGGATCCCAGCGATACTCGACCCCGTCGATCCCGGTCGGCGCCCCGATCGTCGCATGCTCCAGCGCCCGGAGCTGGTCCGCGCTGAACCGCTCGGCGTCCGCCGCAAACCGCGGCCCCACCGGACCAGGCGGCGTCGCCAGGACGATGGCGCCGGCGAGCTTCCCGCGATACTTGGCAAAGTCCGCCTCGCTCGCGATCGACACGATCTTCGCCTCGCCCGTGAGCTTGCCCGCGGTGCCCGGCGTGAACGCGAGCGGGTAGCCGATCACCGGCTGATAGGTCGGCTCGATCAGGTGAAGCGACGTATAGACGTTGGTCCAGCCGACCCCGTGCTCTCCCCAAGGCTCGATCGTGGCGTTGACCAGGCCGAGGCCTTCCATCGTCGTCCTGGCCCACTGCTCGGCCTTCCGAAGCCCCGGTGACCCGGTGAGGCGGGGCCCCAGGACGTCCGTCATGTACTCGGCGAAGGTCATGACCTGGGAGCGCTGAAATCCCTCTTCCCGGATCCTCGCGATAGTCGCCCGGTCCACCGGTTCCTGGGCCTGAACCATCGTGGCCGCCGCAAGCGCCATCACCGCCGTCACCCCGAACGCCTTCATCATGCCCCCCCCTCGCAGTTGGTCCCCGAATCCGATCCGAATGTAGGCCTCCGAACCGCCACCCGTAACCGCCGCCGAAACCAAAGACCGCCGCGACGGTCGGCCCTGCTCTCGTAGGAACCGGAGCCCCCCGCGCTTAATTTGGAACGGTTCCATTCAACCTGAAGACCATGACGACCACAACCGACATCCTGCTCCCCGCCGACCAGGCCGAGGGAACGTCCAACACCGTGGGCAAGTGGTTCAAGGCCGTGGGCGATGCCGTCCGGGTCAACGAACCGCTGCTCGAGATCACCACCGACAAGGTCACCGTCGAAATCGCCGCGCCGGCCGACGGGGTGATGCTCGAAATCCTCAAAGCCGAGGGCGAGGCGGTCGAACAGGGTGAGGCGCTGGGCCGGATCGGGCCCCTGGGCCAAGGTGCGGCGACGTCACCGGCCCCAACCCCCGCGGCACCAGTCGCTGAGGCCACGACCCGGCCGGTAGCAGCCGCCTCGGGCGCCGAGACCGAACTCGCCCCCGCGGTCCGGCGGCTCGTCAAGGAGCACGGCCTCGATCCCAGCCGAATCACCGGCACCGGGCGCGGTGGCCGCATCACCGTCGAAGACGTCGAAAAGGCCGCCGCGTCAAAGGGCGCCGCGCCGGCTGGTGGACCCAGCGGCCGGATGGTGCCGCATACCGCCATGCGAAAGAGCATCGCCGCCCACATGGCGCAGAGCATGGCCACGGCGCCGCACGTCACCACCGTCTTCGAGGCCGATCTCTCCGCGGTGATCGCCCACCGCAATGCGACAGGCAAGTCCGCAACATTCACGGCCTATTTCGTTCAGGCGACGGTCGCGGCCCTCAAGGCCGTGCCCGAGGTCAACAGCCGCTGGCATGATCAGGCCCTCGAATTGTTCGACGATTGCAACGTCGGGGTCGGGACGGCACTCGAGACGGGCGGGCTCATCGTCCCAGTGATCCAGCAGGCCCAGAATCTGGACCTCGCGGCCACAGCGGCCCGGCTCCAGGACCTTACAGCGCGGGCCCGGTCCGGCGGGTTGTCACCCAGGGAAGTTCAGGGGGGCACGTTCACGATCTCGAATCACGGCGTGAGCGGCTCGCTGGTCGCGACGCCGATCATCATCAACCAGCCCCAGTCCGCCATTCTCGGCGTCGGCAAACTGGAGCAGCGTCCCCGGGTCCAGGCCAACGGCAGCATCGTGGCCCGGCCGATGGTCTATGTCACGCTCACCATCGACCACCGGGTGCTCGATGGATTCCAGGCCAACGCCTTCCTGACCCGGTGGGTCGAGACCATCGAGCGCTGGTCCTGACTCGACGACCGCCCACCGGGACCGGGCCGGGCCTCGGACCTACGGGCGCCGGATTTCCTTGAGAACCTGATCGACATCGAGCAGCCAGACCGCGCTGCCGTGGTCGCGCTGGGACGGATACGCCACCACCTTGCCGTCCGGCGAGAGAACATGCCCCCACTTGGCGTTCAGATCGTCGGCCGTGAGCAGGAGCGGGTGGTCCGGATCGGCCAGGTTCACCCGATAGATGTGGGGCCAGTCGGTATCGCTGGGCTGCGCGATCATGGTGAACCCGCTGTCGTCCGGCAGCCAGATCATCTCATAGAAGTAGTTGAACGCCGGCGTGAACCGGGCCTCTTTCTTGCCGGCCCGGTCGCTTCCGTCGAAGCGGTACAGGATGATCTGCGCCGGTTTGGCGTCGAGGGATACCAGCAGGCGCTTCCCGTCGTGGGACCAGACCAGTTCGTCCGGCCGACCATTCCCGGGAAAAGTTGCGATCGTCATCGCCGCCGCGCTGCCACTCTTCAGCCGCAGGCGGACCGAGTCACCGACCGGATCCAGATAGACGACGCGGTTGCCATGGGCGGCCTTCTCGACGCCGAGTGCGGCC
>JANXXJ010000068.1 GCA_025350665.1 Gemmatimonadota bacterium | reverse complement strand
CTGGACCATGCTGGCCCATAACCAGGGCCAGCAGATGAACGCCGCGCGGATTGCCGCCGGCCTCGGCTTGAGCGGCCAGTCGGTGGCCCGCTACCTCGACTTGATGGTGGACCTCCTGCTGGTTCGCCGGCTCTCCCCCTGGTCCGGCAATGCCGCCAAGCGGCTCGTCAAGTCGCCGAAGATCTACGTTCGCGACGCCGGTCTGGTCCACGCCCTCCTCGGGATCGAGACTCATGGTGAGCTCCTCGGCCATCCGGTGGTCGGCGGCTCGTGGGAGGGGCTCGTCCTCGAAACCCTCATCACCGCCGCCGGTGATCGGGCCATCTCGTACTACCGCACCGCCCGGGGCGCCGAGATCGATCTGGTGGTGGAAGGGCCGGCCGGCCGGCGGCTGGCGATCGAAATCAAGCGGTCCACCGCCCCCGCGGTGAGCCGCGGCTTCCGCCAGGGCTGCGAGGATCTCGGCGTGGCCGAGGCGGTGGTGGTCTATCCGGGGATGGAGCGCTATCCGTTAGGCGGCGCGGTCACCGCCATGGGCCCGGCCGCCGCCGCTCGCTGGCTCCTTGACGAGCCGCGATGACCGGCGGCGGCGGTGCCACTCGACGAAACGCGCCTGGACCGGTACCATTGATGAACCCCGTTTCGTGTCCGTTCTGATGCTGGTCGAGGGGAAGTGGCCTGTGACGCGTGCGTTGATTCCGTCGGGAGTGCTGCTGCTGTTGGTCGCGGCCTGCGCGTCCCCCGATGCCGAGGGCGGCAACGGGTTCGACCCGCCGGAGAAGCACGTGGCGATCGGACCTGACGGAGCGTTCGTCGCGATCGGCGACACGGTCCGGATGCGCGCCATTCTGGTTCCGCCCCGCGCCGGTGTCGAGTGGGCATGGTCGATCACGCCGCTGGAGCGCGCCACCATCGCGGCGGACGGACTGGTCACGGCCCACCAGGCCGGCGACGTGTCGGTTGAGGCCTGCACCACCGACAAGCCCAAGGCCTGCGGGTCGGTGCCGCTCACGGTCCAGTAGCCGGAACGCCTAACCGCCCACCACCGACGCGCTGACCATCACGGCGCACTCCCCGCCGTGCTGGGCCACATTGACCACCTGTTTCTGCGACGCCCGCGCTACCAGCCCCACCCCGTAGCGACTCGGCACGAACCCCATCACCACGTAGAACGGCTCGACGTGGACTCGCCCGTCATCGCCGAGGATCGGAAACTCCTGGACCGGGAGCGGGGCCAGCTCCTGCGCCACCCAGCGCTCCTCGTCGATCAATGCCCCCTCAATCGCCGCGTCCCAATCGGGCTGCGGCGTCGATGGCCCGACCAGGACTCCCTCGCCGCCGTAGGACCGGTTCGGCTTGAGCACCAGGGTTTCCCGCTCGGCCCGGAGGTAGTCGAGCAGATCGATCCGCTGGCCGCTCGGATCTGTGGTGTAGCGGACCGAGATGATCCGGGTCCACGGGATGTGGCGCCGGCAGACCTGCCGCTCCTCGGTGGAGAGGTATTTCGAGGCGAGGGCCGGATCGGTCAGGACTTCCCAACAGCTCTTCTGGTCGAGCTCGGCCGCGATGGACGAGATCATCCGGTTCCGCGCGAACAGTGTCTTCATCGGCCGGATATCGGCGCCCTCCTCGGCCAGATCGAGCAGGTCGATCACGCCGTAGTCGCGATAGCCGATGTCGATTCGCTGGTCCTGGAAGTAGACCTCGTCGCCCTTCTGGGTGAGCTCCGCCGGATCGGCGTGGAGCACGGTGATTCCGTGGCGGTCCTTGAAATAGCGGGCCAGCGCGTCGGGCTCGTCGGGGCCGTCGGTCTCGTACTTGGGGTCGATCAGCGCGATCTGACCCTCGGGCCGGCCGATCTGGTCGAGGTGTTCCAGCATGTCCTGCAGCAGCAGTTCGCGAATGTCGGCGCCGAGTTGCAGATGGATCTTGGGATCACGGGCCCGGAGTACCGGCACCACGACGTCGGCCAGGACCCGGTCGGAGGTCGGGGCCAGGTGTACGCCGCCCACGCCCGAGAGATTGGGCTCGAGAAATTTGAGGGTGTCTTTCCACATCGCACTCGAGAAATCGACCACGGCGTCGAGGCGGGAGAAGATCGGGTTGGACTCCCGATGCCCCGGGGTCCAGCAATCGAGCAGCCAGCGCTCCTCTTCCGAGGAGATCCGCAGGATCTCGCGCACCGTCGGGTCGGCGAAGTAGTAGTCGGGGAGGCGGCGGATGCAGTTGAGCACCGTCTGCGAGACGTAGTGGATGTAGCCCAGCTGGTCCTGCCGCATCGTGATCGGGCATGGGAAGAGCCGGATCGTTTCGGTGGCGCCGTCTCGCTGGTAACTGAGATGACGCTCGGTGGCGAGGTCGTGGATCTGCTGGATCAGGTGCGCCATCTCGGGCCCGGGCACGGACTCGAGCGCCCGCTGGACCCGGCGGGCCAGGCGGTGTCCGGCGAGTCCCACTTCTTCGGATGGCGTGAGCATGACGGTTCCTCTCCGGTTGTCGGACTCGTATAGTTCACTGGTGCAACCCGCCGAGGCGTACGCCGCGCTGACCACGCTCGCCCGCGAGGAAACTGTCCTCGCGTCGTGCTCGGATCTGTTGGAATGGGATGAAGAGACGTTCATGCCGCGCGGCGGCGTGGAGAACCGGGCCGAACAGATGGCGCTCATGGCGGGCCTGCTGCATGAACGGGGTTCCGATCCCCGGTTCGGCGAGTTGCTGTCGATCGTAGAAGGTTCGGACCTGGCAGCTGATCCCGCCAGCGACGTGGCCGTCAACATTCGTGAACTCCGCCGCGAGTTCGAGCGCGAGCGCCTCTTGCCGAGGGATCTGGTGGAGGAAGGTGCCCGGGTGGCCACGTTTGGAGCGCAGGCCTGGGTGGACGCCCGCGAGGCGGCCGATTTCGGCGTCTTCCGGCCGTGGCTCGAGAAGATCATCGTCATGGCTCGCGAGGAGGCCGATGCCGTTGGTTTTTCCGAAACGCGTTACGACGCCATGCTCGATGACTACGAGCCCGGTATGACGACGCGCGAGGTGACGGCGCTCTTTGCCGGCCTCAAGGCCCGACTGATCCCGATGGTCGAGGAACTGTCCCGGCCGGCGGATCTTCCGGCCCACGTGCTCCGCCGCGAGTTTCCGGTCGATCGCCAGATGCTGTTCGCCAACGCGGTGGCGGCCGCGATGGGGTTCGACCTCGAGCGGGGCCGGATCGACACCGCGAGCCACCCCTTCTGCACGTCGATCGGTCCGGGCGATGTCCGGATCGCCGTCCGGTACCAGCGCCGCAATTTCGCCCAGGGGTTCTTCGTCCTGTTGCACGAGGTGGGTCACGGCCTCTACGACCAGGGGATCGACGCCGCCCACTATGGCATGCCGATGGGCGAGGCGCCGTCGTTGGGCCTCCACGAGTCGCAGAGCCGGCTCTGGGAAAACCAGGTGGGCCGGAGCCTGGGGTTCTGGGAGCATTTCTTCCCCCGCTTGAAGAGCATCTTCCACGAGTCGCTCCACGACATCTCGCTCGACGCCTTTCGCCGAGTCATCAATCGGGTGACTCCGGGCCCGAACCGGGGCCGGGCCGACGAGGTGACCTACAACCTGCACATCATCATCCGGTCCGAGCTCGAACAGGCCATGCTCTCCGGCGACCTGCCGGTGGCTGATCTCCCCGGCGCCTGGAACGAGGCCTACCGCAAGTATCTCAGCGTGACGCCGAAGAACGATGCGGAAGGATGCCTGCAGGACGGCCACTGGTCGGAGGGAATGATCGGGTACTTCCCGACCTACACGCTGGGGAACATCTACGCGGCGCAGCTATTCGACCGGGCCGACCGCGACCTGGGCGGCGTGGAGAGCGCATTCGCCAAGGGAGACTTCAGCGGACTCCTCGGCTGGCTCCGCGACCGGATCCATAGCCAGGGCAGCCGACACTCGGCCCGGGAGCTCGTGGCCCTCGCGACCGGAGCGGCGCCGACCCCGGAGCCGCTGCTCAAATCACTCGACACCCGCTACCGGATCACCTGACCTCGAGCCGAATCGGCTGAGCCCCCTGCCACACCACCCGCCGGCCCAGCTCACCCAGCTGCTCGGCACCCTCAACGATCGTCATGACGTGATTCCCCGCCAGCGGCCCGAACTTGCTGGCGAACCGAGTAATCCCGTAGGGAAACAGAATCTCGGTTTCGCTCACGGCCTTCGGGTACAGGAGCAACTGGCCCGGTTCCGGCGTCTCGGTGGCGTTCTCCACGCCCACGCCGGCCTCGAGGTCGCCTAACGGCATCCAGGCGGACTCGCCGCTCCACCGGGCTTGCATGAGATGGCCCGAGAGCGGGAGCAGCTTCCGCAGGGCGGCTACCGAGGCGGGGGCCCGCGTTTCTTCGAGCCGGGCGATGAAGACGAGGTCGCCCACAGCAATTCGGATCATGGTTACACAGCCGGTGACGGGGTTGAGGTCGGGGTGGAGCGCTGCCATTTCGGCGCCCGGCGGCCCAGGAGCATGACCGGCACGATCCACATGGCGCCGATGGTCCCGGCCACGGTGCCGCCGGCGGTGGCCAGGGCGATCGATCCGAACAGGCTGTCGACGTCGGTTCCCACGGCCAGCGGAATCAGGCTCGCCAGCGTGGTCAGGGTCACCAGCACGATCATCCCGGACCGGTCTCGCGCGGCCCAGACGATGTCGGCGGCGGAGAGCCGGGCCATCGCGCGGCCGATCCCGCGGCGGCGGCGTTCGAGCGCGGCGTCCACCAGCAGGATCGACTGGTTGACCGCGAGCCCGACCACCAGGATCACGCCGACCGCGGCCTCGCGGCTGAACGCGGTGCCCGTGGCCCAGAAGATTCCCGCCACGCCCGCAAGCGCCAGCGGCAGGCTCAGGAAGACCATCCACGCCGCCCAGTTCGAATCGAACACGAACGCGACCGACAGGATCACCAGTACGATCCCGATGGCGAACACCAGCCAGAGGCCCTTGTCGCTCTGGTCTTCCTGCCATTCGAACTTCTCGTCGTCCACGGTGTAACCCGCCGGCACCGAGATCGATTTCATGAAGGCCTTGTGCATCCGGTTGGCCAGCTTCTGCGGCCCCCGGAAATCGTAGCTCATGATCCGGACGTACTGCTGGTCCTCACGGGTGATCTGGCTCAGGCCCTCACGCTCGGTGACGGCCGCGAGGTCGCTGACCCGGATCGGGGCATCCATCGCGTTCGGGACGATGGCGTTCTTGAGATCGTCGAGCGAGCGCTCCTGGGCGCCCTTGGCCTTGACGCTCACCGTGATCTCATCGCCCTCGAGTTCGAGTTTCTGGCCACCTACCGCACCCCGCACCTCACGAGCCACCGCGGCCGAGAAGTCCTGGGCCGTGAGTCCCGCCCGGGCCAGCGCCGGCCGGTCCGGTTCGAGGGCCACACTCACCGCGCGCTCGGACCGGAAGAAGCTCCCGGCGTTGATGTTGACGTCCCGAACCCGGGGGATCCGTTCGAGCCGGGTCTTCAAGTCGCGGGCCAGTTGCTCAACTCCGCTGAAAGAGTAGCCGAGGATCTTGACCCGGAAGGTGACCGAGGCGCCGCCCCCACCGTTGAAGAAGCCCGGTCCCCGGCCCCGCACGAAGATCGACGCCCCGCCGACGAACACGGCGCGTTGCGTCATCTCCTCTTCCATCTGGGCCGGGATCGGTCCGAAGCTCTCGGCCTTGGTGAAGGTGACCCGGAGCTGGCCGAAGCCGGGGAAGCCCCGGGACTCGACCCGCTCCACCCCGGGCCGTCTCACCGCGATCCGTTCGAACTCGGCCATCGAGAGATCGACGCTCTTGGGATCGGAGCCGCGCGGGAAGGTGATGCCGACGAAGAGCTCTGACTTCTGGCCGTACCAGTCCCCGAAGGACGATCGCGGTACCCGTTTGACGAACCCCCACGTCAACACGCCTAACACGGCCGTGGTCAGGACCAGCGTGGGCCAGCGCCAGCGGAGCAGCCGGATCACGGTGCGGGTGTAGAACCGGAACGGGCCGCGGAACCGCATCCGGCTCATCCCGTGTCCCGCGCCGACGGCCGGAATCATCACCACCGAGCTCACCACCGACCAACTCAACGCAAAGAGGAACGCCCCGGCAAACGGCATGAACGCCGCCCGGGCATTTCCCTGCAGATACAGGAACGGAAACAGGACCACCGCGGTGGTGAGCGTCGAGCCCATCACCGCCGGCGTGATCCGCCGGCCCGCCTCGGCCCGGCCCGCGATGGTGTCGGGCGCGTGGCGGAGCCGCTCCACGACCACCAGGCCGTTCTGAACCAGGATGCCGACGCCCATGCCCAAACCCGCAAGCGTGAGGAGATTGGCGGGAATGTTGAAGAGGTAGAGGCCTAACGCCGTGCCGGCAATCGACACCGCGGCGCTGCCCATCACCAGCCAGATCGACGTCAGGTTCCGGAGCGTCAAGGCTAGCACCAGCATGACCGCGCCGAACGCGATGGCGCCCCGGAGCAGGAGATCATTCAGCTGCTTCTTGAGTTCCTTGCTCTCGTCGCTTTCGACCTTGAAGGTGATCCCCAGCGGGAGAATTCGCCGGATCTCTCCCATCGTGGCCTTGACCCGGTCGGCGGTGTGGATCGCGTCGGCGCCTGCCAGGCGAGAAATCTGCAGCGTGACGGCGGGGACCCCGTTGATCCGCGCGAACCGCCCCCGGTTGTCTTCGTCCGGCCGGATCGAGGCCAGCTCGTCCAGCCGGAAGACTCGGCCACTCGGCGATCGGACCACCAGGCGGCCCAAATCGTCGAGGGCCTTGGGCGCGTCGCGGAGCGAGACGCTGATGACGCTGGCGCCCCGCCGTTCGAGGCCCAATGCCTGGACCACCCGGGCGTTGCCGACCGCGGCCCGCAGCAGATCGGGATTGACGCCGAGCTGCCGGAGCCGGATCGGGTCGTAGGTGACCGCCACGCCCGGCTCCGCCGCACCGGACAGACCCACGCCGGCCACACCGGGCACCGCCGTGACCCGGGGCAGGATCTGATCCCGGGTCAGCTTGGTGAGCGTGCCCGCGGTGTAGGGCCCGATGATCGAATAGGTGAGGAGTGGTTGCTCGTCCAGCTCCTGGGGGGTGTAGTTCGCCACCGTGGGCGGCGTGGCGCCGATCGGGAGCTGCTTCCGGAGCAGTTCGATCCGCTCGTGGATCTCGAGCCGGGCC
>JANXXJ010000062.1 GCA_025350665.1 Gemmatimonadota bacterium | reverse complement strand
TCCATATTCAGAGTGACCCCGGGATGTCGTTGCGGGAGGCCCACATCGTGAGTGGCAAGGTGAAGTCGGTGGTTCGCTCCCGGGTCGCCGCCGTTCGCGACGTCCTCGTTCATATGGAGCCGTTCGAGGGGTGATGGCGCTTCCGGAGCGTTTCGCGGCGACGCTGGAACGGCTGGGCCTGACGGACGGGACCATCGTCCTTGCCGTGTCCGGCGGACCCGACTCGCTGGCGCTCCTGGAACTGGCGGCGGTGGTCGCCCCTTCGTTGGGAGTGTCGCCTCTGGTCGCCCACTTCGATCATGGAATCCACGCCGGTAGCCGGACCGTCGCGGCGGCGGTGCAGGCCCACGCGGCACGGCACCACTTCCCGTTCCGTACCGAGGCCGGTCGTCTCGGACCGGCCGCGTCCGAAACCAGAGCGCGGGTCGCCCGTCGCGAGTGGCTCGAACATCTCGCCGCCGAAGTGGCGGGTCCGGTCCTCACCGGGCACCACCGGGACGACCAGGTCGAAACCGTCCTGATGCGATTCCTGGAAGGATCCGGACCGCTGGGCTTGGCGGGGATGGCCGAAGTGCAGGGTGTGTGGGTCCATCCGTTGCTGGCTGAAGGGCGTGCCGATCTGGCGGACTTTCTGACGGAACGGCGGGTTGTTCCCTGGAATGATCCGGCCAATACCGACGACCGCCATCTTCGAAACTGGGTTCGGTCAACGATGCTATCGGCGATCGCGGCTCGACTGCCGCGATTCGAGGACAACCTGCTCGCGGCTCGCGACGCATTCGATGAAAACCGCAGCGCCTGGGAGGACATTGGCTCGGTGCTTCCGGGTCTCGATCTTGTGATCGAGTCGGATGGGGCTTCCGTTGCTGCGGATGGGCTCGCCGGGTATAGTTCGGCTGTCGTTCGGGGCGTGCTTCGATCGATTGGTCGCCGCTGTGATTTGGCGATTGGTCACCGCGAGCTGGATCGGATGCAAGCGCTGATCCGCAAAGGACATACGGGCCAACGCGTAGATCTGAACGGGGGCGCTGGCGCGGCCTTGTCGTTTGGTCGTCTTCGCCTATTCAGGCCCGTCGCGCATCCTGAATGCTATGACGTCTCGGTGCCGACGACGCCTGGCCAGATGAGCCTGGACGGGTGGCAGTTTGAGATGGCACCATCGCCTGGCCCGGCCGCGCTCGAACGGGTGTCCTACTCGACCTGGATTCCAGCGGGTTCGACGACGCGCATCAGGAACTGGCGGTCCGGGGATCGGATTCGCCCGCTGGGCGGGCGGGGCAGTCGGCTGGTGGTGCGATGTATGCAAGACATCAAGGTTTCGCGACACCTTCGGCCATCGTGGCCGGTCGTCGAAATCGGTGGTCAGGTGATTTGGGTTCCGGGGGTTTGTCGCGGCGACGCGGCCGTGCCCGGTCCTGGAACGGATGCCGTGAGGATTGATGCCAGGCCATGCTGAAACCCTGCGACGGACGGGGGGTCGGGAGGTCAAGTCGATCGTCTTCGAATCGGAGACGATCGCGGCGCGCGTCGGCGAGCTCGGTCAGGCGATCACCCGATCCTACCCCGACGGCGACCTGCTCGTTCTCGGCCTGCTCAAGGGCAGTTTCATCTTCGTCAGCGACCTGGTTCGAAAGATCGAGCGTCCCCTTCAGGTCGACTTCCTGGTGGCGAGTTCGTATGGGCGGGGTACCATGTCGACCGGCGATGTGAGGCTGCTCTACGATCCCGAAACCCGGCTCGAAGGCAAGCATATTCTGATCGTTGAAGACATCGTGGACAGCGGTAACACGCTCCGCCGCCTGCTCGCGCTGCTGTCGGAGCGGAAACCCGGGTCGCTCGCGATCTGCGCGCTGCTCGATAAAGTAGAGAAGCACGAGGCGTTCGCAGAACTAAAATTCGTCGGATTCGACGCCCCCCAGGCCTTTTTGGTCGGCTATGGGCTCGATCACGCCGAAGATTTTCGGCATCTCCCTTTTATTGCGGACTTGATGTAGATGTCACAGCGTCCTACGCCGCGTCCTCCGGCGCCCAATTGGGGCGGCCTGAGCCGCAACCTCGCCCTGTGGGCGCTGGTCGCGTTGCTCGGCCTTGCCCTCTATCAGTTCGTGGATCGCCAACGGACCACCACGGTCGAGATCGACTACACCACGTTCAACCACCAGCTCGAAGCGGGGAACGTCGCCCGGGTCGAGGTGGTCGAAGGCAAGTTCGTCAAAGGGGAATTCAAGGTCGCGATCCCCAAAGACAACCTGACCTACAAGAGCTTCACGGTGCTGCTGCCGGTCGCGAACAGCGAGGAGTTCATGAAGCGGCTCGAGGCGGCGGTGCCGGTCATCACGGCCCGCGAACCCCGAGCGAGCCTCATGCTGCTGGTCCTGCAGGCCCTGCCGTGGATCGTGATCGTCGGGCTCTGGTTCTTCTTCCTGCGGCAGATGCAGGCCGGGGGCAACCGGGCCTTCTCGTTCGGAAAGTCGCGGGCCAAGTTGCTGGCCGGCGACACGCCGAAGATCACGTTCGCCGATGTCGCCGGGGCCGATGAGGCCAAGGTCGAGCTGCAGGAGATCATCGAGTTCCTCAAGGATCCGCAGAAGTTCACCCGGCTTGGCGGCCGGTTGCCGAAGGGGGCCTTGCTGGTTGGACCGCCCGGCACCGGCAAGACACTCCTGGCCAAGGCCGTCGCGGGCGAGGCGGGTCGGCCCTTCTTCTCAATGTCCGGATCGGACTTTGTGGAGATGTTCGTCGGGGTCGGCGCAAGCCGCGTCCGCGATCTGTTCGAGCAGGGCAAGGCGCATGCGCCGTGCATCATCTTCATCGATGAGATCGATGCGGTTGGTCGCCATCGCGGGGCCGGCCTGGGCGGCGGGCACGACGAGCGGGAACAGACGCTGAATCAGTTACTCGTCGAGATGGACGG
>JANXXJ010000054.1 GCA_025350665.1 Gemmatimonadota bacterium | reverse complement strand
GAAGCCGGTGAACGTGTTGCCACCGTCCGTCGAGATGTAGGACGTCGTGGCGAACGTGTAGACGATGTCGGGGTTCTTGGTATCCACCAGCACGCCGCAGTTGTAGCCACCCTGGGCATTCCGGATCCGCTTGTCGGAGGGATCCATCTGCCGCCAGGTGGTCCCGCCGTCGTCGGACCGGTAGAGTCCGTCGTTGGTGATCAGGTAGACCCGTTGCGCGTCGGTATTCATTGCCACCGCGACAGCGGCCATCCCGCTGAACCGCGGCATGCCGCCGCCGGTCAGCTCCTTCCAGGTGCCCCCGCCGTTGGCCGACTTGAAGAGACCCGCGCCGGTCGGGGCGTCAGGCGGCCGGGGCGTGCCTCGGGGCGTGATGCCGCTCGCGGGCGTCGGTGGAACGCCGGTGAGCCGGGTGGTCGCGAAGACCACGTCCGGCCGATCGGCGGCGATCGCCATCCGGGAGACGCCGATGGAGTCTCCCAGGTACAGCGACTTGGTCCAGGTCACGCCGCCGTCCGTGCTCCGATAGACGCCCCGGGCCTCGTCTTTGGCCCGACCACCCTGGGCGCCGACCAGCACAACGTCGGCATTGCGCGGATCGACGATGACGGCGCCGATTCGTTTGGTGGCGTCCAGGCCGAGGTGTTTCCAGGTCTTGCCGGCGTCGGCGGACCGGTACACGCCGTCGCCGTCGTTGCCGTAGGCCTGCCCGGTGCCGACGTAGACGACGTTCGGGTTCGACGACGCGACGTCGAGGGCGCCGATCGACGATACGGTGGTGACGGCATCGAAGATGGGGAACCAGGTCTCGCCGGCGCTCGTGGTCTTCCAGACTCCACCGGCCGGGGTGCCGGCGTAGAACGTCCCCACCTCGCCGATGGCGCCGGCGGTCGCGGAGATGCGCCCGCCCCGGAACGGGCCGACGTTGCGCCAGACCAGGCCTGACAGGAGAGGAGCCGGCACCGGGCCGGAAACGGGCGTTGGCAGACCGAGTAGAAGCGTAATGGTCGTACCGAATGCGAGGCAGGATGTCAATCGAATCATGATCACGACCTAGTCGGGCATGGACGGTGGCAGCGGCAGTCCCGAGACGGCGGGCGAAGCAATAGATGGTTAAGCTAGCACGTCTCATTGCTTTGCGCCGCTGTCATCAGGGCCCCTCACCGCCCTATGGGACTAGACGCGCCCCCAACACCACAAGATTGCGCTGAGTCCGACGCAAAAGGGCCACACGGAGAACGAAACGACCGTTTCAAGTACATCGCCGAACAGTCCTAGGATCCTCGACAGCGGTTCGGTGACTTCTCGCACTACGCGACCGTCTCCTGGTCGTATATGTAAGTCCATCTGCGCGTATCGACTCGGCCTACCGCACTCTCGGCCGATGCTCGCCCACCTGCTGGCGGAACTCGACATCGGGCTCGAGGAAATCGATGACGGCCTCTGGAACGTGTTCTTCGGACCGGTCTGGCTGGGGCGGTTCCACGAGGCGGTCGGTCGGATCGTGGATCAACTGAACCGCCCGGCCCGCCGTCGAGGCGGCAATCACCTGGAGGCACGGAAAGTGTTACCCATCACCTGAGCACAAAGCGTTACCGATCACTTGGACCGTTCAAACGCGGCCCTCCGGCATTCAGCTTGCGTTTCAGGAAGTCGATTGTCCGGCTCCAGGAATCGGTGGCTTCGGCCTGTGAGTAGCCCGCGGCCCATGGTGCATTGAATCCGTGCTCCGCGTTCGGGTACAGCTGCATTTCCACGTCCCCGCCATGAGCATGAATCCGATCATACAGGCGATGGGCCAGGGCTACAGGGATGTCGCTGTCGGCCTCGCCGTGGAGGATGAGAAGCGGGGCAAAATGCGCGATCAGGCTGTCAGGCGGATCCTCGTCACTCCCGGCACCGTAGAAGGCCACAATCGCCGAGATCGGCGGATCTGACGCTCCCACGGTTATGGCCAGGATGGCGCCTCGGGAGTATCCCACCAGCGCGATTGGTTGCGCCGAGACCGCTGGCGTTGCTTCCAGGTAGGTCACGGCGTTGCGAATCGTGGCTTGCCACACGGACCAGTTGCGCATCTCCTCCGCCCGCGTGTCGCCTCGTCCCGTGACCGCGTAATAGTCAAGGGCTAACGCGACGAAGCCGGAGTCGGCAAAGGCCTTGGCGAATCGAGTGTAGTCTGAGCGCCAGCCGCCAGAGCCTGGAAGGAGAACTACCCCGGGGTGCGGGCCCGGCGCGGCGGGGACGACGATGACGCCCCAAACGCCGGGATTTACCGCGGCGTCGGTGAGCAGACGCGGAGACGGACCCGGGTTGCACGCGGTCAAGGCGAGCGACAGAAACGGCAGGCAGGCCACCTGCAGGCGGCCTCGTGTTGGGTGGGTCGGCATGAATCGAAGACCGCTCCAGGCTGGCTAACGCCCAGCATCAGCGGCGGCTGAAAGCCGCCCGCTGCATGCCGTTGTTAGCTGGCACGACATTGTGACTACGACTTGCGTACTGGGTAGCGTAGGTGGGTAACGCCGACGCCAGCAATGACCGTCGGATTGCCGAGAACGGCTGGTATCCCAGCGAGGTGGTCAAAGAGTCGAACTCCAGAGCCAAGAAGGAGCGCCGCGATATCGACATGGACTTCATCGAGCAGGCCAGCTTTTAACAAATGCTGGATGGTGTCAGCGCCGTGGACCCCTACGGACTTGCCTGCGGCAGCAGCTTTGGCTTGCTTCACGGCGCTCTCGATGCCGTCGGTTACGAAGTTCACTGTCGAGTTGGGTCTCGGCCATCCCGCAGGAACGCGGTGGGTCAACACGAAAGCCGGCCCCCAGGCGTGATTTCCGCCCCAGCCATCGGCTGTCTCGAACGTGCGCCGGCCGGTGAGTACGGAACCGAGTTCTGACGTGAGATCGCGGAAGTGCCTGGCGCTCGCGTCAGACATCTTGAGCGTCACGGGGTCCGACCCACCGGTGTGAACTTCTGTGTCCCCCGAGGTCATGTACCAGCCCATCACTTCGGCCACCCCGCCGTTGAGGTCGGCGACATAGCCGTCGAGGGACATGGACATGATTGCGATCACCTTCGACATCGCGAGGTTCCTTACTCTTAGTGCCAGCTAACGCACTACGCTTCAGCTGCGAAGGCGCGACGACCGGCCTCCGAGCTTCCGCGAGCGCCGCCGCGCCTTCGTCGGCTGCAAGCGTTTGTTAGGCCGCGCGCCGGTACAGTCTAAATACATGGGTGACAGAACGGTCCAACGACATGGGTGACACTATCGCCAGGTTTCGGCTTTCGCCAGGAGCAGCCGATGCCGTGGCCCGAGGAGTCGACCATGGACCTCCGTCGCCAGTTCGTCCAGGACGTGCTGGGCGGGATTGCCCCATTGTCCGAACTATGTGCCGCCTACGACATCAGCCGGAAGACGGGCTACAAGTGGCTGACCCGGTTCGAGGCCGGCGGGGCGGCCGCGCTCGTCGATCAGTCGCGGCGGCCGCACACCTCACCCCAGGCCACGCCGCCGGAGCTGATCCGCACCGTCCTCGCGGCGCGGCACCGCCATCCGACCTGGGGACCGCGCAAGCTGCTCCATCTCGTCCGGCAGCAGTTGCCCGCGGCACCGTGGCCGGCCCGGAGTACGATCGCGCTTCACCTGGCCCGCGCCGGGTTGGTGGTATCTCCCCGTCGGGTCCGGCGCCCAGGCCATCCCGGGCGCCCGCAGGCGCCGATGGACGCTCCGAACGCCGTTTGGACCGCGGACTTCAAGGGGCAATTCCGGACCGGCGACGGCGGGGATTGCTTTCCGCTCACCGTGGCCGATGGCTACAGCCGAATGCTCCTCGTCTGCCGCGCGCTCACCAGCACCCGCGTGGTCGAGACCCGGCCCCATTTCTTGCGCGCTTTCCAAGAATTCGGCCTGCCGGCGCGGATTCGCTCCGACAATGGGGTGCCGTTTGCGACCCAGGCGCTCGGCCGGCTCTCCCCGCTGTCGGTGTGGTGGCTGCGGCTAGGCATCCTACCCGATCTCATCGAGCCGGCATCCCCGCAACAGAACGGCCGCCACGAGCGCATGCACCGGACGCTCAAACGGGATACGGCCCGCCCGCCGCGCGCAACCCGGCCCGCCCAGCAACGGCGCTTCGATGCCTGGCGGACCGAATACAACACGATCCGCCCCCACGAGGCCCTCGCCGACGCGACGCCCGCGTCCCTCTACACGCCGTCGCCCCGGCCCCTACCGAGCCGCCTGCCGCCGCTGGAGTATCCCGGCCACTACACGGTCCGCCGCGTCAGCACCAACGGCGGGATCCGGTGGGATGCCCGGTGGGTGAACGTGACGCACACCCTCGGCGGCGAGTATGTGGGGTTGGTCGAGATCGACGACGGGGAATGGGACCTGTACTTCGGGCCGCTCCGCCTCGGTCGGTTCCACGAACGGACCTACCTGGTCGAAGATATTCACGGCTGTCAACGGCGACGCCGGCGCTACCCCTAACGACTGTTACCCATGTCGTTGGACTGTTCTGTCACCTATGTCCTTGACTGCTCAGCCAGCGGCCACGGCGGCGTGCAGCGTCTCGGGTGCGATATCGGCTCCGGTCGGCCACGCCACGGTTCCGCCGTCGACAAAGAACCGGCGGAACTGGTCCAAATCGTGGAGGGGTTCGAACACGGGCCCGGTCAGCCACCGACGGAAGCTGATCGTTCCGGTGAGGCCATCGTTGAACACCAGATGAATCCGATGCCCGCCCCGGTAGAGCGCCTCGCGGACTGCCGGCAGAAAAGTCATGCGTGAACCCTACTTGAGGGGTTCGATTCGCTCAAGGGCCTGGCCGGCAGTCATCGAGGCCCAGTTGGCCTCCAGCTGGGGGCGGTGCAAGGCCGCCCAAGCCGCGATGTGACGCCGGGCTCTGGGAGCCCGGATCGACCCGGCAAGAAGCGCCCCGTCAAACGTGAAGGTGGCCTGGTCGCCCGCATGCTCCGCGTGGAAATGCGGCGGCCCATGTTCTTTGTTAGTACATGCGGATCAGGATGCCGAAGAACGTCGAGATGACAGGCATGGAAGTCCAGAGAATCAGTGATATCGGCGCGCGCGGCCTAACGGCTCGGATTTCAGCTGCGAGGGCGCTTGCGGCGGAGCCGCAAGAAAAGCGCCCTCATCAGCTGCAAATCCTGGTTATGCCGCCGCTCACCGAACCCGGCCAGCCCAGTACTTGGGTCGACGCCGAAAGTGAGCGACGGCCACGACAAAAAGCCGGTCCGAGTCGACTCGGTAGACCACGGCGTATGGGAACTGCGGGATGCCAAGACTGCGGACGACCCCCGGGCTCGGGCTCCCAAGCGCTGGGTTCTCGGCCAGCAGCTGCGCCGTCCGTTCGGCCGCGTCGAGGAAGCGCCGGCCCAATCCCAGGGCCCGGCCTTCGTAGAACTGCCCGGCCTCGGTGAGCTCTTCCAGGGCAAGCGGATGGAAGCCAACCTTCATCCGGCGATGCGCCGCCGGGCGGTGGCGAACGCCTCGTCAGCGGGGATCGCCGCGATGGATCCCGAGACCAGCTCGGCAGCACGACGCTCCGCTTCTTCCAGCCATTCCGGGTGAAGAGCCGCCTCGTCGTCGAGGCTCTCAAGGAGGACCCGGGCCAGATGGGCCCGGTCGGCCGGGGGAAGGCGGCGAAGCTGCGCTTCAAGGGTCTCGCGAGTCATCACGCCCTACCTGATGGAGTCGAGGCTAAAGGTAGCGGTTGTCGGAAGAACCGCGCAAACAGGGAGGGTCTGGGGCGGCATAACGAACATGCTTCAGCGGCGGGCGCCGCACGGAACCGAGCGGCCGCGCCGTCCACCGATCCAACATCGGGGCGCGGCCGCGACTTGTCAAACGGCGTACGGGCGCCCGTCCGTCTGCAAACATTGGTTAGCTGGCAAGAGGCGAGCGGGGCCTGTCAGGGGAATGGGCGGGGTCGGCGGATCACCGTTTGAACGACGAAGAACAGCTTGAGAGCGGTCCCACTGGCCAGGGCGGCGCCGCCGACCAGAGTGATTGCGCCCCATATGGTGCATTGATTACAGCGGTGCCCCCAGCCAGTGGTGAGTCCCCACGAGTAGGCCGCGGCGGCCGCCACGGTGGCCACCGGCCAGATCCAGGCAGCGAATCGGGCCGTGAGCCATCGAGCGGTTCGCGATCCGTGACCGAGTAACACCAACGTCGCAAGGCTGACGGCCATCGCCTTGAACGTTGGCCGAGCGGAGTCGTCAACGCCCGGCGTCGTGGCGCCGAACCGCCAAAGGTCGCTCGCGAGGACGTATAGGATAAACGCGAGCAGAGAGGCGACTAGGAGACGAACTGGACGCAGGGACGCGCTTGAAACGCCGGGCATTAGACAGTGGTGACCAAAGGTGCGGGACGTGGGTGCCTGGGTCGGCACATCAGCGATTCAGGTCTTGCCAGCTAACGACTTAGTGTTCAGCGGCGGGCGCCGCACGGACCCGAGCGGCCGCGCCGTCCACCGATCCAACATCGGGGCGCGGCCGCGACTTGTCAAACGGAGGGCCACGCGCCCGTCCGTCTGCAAACATTTGTTAGGCCGACCGGGCTGCGGGAACGGCGGACACCGACCGGCACGACACCGAACCTCACTTTGCTAGAGCCACCCGAACAGGCCGGCGAGCCCAGTCAGCACGAGGACGCCC
>JANXXJ010000335.1 GCA_025350665.1 Gemmatimonadota bacterium | reverse complement strand
TCGTTCTGGTCCGCCGTCGGCGCCATGCTGACGATGAGCTGGTCGCTCCTGTTCGTGCTGCCGGTGATCTGGGTCTACACCTTCGCCCGGCAGAAGAAGGGGTTCCAGCAGTCCCTGGCCCAGACCCTGGTATTCCTGCCGGTGGTGGTGTCGGTGGTCGTCGTACTGGTCAAGCACAGTGTCGCCCTGGGATTTTCATTGGGCGGGATCGTGGGCGCGGTGGCATTCCGGCATCGGCTGCAGGACACCAAGGACGCCGTCTACGTCTTCGTGGCCATCGCGATCGGCCTGTCGGTCGGGACTCGGACCTACTCGATGGCGTTCGCGATTTCGGTCTTCTTCAATTTTCTGGCGCTGATCCTGTGGGCCACCGACTTCGCCCGGGCGCCGGCCCCGCTGGCGGCCGAGATCATGCGGAAACGAGTCAAGCTGGCCAAGGGCAACACCGAGGACCGGAAGACCGGCGAATACGTCACCCAGCTCGACCAGCATCTGCTCCAGTCGATGACCCCGGACCAGCTCAAATCCCTGGCCGAGCAGGCCATGAAGCGGAATCAGAGCCTCACCAAGGATCTGTTCCCGGATGCCGCGGGCGAGGGACGCGAAGCGACGCTCGTCGTCGTCGCCGCCGGCGCCGGCTTGCTGGCCGACCTCCGCCGGGCGGTCGAGACCGCGCTCGAGCAGGACACCAAGCAATGGCGGTTCGAAGGCGAAGCGATGCAGGCGGATGACAGCGTGGGCCTCCGCTACTGGGTGAAGTGCAAGAAGAAACTCCCGCCACCTTCCCTTCGTGAAACCCTGGTGCGGGTGGGCGGCACCATGGCGCAGGACGTGTTGCTCCAGTGACCGGCGGAATTCCGGCGAAGCTGCAGGCGCAGCTCACCGAGGCCCTCAAGGATTCCTACCGGATCGAGAAGGAGCTGGGTCGAGGATCGATGGCGCGGGTCTACCTGGCCCACGACCTCAGGACGAACCGGCCGGTGGCCGTCAAGCTGCTCCCCCCGGAACTCGCCACGGCCACCAACGCTGAACGGTTCCTCCGCGAAGTGGCGTTCGCCAAGGATCTCAACCATCCCGGCATTCTCCCTCTCATCGATTCGGGCTCGGGCGACGGGCTCTGCTGGTATGTGATGCCGGTGGTCGACGGCATCACCTTTCGCGACCGGCTCAAGACCCAGGGGATTCCGGCGATCAGCGAGACGCTCCGGCTGGCGGCCCAGGTCGGCTCGGCCCTGGCCTACGCCCATGAGAAGGGCATCGTCCATCGCGATCTCAAGCCCGAAAACATCATGATCGCGAACAGCCAGGCGTTGCTGGTGGATTTCGGACTGGCCCGGGCCGTGGGGGCGGAGAGCAACCTGACCGGCCTGGGCATGCCGCTGGGTACGCCCACCTATATGAGTCCGGAGCAGATCACCGGGGCCGCGGACGTCGATCTTCGGGCCGACATCTACAGCTTTGCCTGCGTCATCTATGAAATGTTCACCGGCCGGCCCCCGTTCCTGGGGACCACCGTGGTGCAGCTGCTCCAGGCCCACATGGCGGTCACGCCCGAACCCCCAAGCCGGCATCGGGCCGGCCTCGGACCCGCGATCGACGCGGCCATCCTCAAGGCGCTGGCCAAGGATCCGGATCAACGCCAGGGAACGGTGGACCGGTTCATCAAGGATCTGGGCACGGCCCCGGAGCCCGCGAGCGGCCCCGCCCCGGTGGCACCGGCCGCCGACAGCGGGTCGAAGGGATTCCTCGGCCGACTTTTCGGAAAGCGTTAGGCCCGTGCTGCGTCACTCGGTTCGCCTCCGCTGGGCCTTCACGCTGGGAATCTTCGGGTGCGGCACGCCGCCGACAGCTCCGGCACCGCCAACCGTCACATCCATTGCGCTGACACCGGTCCAGGCCATCGTGACCGTGGGCGAGACCGTCGCCGCTCGGGCCCAGGCACTGGCGCGGACCTCGGTCGTCGCGGCACCGGTGGACTGGGTCAGCAGCGACCCGGCCGTGGCCGGGGTGACGGGCAGCGGCGTGGTGACGGCCGTGAGCAACGGCAGCGCGGTCATCACCGCCAGCACCGGGACCGTGAGCGCCCGCCTCGAGATCCGGGTCGAGCCGCCGGGTCTGGCCCGGGTGGTCGATTCCGTCAGGCGGGCATTCGATCTGCCGGCCATGGGTGGGGCCATTATCACCAGCGCCGGGACCGAGGCGCTGGCGGTGGCCGGGACTCGGCGGGCCGGTGGTGGACCGGCGGTGACGGCAGCCGACAAGTGGCACATCGGATCGAACCTCAAGGCCATCACGTCGGCCCTCGCGGGGATCGCGGTGGACCAGGGGAAGATCGCCTGGACCACCACGGTCGCCGAGATGTTCCCGGAGCCGGGCATGGTGATCCGGCCCGAGTATCTCAGCATCACGCTGGAAGACCTGCTTTCCCACCGAGCCGGGATCCGGAACGACCCGCCGGCCGCGGCCTTCGAAGGCACGACGGCCGAATCGCAGCGGGCCTCACTGGTCCGGTGGTCGCTTGCCGCGCCGCCGATCGGACCGTATGGCTCCTTCAGCTACAGCAACCTGGGCTATGTCATCGCCGGAGCCATGATCGAGCGAGCCTGGCAGGGCGTCTACGAGGACCTCCTTCAGACCAAGCTGCTTCAGCCGTTAGGCGTCACCGGCCTCGGCTGGGGCCCCCAGGCCGCCGCCGGCATGTCCGACCAGCCGGTCGCGCACTCGTTGCGCGGCGGAGCCTGGGTCCCGTGCGAAGGCTGCGACAACCCACCGGGCCTCTCAGCGGCCGGCCGAGCTCACCTGCCTCTGGGCGAATGGGCCCGGATCATTCGCGAGTTTCTGCTGGCCGACGCCGGCCGGTCGACGCTGATCAGCCCCGCGACCGGCAAGGAACTGTTCACGAGCCGCGTTCGGTTGTCAGATACCGACGGCTATGGCCTGGGGTGGGTTCTGGTGTCCCGATCGTGGGCCGGGGGACGGGCGGCGGCCCACGAGGGCACCAACACGGTGAACCATTCGGTGGCGTGGCTTGGTTTCGGGACCGATATAGCCGTGATCGCGGTGACCAACGCCGGCGACATCACGACCGGCGTCACCGGCCAGGCCCTCGACGCCCTGGTGGGCCGGATGATCCGCTTCCATCTGGACGGCCGTTAGAGCCGGCCGTCGGTTCAATGGAGCCGCGCGAGCTCCCGCTCCGAGGCGATGAAGCCGAAACCCGGCCAGCCGTCCTTCGCCGCAACTGACTTCCGGAACCATTCCTTCGCCCGAGCGGTATCCCCTTTCACCAGATACCAGTTGCCGAGCCCGAAGGCCAGCGTCGCCACCTGTACGCCGGCGGTATCGGCCGGGGTCAGCACCTGCTCGGCCGTGATCTCACCGCGGTAGAGCCGGATTCGCTGATGGTAGGCGTTGTCGATTTTGAGTGAATCGGGATGCCGGTCGAGCATCGCCTTGGCCTCGGTGCCTCGGCCGGCGCGGGAGAGGGACATCCAGAGCCAGTCGGTGGAGCCCTTGAGTTCGCCGGCGTCCGGGGCGATCGGCTGACCTTTGGCGAAGGCGGCGGCAGCGCCGGTGAAGTCACCCTTGATGAAGCGCACGATGCCGAGGTGATACCAGAGGCCGTAGATCGAGGGGTCAATCCGAGTACCGGCCTCGAGATCGGCCCCCGCCTTGGCGAACTCGCGGATCGAGAGGTGGCGGTGTCCGCGCCAGCGGAGGAGGAGGGCGTTCTTCGGTGCGATCGCCAGCCCCCTGGTGAAGGTGGCGATGGCCTCCCGGTACTGACGAATCCCCGCCTGTGCCAGGCCCAGGGCCAGGATCTTGTCCACGTTCTTCGGGTCCGCGGTGAGCGCCTTGGCCGCTCGCGCCACGGCGCCGGTGTCCGCCTCCGAGCGGTACTGCACACCCGAGGCTCCGCGGTACTGGATCGACTGGGCGGCGGCGGGGGTGGCGGCAACCAGGGCCGCGATGGTGATCAGACGAATCTTCATGCCGAACTCCTGACTCAGACGGACGCGGCGATTGCCTTCAGCGCCGCGACGAAATGATCGAGTTCCTTCGTGGTCGTGAACACCTGCGGCGTGACCCGGACACCCTGCACCCCGGCGTAGTCGATCGCCACGGTAAAAATCCGGTACTGGTCGAGCAGGAGTTTGGCGAGATCTCCCGGGGTATGGCCTTTCACGCCCACGTTCGCGATCGCACCCGAGCGTTCCGGTGCTTCCGGCGTGTTGAGGAGGATTCCCGGATGGTTTCGAACCTGGTCCGTCCAGTAGTGCTGGAGGTAGCGGAGGCGGGCCTGCTTCCGCGCGATCCCGATCGCGTCGTGGAATCGGATCGCGTCCATGATCGCCAGGTCGGTGGCGACGGGGTGGGTGCCGGTGTGGTTCAACTTCCGGATGTCGTCGGTGGCCACCCCCATGTCGCCGTAGAGCTGCCAGAGCGGAGCGATCCGGTCCCGCCGGACATAGAGCAGGCCGGCGCCGAGCGGCGTGCCGAGCCATTTGTGGAGACTGCTGGCGTAGTAGTCGGCTCCGCCGAAGTCGCTGATGGAAAAGTCGAGCTGCCCAAACGCGTGGGCGCCGTCCACCATCACCTCGACCCCGTGCCCGTGCGCCATCGCCACGATCTTCCGGATTGGCAGGACGTGCCCGGTGATGTTGATCATGTGGCAGACCATCAGGAGCCTGGTCCTGGGCGTGATGGCACTCTCGTACAGCCGGACGATCTCGTCGTCCGACATCGGATGGTTCGGCACCGACACCACGCGATTCACGATCCCGTACCGGCGGGCCGTCAGGGTGAACATGTCGAGCATCGACCCGTAGTCCTGGGCCGCCATGACGGCTTCGTCGCCCGGCTTCCAGTCGTGGCCGGCGATCACGGTGTCGAGCGACTCGGTGGTGTTCCGGGTGATGATGACTTCCTCCGGCGTTGCGCCGAGGAGCCGGGCCAGTTCCTTCCGGGAGGCGAGCTTGTCGTCGGCCTGACGGGTCCGCATGTAGTACGACGACACCGCGTTGATCCGGCGGATGTGGCCGATGTAAGCTTCGAGCACATCATTCGCCGCGAGCGAGTAATAGCCGTTTTCGAGCTGAATGAAATCGGGCGTCATGGTATAGCCGGCCCGGATCGTATCCCAGAAGTCGTCCTGCCGGGCCAACTGGTCCGGGGTAACGTCTCG
>JANXXJ010000023.1 GCA_025350665.1 Gemmatimonadota bacterium | reverse complement strand
GCCATCAACTGCGGGCTCTCCCGGACCACGTTGACGCTCGATTCGGCCGGGGTAGCGGCGGCGTCCGACACCACGACGGTCATCTGGCAGTCGGGCGGCGCTGGGCAGAACGGGTCCATCACGGTGACGCCGTCGTTAGGCGGCGTCAACCTGACGCCCAGCGTGCTCAGCGTCAACGTCCCGAATGCCGCCGTGACGCCGGACGGCCAGCCGCTGGCCACGACGACGGGGCAAACGGGCGTCCCGACGTCCTTCCAGGTCGAAAACACCGGCTCTTTGGTCACTATATTTTCGTTGTCGCTCCCAACCTGCGCTCCCGCGACCACCTGCCGGTTCCAGGCGAACGGTCTCAGCACCCTGAGTCTCCAGATCCAGCCCGGGGCCGTGAACAGGGCCACGGTCCCAGTCCTGTTTGATACGCCTGCGGCGGGCACGGGGCCGATCACGCTCCGAGCGGCGTTCGGCGGGGTGACGCTCGACGACGGGACGGTCAATGTGACGGTCGCCCCGCCGATTACGATCACGACGTCCGGGACCCAGCCGAATCTGGTGGCCCCCGGCGCGGCCGCGACCCAGAGTTTCCTGATCACTAACCCGGGGGCCACGGCCGCCTTTTCCTTCACCCACAATTGCGCCAGCATGCCGAGCCCGGCCGCGGCGACGGGGTGCACGATTACCACGCCGGCCTCGCAGCCGGTCACCATCCCCGGCGCGAACGGCACCACCACCGTGACCGTCGGCTTCACGGGCGGAAGCACCCAGGGCGCGGCGAGCACGCTGACCATCCAAGGCACGAACGGAGGCGTGCTGGTCGGGAGCGGGAGTGCCAGCATCATCGTGCCCAAGGCCACCCTCTCGACGCCGGTGGCGGCGACCCGGGTCGTCGGGAACCCGGATACGGCCACCTTCACCGTCACCAACGGGGCGCCGGCCGCGACGACGTTCACGTTCACGGCCGTGTGCGGGGGCGGGATGACGAGCTGCCAGGTCCCGTCACCCAGCAGCGCCCTGGTAGCCGCTTCCCCGACGGGGAACGTCACCGTGACGGTGATCTCGACGGCGAATACGGTCGGGTCCGGGTCGGTCACGCTGCAGGCACGGTACCCGGGGGCCAGCGGGACGATCCTGTCGTCCGGGATCAAGACCGTCACGATCGTGCCCCCTCAGCTCCCGATGACGATCGACGTCGCGGGCGCCGCAGTGGATTCGATGGTGACGCGGAGTCAGTGTGTGGCCGCCGCGATCGGGAAGGCCGCCGCCACGGAGTGCGGCGATTTGCGGATCGTGCACCCCCTCCCGGGTGTACGAACGCTGCAGAAATGGCGAACACCGACCCTGATCTACTCCAGCGCTCATGCCGCCCCGATGGTGGTGGTGGCCGCCAATCTGACCCTGCCCGCCACGTCCGCCGCCCCGACCGGGGTCTCGGCGGCGGTCGTGGTCAACGGCGTGACGCGGGCGGCGGGCGCGTGGACGTCCGCCGGCTGGACCCCCGGCGCCGTCCGGCGCATCGTCCTGCCGTTCGATCCCACGACCGGCGCCAGCCCTTTGGCCACTGGCGTTTACGCCTACACGCTGACCGTGACGAACACCTTCAGCGTCGGAAGCCCCGCTATCAGCAGTTCGACCGGGAAACTGGTGGTCGTCGACCGACGCGCGAGCCCGTACGGCGCCGGCTGGTGGCTCGCTGGTCTGGAGAAACTGGATGTGACGGTTCCCGCGCTTCTGACCTGGTATGGAGGCGACGGCAGCGTCCGGCAATACAAGCAGCGTAGCGGGAGCACCACGATCTGGGACGCACCGACCGTGACGTATCCCGACATGATCCAGCTGGTGGCGGGGCAGTATGTCCGGCTCCTGCCGGACAGTGTATCGGTCTGGTTCGACGCCCAGGGCAAACAGGTCAAGACCCAGAACCGCGTCGGGCATGCGACGTCATTCTTCTACGACGGTTCCGGCCGCCTGTCCACGATCACAGTCCCGCCAGCGGGCGGGGGGCTGACGTATGTCCTCCATTACGATGCCAGCAATCACCTCAGCTCGGTCGACGCCCCGGGGCTTTCGGCCGCCCGTGTCACCCAGGTGGTGGCAGATCCCACCACGGGTCGGGTCACCTCGATCACCGATCCGAGTGCGCCGAGCCCGGTCCGGACCACGGGCTTCGGGTATGCCGCTGGAAACAGCGACCACCGGATTCGGTCGCGCACCGACGGTCGAGGATTCCTGACAACCTTCCAGTATGATGCGGCGAGCAAGGTGTCGCGGGATAGCCTGGCGATCCCTCCCGGCTACATCCGGCGCATCCTGACGAATGTCGCGACCCAGGGCCTGGCCCCGACGGCCGTCGACACCAGCACCGTCCGGTTCCGGATCGACGGTCCCCGCTCGATCAATACCGTCTCATTTGCCCTGAACCCCTACGGCGCGCCCACGACGGTCGTTGACGCGCTGAACCACACGACTCGTCTGGCCCGCACCAAGGCCGGTTTCCCTGGTCTGGTGACGCAGCTCACCACGGTTACCGGCCACACGATCGATGCGGCCTACGACACCCGGGGTCGGATTCTGACCTCCACGGAGCCCAGCACGGCCGGGACCGCGACGACGACGTTTGTGTGGGATGCCAAATGGGATGAACTGACGAAGGTGACCGACCCGACCGGTGGTTTCACCGATTTCGTCGTGAATGCGACGACCGGCAATCGGGACTCGGAGCAGCGGGCGACCGCGCTCGTCAATTTCGGCTACGATCCCGTCACGAAGCTGGTGGCCAGTGTCTCCGGTTCCGGCGCCCACCCGGAACAGTATTCCTATGACGGAGCCGGCAACCTGAAGACGGTAACATCCGGGCGCGGTTTCGTTACGACGTATACGAACGACAATGTCGGGCGGGTCGCGCGAATCGACGCGCCGGTCGGGACGCTCGTGAATGGGGCCCCGTTCCAAGCCGACACCATCGCCTACTCGGATCGGAACGAAGAGATCACGCGCCGGACGTCCAGTGGCGCGGACTTCGTCAACGCCGCCAAAGCTTACGATGCCGAAGGCAATCTCACCGGAGTCACCCGCACCTACAGCGGCAGCGCCGCCGTGCTGACAACCACCTGGCACTATGACGGCGCGGACCGTCAGGATCAGGAACTCCCGCCAGGTGGGTTCGCGGAAATCCGCGTGTTCGACGAGGCGGGGAATGCCACGGACGTCAGCACGCGGCGCAGCTTGCACGTCGGGGCCATCTATGACGAGCTGAATCGGGTGACCACTCGCACAATCGCCAAAGTGTCCGCGACGGCGACCACGACCTTTACGGCCGGCACCGGACCGACCGTTCTCCAGCCCTATTCGTACACCGAGGCAAACGACGATGTTGCCCAGTTTACCTATACCAACGACGGCCGGATCCTGACGGCGAACAACAAGAACGCGGCGATTACGAGAACCTACCATCCTAACGGTGTGATGCTCACCGAGTCTTTGAGTATCCAGAATGCCGCCCGGACCGGTTTTTCCGGGCACACGTACAACGTGACCAACACCTACGACGCGGCGAAGCGGCGGACCGGGACCGTGCTGACGCCGGCAACGCTCTTCGGCGCCAACAGCTTGGGATACGCCTACGACCCGTCCACCGGGCTGGTGAGCGGGGTGGTCGATGCCCAGGGGTTCTCGTACTCCTTCGGGTACAACACCCGCTTCGAGCTGACGACGATCAGCTATCCGGGCCTGATTGCCGGCGCCCGAGGGTACGATGCCGATGGGTATCTGGCTGGCGACACCCTGAACAACCAGGGCACTGCCTTCCCGCGCCTACCCAGCACGGCCCTGCGACGGCTGGCGGTGACGGGGCGCAATGGGCGTGGCCAGATTCTTCAGGCGGGTGACCCGGCCCTCGGCAACGAACAAATCGTCTCGGTCTACGATGCCCTTGGGCGGCTCACCAACTCGAATCTGCATCAGGCGGTGGTCAGCGTTTTTGGTACGACGTCGACGTATGGATCCAACGACAGCTACACTTACGACGGGCTGGGTAACCGCCTCACCGGGGCCGAGGCCGACACGGTGCTGGGCATCCCCTCCTCCGTGAACAACAACGGCGGCACCTACCTGGCCACCACTGGTCGCCTGAGTCAGCGCGTGACGAGCGCCGGCACGATCGACTACACCTACGACGCAGCTGGGAACTCCGTCTTTGAGAAGACAAGCGGGCAGGTGGGCGGGACCCCGGCGACCACGGCGGAGCGATGGGCCGTGTACGGCGCCGATGAACGTCTCCTGGCGTCCGACACCCGGACGGTCCAGCCGATCAAGCGAGTCTTCGAGGAGTACCGGTACGATGCCTTGGGGCGTCGGATCTGGGTCCGGACCAACAAGGTGTGCGAGGGCGGCTCGTCCCTGACAGATGCGACGTGCCACAACCGGATGGTCCGGCGGACCATCTGGGACGGGGACCGGGAGCTGGCCGAGACCCAGGCGCCGATGGACACCACCGTTGCCGCCACCGAGGAGAAGGACGAAGCTTCGGATGCGACGGGCTGGGGCCTCCGGCCCTGCAGCGGGATCGCGAACGGCTGCGACGTCAACCCGTTCTTCGGGCGGGTCATGTACGGTCCCGCGATCGGGGCCGACCAACCGATCAGCGTGACCCGGTTCGACTACCGGGACCGGCCGACCGTGGCCTCATCGCTGACCTGGCCGACGTTTACCATCGTGCCGTATTGGAACTACCAGGGCGCACCGTCGTTCGGGACCTTCGGCACGGCCACCAATGCGGCGGGACAGGCCTTCCTGCCGTTCGTGAAAGGGGTGAGCCAGACCAGCTGCCCGGTGTGGACGGACACGTCCCAGCAGCGGTGCGTGCGGTTCCAGTGGCCGTTTGCGCGGTCGGCCTACGACCAGAATCGGGGCAAGGCCGACTGGCCCGCGTGGCACGGAACGTCGCTGCAGAACAAGCGGGACGGGTCGGGGCTGGAGTACCGCCGGGCACCGTCAGTATGATCCGGGGAGCGGGAGGTTTACCCAAGAAGATCCCATCGGGCTCGCCGGCGGCCTGAACCTCTACGGGTTTGCCGGTGGAGATCCGGTCACCTTCTCGGATCCCTTTGGGCTGTGCCCGACATGTCCACTCGGATTTGCAGGCGCTCTCGTTTTCGGTGGTGTTAGGCTCCTCGGCAACTTGGCGACTGGGCGGCCCTGGTACGACAATGTTGGTACTGACGCGGCGAAGGGTGCCGTCATTGGCCTAACGCTCGGGTTGGCAGCCCCGGTGTTTGCTGGTGCTGCAGCGGCCGATGTGGCGATCGCGGGGCCACATATTGCCTTGGGGCTGAGGAACTTTGGGCTGGCTGCTAGGGCTGAGGCGATCGGGGCAAAGCACCTCCTCGACGCGCTGGATTGGAAGGCCCAAGTGATAAGCGCTGCCGCTGACAAGGGGACAAGGATTACGATCATGTTAGACGGTGTCGCTGGAGGGGTGGCGGGACTTTCGGCAGCGGCGCAACGAGGCCTGGGTGCAGGATCGCAGGGCAGGGCGTTCGACTGGGAAATCGGAATCTTGATGCAGGCAGGCCGCTTGGGACAAGCGACCCTGATGCTCGGGGGCAAGGTGATCCCGAACCCGTACTAGAGCGTGTTCCACGGCGTCGCGGGATTCTCCTTGAGATTCACAAGGCGAGCCGCACGTCTCCCTCGTCGGGGTGGAAAGTGAAAGGGTGGCCTGAAAATGGGGGACGGAGCATTCAGCAGTGATCGGATCTTCCAAGTTTGGACCTACACGGTGGGCCATGCCAGCCTGTTACTCCGGAGCCCCAAGGAAACGGCGGGGGACCGGCGAATCGAGCTTCTCTTTCTCGACGTCGCCGGTCTGCAGCTACCCACCACACTTCGAGGCCTCAATGTGTCCATGTCGCCGGTCCGAGGGAACGGCAGCGGCGCAATCCATTGCCGAACCCCGCCACCGGCTATTCGTCTGTAGGACCAATGGCTTCGACGGATGGGTTGTCGCCGGCGCGATGGCATGGCGGGAAGACGACCTCGAATACTATGATGCCAGTTCACTGCTAGAGCAGTGAATCGCTCCGGGTCTTCTGGAGGGCTTTGTTGAGTTTGTGCTCCCCAAAAGGCAGGCTTACGTTTCCTCCGAAAATTAGGGCCAAATCGCACCGGAGCGTCCCTGGGCGGGGCAGATCCCCCCAACGGCTCGTCAAAGTCTAGGAGTTTCCGCGTTCCGATGGCCCAGCGTTCAATGGCGACCGAGTGATCCGTCACACTCAAGCCCTGGCGGTCAGGCGTCGCTTGCCAACTCCCGCTCCAACGCCCCAAGCTCCACCAGCCCCGCGTGCGCCGCCCGATCAGCCCGCACCGCCCACACAATCGCCGCCCCCGTGATCGCCAGCGCCGGCAACCACACCCCCCGCCACCCGAGCCCGATCCACGCCGCCACCAGCGCCATCGACTCCGCCCCGACCAGCCAGAGCGTGAATGCCGCCGACTGACGCTTCCGCTCGAGCCGGGTCCGGGTGAGCCGCAGATACTCGGCCGTGGAGTGGCCGAGCGGCCCCCAGGTCCCGGCCCGGTTCCAGAGTGTGAACCCCCACACCGCCACCGTATGCACCGCCGCCGCGATCGCCCATCCGGAGGTGATCACGCCGCCCGTCCGCGCCACGATCGCGCCCACCAGCGCAAAAGTCCCGAGCGTCACGAGCACCTCCGCCACCAGCCGGACCCGCATCGCGCGGCCCTCCCGCTCGGTCAGCGCGCGCAGGTCGGCCGGCGGCGGGGCCGGGGTCTCGGCGGTCCGCCAGGTCCGTTCCCAGTCGGCCCACAGCGCATCAGCGGGCTGAGTCATCATTCCCTCCTTCGGCCAGCAGCAGATCCCGGAGCGCCTTCCGCGCCCGGGTGAGCCGCACGGCCGCGTTGTTGGCGGTAATTCCCAGGACGTCGGCGATCTCCTGGGTGGAACATCCCTCCAGGCAGAGCATCACCACCTCGCGCTGGATGTCGGGGAGCCGCCGCACCGCGTCGACCAGCCGATCGCGGCGGATCGAAGCCGTGAGCAGCGTGTCGGGCCCCGGCGCGCCATCCGGGATCCCGGCGTCGAGATCCTCCCCGGCCGGGCGGCGCCGGGCCCGATGGGTGAGCCCCCGGTTGTGCCCGATCCGGAACAGGAAGGTCCGCTCGCTCGACTCCCCCCGGAACGACGGCAGCGCCCGCCAGACCGCAAACGCGATCTCCTGAAACAGATCCTCGGCGTCGGCCCGGTCGCGGCCGTACGCCTGCGCCAGCCGCCGGAGGGCCGGCCCGTGGGTCGCCATCAGCTGCTCGAACCGGCCGGGGTCGTCGGACGCCATGGTGCTAATGGTAGTCCCGCCCCGCCCGGAAACCTTACCGCGCCGGCCCCCGTGTAATGGATTCGGCGGGTTCCGGGACCACCTCGTCATGAAGCCCACACTCCTGCTGGCCCTGCTCGGCGGCCTCATGTCCGCCCCCCTCGCCGCCCAGGCGGCGCCCCCGGTGCTGGTCCTGACCGGCGCCACCCTGATCGACGGTACCGACCACGCCCCCCGGCCCAACGCCGCGGTGGTGATCCGGAACGGCTGGATCACCGCCGTCGAGGATGCCGCCACCCTCGTCATCCCGAAAGGCGCCCGGGTGGTGGACCTCCACGGGAAATACCTCCTCCCCGGCTTCATCGACATGCATTCCCACCTGTCGATCGGCCCGTGGGTGATGGACTCGACCGGCGGCCGGCGCCAGCTCAAGTACCAGTACGACGAAGCGGCCGCCCTCGAGGCGAGCCGCACCCAGCTCGCCTTCGGGGTCACCACGGTTCGGAATCCCGCCGGCCCCACCGCGGAAAGCGTCGGCCTCCGGAACCGGCTCCGCACCGGCGAGATCGCAGGCCCCCGGCTCTTCACCGCGGGCTGGCCCCTCGATCGCTTCGCGACGGTCGGCGCACCCACGGTCAATTCCCCCGAGGCGGCCCGCGCCGAGGTCCGGAATCAGGCCGCGGCGGGGGTGGACTACGTCAAGCTCTACGCCGGCCTGGGCCCGGCCGAATCCCGCGCGGCCATCGACGAGGCCCATCGCCTGGGCGTCCGGGCCATCGGCCACCTCTGGCAGACCTCCTGGACCGACGCCGCCCTGGCGGGGATCGACGGCATCGTCCACATCAGCCCCGGGGCGGCCAACCTCCTGCCCGATTCCTCGCGGGCCCGCTACACCCGGAGCGTCCGCGGGACCCAGTTCATGTTCGACTGGTTCAAGTACGTGGACCTGGCCGGGCCGGAGATCGCCGCGATGGACCGGGCCCTGGTGGAGCACCGGGTCACCATCGATCCCACCCTGGTGGCCTTCGAGATGATCGCCTGGTCCAACGACTCGGCCTACTCCGCGGCGGCCCAGCCGTTCGAGCCGCCGTCCCTCAAGTGCACCATGACCGGGCCCGCGCTCCTCACCACCGGCTGGGCCGCAGCGGACTTTGCCTCGGCGCGGGAGCAGTTCAAGGGGATGCTGGCCTTTGCCCGCCACCTCCACGAGGCGGGGGTGACGCTCACCGTCGGCACCGACGCCGCGAACGGCTGGTATTTCCACCGCGAATTGGAGCTCCTGGTCCGGGCCGGGATCCCCGCCGCCGAGGTGCTCCGGATGGCCACCCGGAACGGGGCCATCTCGCTCGGCGCGATTTCCGAATTCGGCACCGTGGAGCCCGGCAAGCGGGCCGACCTCGTGGTGCTCGGCGCCGATCCGCTGGCCGACATCCGCAACACCCGCACGGTGGAACAGGTGGTCCAGGGCGGTCGGCTGGCCCCGGCCCGTTCCTGGCTCCCGGCCCGGCTCCGCCCGGGGAGTTGAAGGGCGTTCTTTCGGGTAGCGGGAAGGGCCTCGGGCCTGTAAGCTCCAGTGGCTTCAGGTTCCCCCCTTGAGGAGTTCCCGCATGGCATCGAAGAAAGAGCACGGCGTCGCCGCCGTGAGCCGTGAATTCGAGAAATACGACCAGGTGGACCGCCCCCACGACTACCACCTGGCCGAGGGGGCCGAGGATGAGGGGTTCGACGAGGAGTTCCAGATCCGCACCTGCGACATGAGCCTCTTCTACCACGGGGGCGAGGCGGGGAAGGCCGAGTTCGCGAAGCAGCTGGGCGAGGCGATGCACGAGATCGGGTTCGCGATCCTGGTGAACCATGGGGTCGATGCCGCCCTGCATCGCGATGTCCCCGACAAGGTGATCGAGGTCTTCACCCGCCCCACCCTCGAGCAGAAGCTCAAGCACAACTCGGTCCGGGTCGGCTCGGTCAAGCAGGGCTATTTCCCGATCAAGGAAACCTCCGACATCCATCCCGATCTTGTCGAGGGCTGGGTCTTCTGCCGCCGGGCCTTCGACCTGGGTGAGCTGCGGGAGACGCCCTACCGGGTCGAGGAGTTCTGGCCCTACCCCGAAGCGGAGCCGTACTTCCGCCGAGTGGTGTTGGAGCACGAGAAGCTGATCCTCCCGATCACCCAGAGCATCTTCCGGTACCTGGGTGTCGATCCGCATCACTACGACGAGCGGCTCACCCGGACCAACTTCGGCTTCCGCCTGAACTACTACCCGCCGATCTCCAAGGAAGACGACGAGTCCGGCGCCGGCCGGCTCCTGGGCCACGAGGACGTCGATCTCTTTACCATCCTGCCGGCGCCCGAGGTCGAGGGGCTGCAGGCTCTCTACCAGAAGACCGGGAAGTGGGTCCGGGTCAACGCGCCGCCGGGGTCGATCATCCTGAACACCGGCGACTACATGCAGCGGATCACCAACGACATCCTGCCATCGACCAC
>JANXXJ010000004.1 GCA_025350665.1 Gemmatimonadota bacterium | reverse complement strand
AATCCTTCGACGATCACTCGGCTTCGTCTTCTTCCGGCGGTGCGCCAGGACCTGCCGCTGCAAGCACGCCGAGCGACTCACGCACCTTCGCCTCGACCTCGGCGAGCAACGCCGCGTTGTCCTTGAGGAAGAGCTTGGCGTTCTCACGTCCCTGCCCGATGCGCTGATCGCCGTACGAGTACCAGGCGCCCGACTTCTGGATGATTCCCGCTTCGCTGGCGATGTCCACCACCAGGCCGGTGTGCGAGATCCCCTCATCGAACATCACATCGAACTCCGCCTGCTTGAATGGCGGCGCCACCTTGTTCTTCACCACCTTCACCCGGACCCGGTTCCCGATCACATTCTCGCGCTCCTTCACCGGGCCGATCCGCCGGATGTCCAGCCGGAGCGACGCGTAGAACTTGAGCGCCTTGCCGCCGGTGGTGGTCTCCGGATTGCCGAACATCACGCCGATCTTCTCGCGGAGCTGGTTGATGAACACCACTGAGGTGTGCGACCGGTTGATCGCCCCGGCCAGCTTCCGCAGGGCCTGGCTCATCAGGCGGGCCTGCAGGCCCATGTGGCTCTCGCCCATCTCACCTTCGATTTCGGCCTTCGGCACCAGGGCCGCCACCGAGTCGATCACGACCAGGTCCACCGCGCCCGACCGAACCAGGATCTCGACGATCTCGAGCCCCTGCTCTCCCGTGTCCGGCTGCGACACCAGCAGCGCATCGACGTCGACGCCCAGCTTCCGGGCGTACTCGATGTCGAGCGCGTGCTCCGCGTCCACGTACGCGGCCACGCCGCCGGTCTTCTGGACGTTGGCCACCAGGTGGAGACACAGCGTGGTCTTGCCCGACGACTCCGGACCGTAGATCTCGGTGATTCGGCCGCGGGGGACGCCGCCCACGCCAACCGCCGCGTCCAGGTTCACCGCGCCCGTCGGGATCACCCGGATCTTCTCTTTCGGCGCGTCGGTACCCATCCGCATGATCGACCCCTTCCCCAGCTGCTTTTCGATCTGGGCGATGGCCAGGTTCAGTGCCTTGCGGCGTTCGACATCGTGACGCGCTTCATCAACGGGAGGCATGGAAATACCCTTTCGGGTTTGGGGTGACTCACCCGACATCACAGCGGAAGCAGTGATATAAGAGTGACGCATTTTGCTCCATAAAATTACCTACTACAAGCTAATGCCGAACATTCTCCGAAGCAATAGGTACACTTTATCACCTTTCCGCACCCCTCCATGCGTCTTGGATGTGGACAATTTGTGGAAAACCGGTGTCCGGCCACTCGACTTCGATGACATCGTACCGGTAAACGTCCGGCCGAGACCCGTGGCGGATGACCCAGAGTTGGGCCGTCACCTGAAGGACCCGCCGCTTCTTCCAGCCGATCGACTCGCGCCCGCTTCCGAACCGCCCCTCACTCTGGCGCCCCTTCACTTCAATGAAGGCCACCAGGTTCCCTCGCCTGGCGATCAGATCGATATCGTGGTGACCCCACCGGAACCGGTGAGCCAGGATGGTCCAGCCCGACGCCTCGAGATGGCGAGCGGCCGCCAGTTCACTGGCCAGGCCGCGCCGGTGGCGGGGGTCCCGCCATTGATCGACCGGCCGAATGACATTGGGTATCAGCATGGCCCAACGATCGCTCAGCCGGGCGAGGTGGTGTTAACCGATTCGCTGCAAGGTGGCGCGAAAAAACGGCGGCAGGGTCAGTGGCAGTACTCGTCGAGCTGGTCGAACGAAATCAGCAATTCGCGGGGTTTGCTCCCGTCCGGCGGGCCCAGGATGCCGGCGGCGTGGAGCTGATCGATGATCCGGGCGGCCCGGCCGTAGCCGATCCGCATCTTGCGTTGCAGCAGCGAGGTCGAGCCGCCCTGGTTCTGCAGGCAATGTTCGGCCGCTTCCCGGAACAGCTCGTCGCGGTCCCCCGCGTCGGTCCCGTCGGCACCACCGCCGGATTCCTCCGACTCCTGCGCCCGGATGAAAGCCAGAATATCGGCCTCAGCCTGCTCGGCCACCTCGGCCGCGTGCCGGGCCTTCCGACGGGCCTCGAACCACGCCATCACACCTTCCGTCTCCTCCGTGCCGATGAAGGCGCCCTGGATCCGCATCGGCTCGCTCTTCCCCGGGGGCAGGAACAGCATGTCCCCGTTGCCAAGCAGCGCCTCGGCCCCGTTCTGGTCGAGGATGGTCCGGCTGTCGACCTTCGACGCCACCCGGAACCCGATCCGGCTCGGGAAATTGGCCTTGATCAGGCCGGTCAGGACGTTCACCGAGGGTCGCTGGGTGGCCAGAACGAGATGAATCCCGATCGCCCGGGCCTTCTGGGCCAGCATGGCCAGCGGCGTTTCGACTTCCGCGGCGACCGTCATCATCAAATCGGCGAGCTCATCCACCACGATCACGATGTAGGGGAGGACGCCCTCCGTGTAGTGCTCCGGCGTCGGCGGCTCGGGTGCCGTGGTTTCGGCCTGGGCCGCGAGGTCCTTGAGCGTCGGCTTCACCTGCACCGGGTTCCGCATCGGCTTGCCGTCCTCGACCTTGCGGTTGAAGTCGGCGATGTTGCGCGTTCCGTTGGCGTGGAGCAACTCGTAGCGGCGGTTCATCTCGTAGACGGCCCACTTGAGGACCCGGGCAGCGTCGTTGTTGTTGGTCACGACTTTGTGCCGGAGGTGCGGCAGGTCGTTGTACATCGACAGCTCGACCATCTTCGGATCGACCATCAGAAACCGGAGATGTTTGGCGGTGTACTTGTAGACCAGGCAGCTGATGATGGCGTTGATCCCCACCGATTTGCCGGTGCCGGTGGCCCCGGCGATCAGCAGGTGGGGCATCTTGGCCAGGTCGGTAATCACCGGCTTGCCCTCGAGATCACGACCCAGCGCCACCGGCAGCAGCGCCTTCGACCGCTCCCACTCCTCCGATTCGATCATCTCCCGCAGGGTGACCATCTTGGGCGTCGGGTTCGGGACCTCGACGCCGACCGCGCCCCGCCCCGGAATCGGCGCGACCCGGATGCTCGTCGCCCGCATCGTGATCGCCAGATCGTCCGCCAGCGCGACGATGCGGCCGGCCTTCACGCCCGGCGCCGGCACCACTTCGAACTGGGTCACCACGGGTCCGCTGGTCCGCCCCGCGAGGTGCCCGTCGACTTTGAAGGTTCTCAGGGTGTCCATCAGGGACTGGCCGAGTTTGTCGAGCGCGGCCTGGTCACCGACCAGATCCTGCGGCGGCGGAGCGTGGAGCAACTCGACCGGCGGCAGTTCATCCTCGGCGCCGGTCGGTGGCACCGCGGCGGCCTTGGCCGGTTTGGCGGGCTTGGGCGCCTTCTTCCGGGCCGATTCGGCCACCGGATCCGGCTCTGGCTCCTGGGCTTCCAGCTCGGCCACCGGCGGGATCCCCGACACCTTCGGAACCCGTTTGGCTTTGGGTTCGGGGACCGTTTTCTCGGGCTTGGGCTCGTCCACCTTCTCGAGCCGGCGCAGCGGATGCCAGGCCAGGGTCAGGATGGTGAGCGCGGAGACCGAGAGGAATGCCAGCAACAGACCACCGGTCTGCCCGACCAGACCGACCACGCCGTAGGCCATGAGGCCAGGCACCAGGCCGGTGGCCCGGGCCGCGACGTCCCAATCCGCGAGCGTGGGGTCGAACGAACGCGGGGTTGCCCCGGTAATCACCCCGATCGTGAACGGCACGATGATCGAGAGGCCCAGCACCAGAATGGCGGCTCGCTTCATGTCGAGCCGGGGCAGCCGGTCGAATCCGGCCAGCGCCAGCGCGCCGCCCAGCAGCGGCAGACCGACCGCACCGGAGCCCAGGCTCTGCCACAGGACATCGCCTAACGCTCGGCCCAGGGCACCGGTCGGAACGGCCCGGATCAGACAGAGCCCGAGAAAGACGCCGATCACCAGCGCCGACAGCGCGGCCAGACGGCGGCGGTCCTGGGGATTCATCCGGCCGTGGCCAGCTGGAGCCGGCGGTCGTGGAAGACCGGCAGCACCGGGTACCGATCCTCGCTCGCGGCATCCGCCACATCCAGGGCCAGGCCGATCGACTCGAGGTGGCGGCCGGCGGCCGACCGGGCCAGCGGCCGGTCCCAGCGGCCCCGGTAGTGCCGGACCAGATCGAGGGTGGCGAGAGCGGCGTCGTCCATCGCGCTCCGGTGCGGCCGGTCATCCTGGGCCGCGAGAATGAGCCGCCCCGCGGTATAGGCATCGTCCAGCCCAAAACGACCGGCCTGCCCGGCGCACACCACCAGCAGGTCGAGCCCCTGGCTGATCAGGTCCCGCGCCTTGGCCGCCGCCACCGTCAGGTTGGCCGCCGCGGCGGCGAATACGTGGGCCGCCCCCTGCGTCGCCAGCAACGCGCCGGTGCCATTGGTGGTCGTCATGACGAGCGTCTTGCCGCTCACCCGATCCGCGGTCATTTCCCGCGGACTGTTGCCGAGGGCAAAGCCGGCGATGGGCAGGCCGTGGCGCTCGCCGGTCAGCAGGACGTCGTCGGATCCAAGGGTCTGAGCCAGCTTGATCGCCTCTTCGATTGAACTCACGGGAATGACGCTCCGGGCGCCGTGATGGAGTGCCGCGCACACCGTGGTGGTGGCCCGGAGCACGTCGATCACGAATACCGCTCGCCCCGCGACCTCATCTTTGGCGAGGCCGGCGGGCGTGAAGGTGACGTGGATGCTCACGGTTCGGGGCGGAGCAGCTGGCTTTCCCGCTCGAGGAACCGGGTGTCCACCTTGCCGGCGACGAAGTCGGGGTGGCGGATGACCCGGGCGAGGAACGGAATCGTCGTCGTGATGCCTTCGAGAATGAAGCTGTCGAGCGCCTGCCCCATCCGCGCCAGCGCCTCGGCCCGGTCCCGTCCATGGACAATCACCTTCGCGAGGAGCGAGTCGTAATGCGGCGGAACCCGGTAGCCGGCGTACACGTGGGTGTCGACCCGGACACCGGGCCCGCCCGGCGGATGGTAGGCGGTGATCAGACCGGGCGACGGCTGGAAGTTGCGGTAGGGATCCTCCGCGTTGACCCGGCATTCTATGGCGTGACCCCGGAGTCCGCGCATCGATTCCGGAAAGCTGAGCTTTTCGCCGGCGGCGGCGCGCAGTTGCTCCTTGACCAGATCGAAGCCCGTCACCATCTCGGTGACCGGATGCTCGACCTGAATCCGGGTGTTCATCTCCATGAAGTAGAAGCGGCCGTCGGTATCGAGCAGGAACTCGAGCGTCCCCGCCCCCACGTAACCGATCGCCGCGGCCAGCGCGACCGCCGCATCGCCCATCTGGTCCCGCAACTCGGGCGACAACGCCGGACTCGGGCTCTCCTCGATCAGTTTCTGATGGCGGCGCTGCACCGAACAGTCCCGCTCGCCCAGATGCATCACCCGGCCGTGTTGGTCGCCCATGACCTGGATCTCGACATGGCGCGGATGTTCGAGATACTTCTCGACATAGACATCGCCATTGCCGAACGCCGACAGCGCTTCGTTCTGGGCCAGGCCGAACAGCTGAATGAACTGATCGGGATCGTGCGCGATCCGCATTCCCTTCCCGCCCCCCCCGGCCGTCGCCTTGATGATGACCGGGAACCCGATCCCGCGGGCCACCTCGAGGGCCTCTTCGGGATCGGCCAGGATGCCTTCGGACCCGGGCACTGTCGGCACCCCGGCCGCCTTGGCGAGCCGCCGGGCCGAGGCCTTGTCGCCCATTTGGCGGATCTGGTCCGGCGTCGGTCCGACGAACGTGATGTTCGACGCCTTGCAGATCTCGGCGAACTCGGCGTTCTCGGCCAGGAAGCCGTAACCCGGATGAATCGCGTCCGCGCCGGTGATTTCGGCGGCGGCGATCAGGCGCGGAATATTGAGGTAGGAACTCCGGCTCGGGGCCGGTCCGATGCACACGTCGTCGTCGGCGAACCGGACGTGGAGAGACTCCCGGTCCGCCTCGCTGTAGACAGCGACGGTATGGATCCCGAGTTCACGGCACGCCCGAATGACGCGAAGGGCGATCTCGCCGCGGTTGGCGATGAGCACCTTATTGAACATATCGCGGGTGAGTGTCGCGGGTTGTCCGTCGAGAGTCAAGAGCGGCGGCCCCTGCCGCCGCCCGCCTCACGGAGTGACGTCGCGGGTGAAGCCGACCGGCGACTCGTTGATCCCCGGAATCTCCGAAAAGGTCCGGTCCGACGCGGCGGTGACGCCGGCGGCCCGGAGCGCGAACTCGCTCGGGTTGCTGGCGTAGAAGAGCGCGCTCTCGTAGCTGATCACGCCCTTCTTGTACCACTGCATCAGCGACTGATCGAAGGTCTGCATGCCGTAGCTGACCGAACCTTCCGAGATCAGGTCCGGAATGTTGAGCGATTTCTCGAGGCTCCGGATGTTCTCCGCGACCGCCGCCGTGTTGATCAGGATCTCGGCCGCGGGCACCCGGCCCCGCCCATCCGCTCGCGGCACCAGCCGGAGGCAGACGATCCCGGCCAGTGCGGTCGAGAGCAGCGAGCGGATCTCCTGCTGCTGGTGGGGCGGATAGAACGAGAGAATCCGGCTGATCGACTGGGTCGCGTCGGTGGTGTGCAGGGTTGAAAAGACCAGGTGGCCCGTGTCCGCCGCCTTGAGGGCGGTGTCGAGAGTCTCCTGGTCGCGGATTTCACCGATCAGAATGACGTCGGGATCCTGTCGCAGCACGTGCCGGAGGGCGGTGCCGAACGACAGGGTGTCGCTGCCGACCTCGCGCTGCGAGATGTTCGACATCTGGTCCCGATGGAGAAATTCGATCGGGTCCTCGATCGTGATGATGTTGACGCGGCGGTTCCGGTTGATGTGGTGGATCATCGCCGCCAGCGCGGTGGACTTGCCGGAGCCGGTGATCCCGGTCACCAGTACCACCCCGCGGGGCTTGAGCGACAACTGCTCCAGCACCTCGGGCAGCATCAGCTCCCGGAGGGTCCGGACTTCGTAGGGAATGGCGCGGAACGCAAAAGCGAGGGTACCCCGCTGCTGATAGATGTTGGTCCGGAACCGCCCCACCCCCGGGACGCCGATGGCAAAATCCGCTTCCTTCTTCTCGGCGAACTCCTTGACCTGGCGGGGTGTCATGATCTGTTCGGCCAGGTGTTTGAGCTCCTCGGGCCGGATCGGCTGCATCGAGAGCGCCTGGAGGTCTCCGTTCACCCGCACGGTCGGTGGCCGGCCGACCTTGAGCAGGAGGTCCGACGCCTGCCGCTGGACCATCTGCGAGATGGCCTGCTTGAAATTGAAGGGGGGGGGGCCGGTGATTTCTCCGCCTAACGGTTCAGCCATTCGGATCCACCCGGAAGAGGACTTGACCGAATTCGACCGGCTGGGAATCCTCGATCAGGACCTCCCGGATCACGCCGCCGAACTCCGCTTCGATCTCGTTCATGATCTTCATCGCCTCGATGATGCACACCGTCCGCCCCGGGCTCACCCGGGCGCCGACCTTCACGTACGGCTCGGCGCCGGGTTCCGGGGCAGCATAAAAGGTGCCCACCATCGGTGACTTGATCTCCTTCAGGGTCGAGGCCACGGCGGCGGGCGCGGCCGGAGCGGCACCCGATGCAGCTCCCGGCAGGCCCGGCCCCGCTGCCGACGGCCCGTGGGCCACCGGTGCAGCCATTGGCATCATCGGGACCGGCATCGGGCCCGAATAGCCAACCTGAGTCCGGGTAATCACCACCCCGGTCCCGAACCAGCCTTTGAGCTCGATCGAGCCGATCTCTGGCGATTCCCGCAGCAAGTCCGCCAGACGCCGGACGTCCTTGAGTTCGATCCCCTTGATGCCCGGGACCTTCTCGAACACTTCCGCGAGCGCCCTGATCTCTTCCGGATTCATGTCGTCGCCTGACAGCGCGTGAATTGGTTTAGACGAGTTCCATCAGGTCGGTCAGGCCGTCCGACAGACACTCGGCCCGGTCCGCCAGCAGCACCACGTCGTCCTCGATCCGGACGCCGCCCCACCCTTCAAAATAGACCCCCGGCTCGACCGTGACCACCGCCCCGGCGGGAAGCGGCGTCTCACTGGTCTGCGACAGCCGGGGCGATTCATGCACTTCGAGCCCCAAACCGTGGCCCAGGGAATGCCCGAAGGCCGGGCCCATCCCTGCCCGGTTGATGACGTCCCGGGCCAGCGAGTCACCCTCGCGACCGGTAAGGCCGGCCTTGAGCCCGCTCCGGGCCCGGGCCTGGGCCTGGCGAACCACCTCATAGGTGGTCCGCTGGCGGTCGTCCGCCCGGGCCCCGACCACGAACGTCCGGGTAATGTCCGAGCAATAGCCGTCGACCTGGGCCCCGAAATCCATGACCAGCAGATCCCCGGCCTCGATCGCCCTCTCCGTGGAGCGTGCGTGCGGCAAGGCACTCCGCGGCCCCGACGCGACAATCGACTGGAACGGATGCCACTCACTGCCCCGCTGCCGCAGGTTCGATTCGAGCAGGGCGGCGACCTGGAGTTCCGTTCGCCCCGGCCGGATGAAATCGATCGTGGCGGCCAGCGCGGCCGCCGCCAGCTCAGCGGCCGCCTTGATCGCCAGCAGTTCCCCGGCGTCCTTGGCGGCCCGCAACGGCTCGACTAATCCCGAGAGCGGCACCAGCCCGACGCCCTTCGCCTGCCGCAGCTCCTCCTGGTCGGCCAGCGTCACCCGGGCCTTGTCGATGCCAAGGCGCTCGATCTGGGACGTGGCCATGGCGGCCCGGAGTCCCGCCCAGAGATTACTCCGCTCAATCCGGATCTCGGCCGCGGATCCGACGTCCGCCGGGCCCTGGACCTCATAGCGGAAATCGGTGACGAGCACCGCGCGCTGCGCCGTCATCAACAGGTGGCCGGCCGACCCGCTGAAGCCGGTCAGGTAGCGGAGATTCGCGGCACCCGACACCAGCAGGCCATCAACGCCGTGAGCCGTCATCACGGCCCGAAGCGCGGCCTGACGGCGCGGCCGCCCGTCAGACATTCGCCAGCCGGGCATGGAGGGCCCGGAGGGCGAGCAGGTAACTGTGGGGCCCGAACCCCGCAATGACGCCGATCGCCAGGTCCGCCATCATCGATCGCCTCCGGGCCTTTTCTCGGGCGAATACGTTCGAAAGATGGACTTCCACGAACGGGACCCGGACGGCCAGCAGGGCGTCGCGGAGGGCCAGACTGGTATGGGTGTAGGCGGCGGCGTTCAAGATCAATCCGTCGGCCCGGCCCGGGAGCGCCTGGATCAGGTCGACCAGGGCCCCTTCGTCATTGCTCTGGAACCACTCGAGCTGGACGCCGAGCCGGATGGCCTCGGCCTGCACGAGCGACTCGATCTCGCCCAGGGTGGCCCGGCCATAGAGCTCGGGCTCGCGGGCGGCGAGCAGGTTAAGATTGGGACCGTTGATGACGGTAAGACGCATTCAGCGCTTGAGTCCCTTGAGCCAGGACGTGAAGCTCTCCAGATCCGCGGCGACGGCCTCGTCGCCCTCGGTCCGGGCCGTGGCGGGGGCGGTGGCCTCCGCGATCGGGTCGCCCCCGTAGAACTCGTCGAAGCTGGGCGCCGTCTCCGCCGGCCCGGCCGGCCGGCCGGCGGCCGCGTCGTCGCCGAACACGGCGCCTAACGAAAGGCCCGGATCGACCAGCGCCCCGGCCGCCGGCGGCCGCGCCGAGGCCAGCAGTTGCTCGAAGAACGCCCGGACCGACGGCCCCCCGGTGAGCACGGCCGCGAAGACCGGCAGCGCCGGGACCTCCCGCTTGACTTCGCCCTGGAGCTGTTCGATCGCGGCCCGGATCCGCGGCTGCTCCGGATCCCGGGCCGCGAGTTGCGAGTAGACCGCGAGAGCCAGTTCCTTGTGCCCCTGGCGGAGGAACAGTTCCGCCATGGTCTCCGTCACCACCAGTTCGGGCTCCGCTTCGAAGCCCGCCACGGCCTCGGCATCGTCGGCGTCCACCGACATCGGCTCCTCTTCCTCGGCAACCTCGGCACCCTCGGTGATCTCAGGGATGACGGGGGCCAGGGCCACCGCCGCCGTTGGCGTGGGCACCAGATCCGGTGGCGCCTCGAGGGAGACCTCCGCCTCGACCGCGGGCGTCACCGGCTCCGCCGTCTCCTCCAGGCCTCCCCGGGCCTCCGATGGACGGAGGTGGTCCGCGTCACTGCCACCCTGGAATTCATTGCTTTCCGACGCCGACAGCTCGACCGGCTGATAGAGGATGACCTCGACATCATCCCGAACGGCGGCGACGATCGGGTGGGGCCGCTCTTCCTCGAACGGCACCCCCGCTGGCTCGGCCGGTTCCCGATGCGGCAAGGCGGCCGGTTCGGTGGCTGCCACGGCCACAGCAGCCACCGGCTCAGGCTCCGGTTCGGCCGTCGGTTCGGCGAACGTCGCCACCGGCTCGGGCTCGGGCGGTGGGTCCCGCCCGAGGCCCGGCGTCGTCGCGCGGAGGCGGTCATACTGTTCCCGGGCCTCGTCGTTGGCGCGGTCGATCTCGAGTAAACGCTCGAGGCGGACCGTCGCCTCGACGACACGGCCACTGCGCTCCTCGATGTCGGCCAAAGCTTTGAGCGCGATCACGTTCTCGGGATCGAGTTCGGCCACCCGGAGGAAGGCTCGCTCGGCCGAGGGGTCATCGCGACCATCAAGGAAACAGCGTCCCCGGACAATGTGCGCCGGCACGTAGTTGGGATGCTGGGCCAGCCCGATGGCCAGCAACTCCAGGGCATCGGCCGCCATGCCCTCCTTGCGATAGGCTTCTGCGAGGGGGGCAAACGTGAGGCCCAGCGGGTTCTCCTGCCACCGCCGCTGGAGCTTGTCGAGCTCTCGGATGAGCGCCATTCTGGCCGCCTAGGCGCTAAGTTGTTGTGACATTTGAGGTAACATTAGTGCTTTCGCAAGCCCCCTGTCAATCTGCCATTCGGACCCGTCGCTTGAGCAACAGCGGTCCGGGGGTTAGGTTTTCCGGCTCCCCGGGTCGGGGTCCTTTGGAGCATATCTCCCCATGATGCAAGTATTTCGGAACGCAGCGAAGCCGGTCATCTACGTCCTGACTGTGAGCTTCTTCGTCTGGCTGGTTTGGGACCTGAGCGGTCTCGGCTCTGGCAACGGCGGCATTTTCCGTTCCCAGACGGTCGGCAAGGTCAATGGCCGGTCGATCGAGATCCGGGCCTTCGATCAGCGCGTACAGAACCTGATGACCGAGCAGCAGCAGCGAGGCACGCCGCTCGGCCTCGATCAGATCCAGGAGATCCGGAACCGGGTCTGGGACGAGGCGGTCCGCGAACTCCTCCTCTCCGCCGAATACCGCCGGCTCGGCCTGTCCGCCACCACCGACGAGGTGGCCGAGGCGATCCGAAACATCCCGCTGCCTGAAGTCCAGCAGGTCGCCACCTTCCAGACCAACGGAAAGTTCGACCTTCAGAAATACCAGCGGTGGCTCGCCTCCGCCGAAGGCCAGCAGTACGTCCCCGGCCTCGAAGCCCAGTACCGGGAACAGCTGCTCCAGGCCAAGCTGTTCCGCTCCGTGGCGTCGGACGTGTTCTTCTCCGACGCCACCCTCTGGGAACGGTATCGGGACGAGCGCGAACAGGTGAAGGTCGGCCTGGTCCGGATCGATCCGGTCGCCAACGTGAACGATCAGGCCGCGAGCGCCACGGCCCAGGAGGCCGAGCAGTACTACAACCAGCACAAGGACGAGTTCAAGCGCCCGGCCGGCGCGTTCCTGAGCTACCTCCGGGTCTCACGGGCGACCAATGCGTCCGACACCGCCGCCGCCGTCGCCCGGGCCAAGTCCGTCCGGGACGACCTCGCCAAGGGGACCGCGTTCGCCGAACTCGCCCGCCGTGAATCCGCCGACAGTGCCAGCGCCTCCAAAGGCGGCGAACTCGGTGAAATGGCGAAGGCGGCGGTGCCGGCGGAGCTCGGCAACGCGGCGATGTCGGTCCCGCTCAAGACCATCTCCGAGCCCGTCCTGAGTTCCCTGGGCTATCACATCATCCAGGTTGACAGCCGGACCGCCGACAAGTTCAAGGGCCGCCACATCCTGATTCCGATCGAGGTGACCGGAGCGCATCGCGACCAGCTCGACGCCATGGCCGACTCCCTCGAGTCGCTCGCGGCCGACAAGCTCGACCCGACCGCGCTCGACACGGCCGCCCGGGCCCTCAAGCTTACGCCGAAGTCGGTGGGCCCCGTGGCCAAGGGCGCCAAGGTCTTCATCCCTGAGGCCGGCCAGGTGCCTGACGCCGGTGTCTGGGCGTTCCAGGCCAAGGTCGGGGAGCATAGCCAGGTCATCGAGTCGCCCGCGGCCTACTACATGTTCCGGCTCGACAGTCTGCGGGCTGAAGGCATCCCGCCGTTCGCCGCGATCAAGGACGAAGTCAGCGCGGTCGTCAAGGCCGGCAAGAAGGGGCAGGAAGCTCTTCGCCTCGGCGAATCCCTGGCCAAACAGGTCGCGGCCGGTACGCCGCTGGCCCAGGGCGCCAAGACCCTCGGGTTCGAGTACCGCGAGGTCGGTCCCTTTGCCCGGTTGTCGGCCCCCCTGGGATCGCCCGCCTTGATCGGCGTCGCGTTCTCCCTCAAGAAGGGTGAGGTCAGCCGGCCGGTGAGCGGCGGGAAAGACAGCGGAGACCCCGGCGTCTACCTGTTTGAGGCGCTGGACCGGGTCACGGCGGATTCCGCCGACTTCGCCAAGAACATCGGCGCGATCCGTCAGCAGGCGCTCCAGGCCGCCAAGCGGAGCCGGCTGCAGGAATACCTGGCCGGTCTCAAGGACGCGGCGACGATCGTGGACCGCCGCTCGGACGTGTACAAGACGGCCGCGCAGACGACCGCCGGCCAACAGCAGACTCCCTGAGCGGGCCAGACGGGGACAGGCAAAAAAGCGGGGCGACCGGATGGTCGCCCCGCTTTGCTTCAGGCCTTCCCTGAGCTGTTACTGCGACAGCCGCTTCGGTTCGCTGGAGGACCGCGGCTCGGGCTGAGCGTCGATCTGGCGCGACGTCGGGGCCCGATCGTCCGTCCCGCTCGAAATGGCCTCGCCGGCGTCGGTCATGCTCTTCTTGAACTCACGAATGCCTTTGCCAAGGGACTGCCCGATCTCCGGCAGCCGTTTGGCGCCGAACACCAGGAGGACGACAACCAACAGGAGCAGGATTTCCGGGAACCCAAGATTGCCGAACATGGTCGCTCCAGCTAAAAGAGGGATCGCGCGATGAGGTAGGCGATCAGCACCCCGAGTACGCTGAGGAGGGACACCTCAACCCCCACCGGACCCAGGGTGAAGTCTATCACCAGCAGATTGCATTTGACAGGCCCGAACTCTCCCCGGGCCGCCATCGTGAAGAAGGTCCGGGCCGGGCTGTCCGGCAGCAGCCGTTTGAGGAATGCCTGGAGAAACCCGCCCAGCAGAAAGCCGGTGGCCAGGATCATGGCGTAGAAACGGGGTCGGCGGGGTCCGGAGGTCATGCTACTTTCGGCGCTCCATGACAAAGTTGACGCTGGCCCGCAGGAGTTCCCGAGCCGGGCCGTCAGGCAATTCGTTCAGTTCCGCGTACGCCTCCTGGCCGTGCCGCTGGGCCCGCGCCTTGGCGTACTCGATGCCGCCGGCTGCCTTGACGTGCGCCACCACCCGTTCCACCTGCTCCGGCGTGGGTTCGGGCGCGGCCATGACGGCGTTGATGTCGGCCCGCTGGGCCGGCGTGAAACGGGGCAGCGCGTAGATCAAGGGCAGCGTCACCTTGTGTTCCCGCAAGTCGTGACCACTCGGCTTGCCCGTGACGGCCTCGACCCCGGTAAAATCGAGCAAATCATCGATGATCTGGAAGGCCATTCCAAGAGCATTGCCGAACCGCGCCATGGCGGCGCGGACCCGAGGCGGCGCTTCCAGCGCCCCGCATTCGCAGGCCCCCGACATCAGCGAGGCGGTCTTCGCCCGGATCAGCAGATCGTAGCTGTCTTCGCCGAAACTCAACGGGTCGTGGGCCAGCAGCTGGCGCATTTCTCCGATCGTCATCTCGTTGGTCACCCGGCTCAGAACTTCCAGCGCCTTGAGATCCCCGATCGCCACCAGTTCAATGACCGCCCGCGAATACAGGTAGTCGCCCATGATGACCGACACCTGGTGACTGAACAGCGAGTTGATCGTCGGCATCCCGCGCCGCAGCACCGAGTGGTCGACCGAATCGTCGTGCACCAGCGTCGCGAGGTGGATGAGCTCGACCGCCGCGGCCAGTCGCACGGAGCGCGGGTCGGGAATGCGCGTGGCCCGATTCACCAGCAGCAGCAGCGTGGGCCGGAACATCTTTCCCTGCATCCGGAGCAGATGGGAGTTGACGTCCGCGATCAACGGGAAATCGGCCGCGATCGCCCGGCCGATTTCGGCCCGCACCTGTTCTAGATCCGGCTCCATCCCGGCCTGCAGGGTCGAGAGCGACACCACCACGGCTTCGGCCGTCATGAGGCCTCGGTGGTCAGTCGGTGGACCCGGTCGCCGACGTCGAGGAACCGGATGTCCACCGCCAGGGCGCGTTCGTAGTAGCGCAGGGCCTCATCGTACCGCCGTTGCGCCTCGAGCGAACGCCCGAGCCAGTAAATCGACCCGATTTTTTCTTCGTCCCCCCCGGTCAGGCTTTCGATCGCCCGGCGGAGGACCGCCTCGGCGATGGCGTATCGCGCCTTGTCGAAAAACGAGATGCCAAGCTGCTCGGAGGTCTTGAGGCGGCCATCGGGCGAGCGCAGGGCCTTCTGAAACTGGGCGATCGCCTCGTCGAGGAGCCCCATCTCTTTGAAGGCGATGCCGAGATCGTAATGGGCCTGGAAGTCCTCAGCGTCGATGTTCTCGTCGATGCCGCGCTTGAACTGGGCCAGCGCATCGTGGAACGCGGCGTCCTCGTCCTCGATCGGGGCCTGCTGGCCGACCCGCATCCTGGTGTCCCGGGACAGCGGTTCATCCATGATCAGGCTGCCGAGATCAATGAAGTCGTTCGCCGGCTCGGCCACGGGTTCGGGTTCGGGCGCCGGCGGCGGCGGAGCGCGCCGGCTCTCGAGCATGGCGAGCGAGCTCCGCGCCCGCTCGTTGCCCGAATCGTGGTCGAGGACCCGTCGATATACCGTCACAGCATGTTCGACGCCGCCTCCCCGCAGCAAAGCGTCCGCGAGGCCGAGGTAGGCGTCGAGCATCGCGGCCCGGTCACCAACTCGATACGCCAGCTCCACCCGTTTCTGATATCGGAAGACGGCGTCGGGTTCGAGCCGGATCAGTCCGTCGGCCACCGCAACCGCTTCCTTGAGGCGGCTGGTCGCTTCAAACTGTCGCAGCGCTTCTTCGAGGGCCGCGATCCCCCCGGACCGGTCGCCGATCTCGAACAGCACCCGGGCCCGGTCCCGCGCGTAGGCCGCGATGTCGTCGATCGTTTCAGGCTGGCTGCCATCCGGCTCGCGTTCGACCGGGATATAGACCAGGTCTTCGTCGGCCGTGCCCTCATCGGCGTCGAGCGATATCGGCTGGTCGAAGTCGGCGGCGGACCCGATCGAGGCGTCGAGGTCGACGGTCGGATACGAGTCGATGTCGATCGGGTCGTCCACGTCGAGCATCGCACCGTCGTCGCTCACCGTCAGCGAATCCTCGGTCAGGACCTCCGGCATGTCGTCGTCGGACCCCGTCGCGATATGGGTGATCGCGAAGCCGTCGATGGCAGTCGTGTCCTGGCGCCAGCCCTCGGATTGCTGGGCCTCGTCCCGGATGATTTCGAGACCATCCACGATCGACGGCCCGTCCGTGGCCATCATCGCCGGCGCGTCGCCGAACCCGGTATCGAGGAAGACCAGGCCCGACATCGGGTCGGGCCTGCTGCTGGTGTCGGCGGGCGGGAGTTCATCGGTGCGCATCGCGGCGATCTGCTCCCGGGTCTTCCGCGCCCCGGATGCGTCGCCCCGTTCCTCGAGTTCGCGCGCCAGCTTCTCGAGCTGCTCGGTCGCATCCTGCTCGAGCGAGCTGGCTCGCAGCAGTTCGACCAGCATGAGGCGGATATCGGGATTTCCCGAGAACTGGTCGGCGAAAAGTTTCACGGCCGCGATGCCTTCGTCGCGGTGGTGGAGTGCCTCCATCCGTTCGAGATACTCGCTCAGGTTCCGCTTGGCTTCGCCGACGAAATTCTTGCGGGCGTTGAGCTGGGCGAGACGAAGGTAGGTGGCCGAACGGGCCGGATTGACCCGGAGGATCTTGCTGCAGAGTGCGATGGCGTTGTTGAAGAAGCCTTGCTCGGTATACAGGTCCGACGCTTGCTCGTACGCCCGGATTGCGGCGCTCGAGTCCCCGTCCTTCATCTCGAGGTCGCCGATCCGGTTGTAGAGCGAAGGATCGAGAACTCCCTCGCCGCCCTCCTCGAACTCCCGCAACGCTTTCTTGTAGACGTCAATGGCTTGTCGCCACTGGCCGCCTTGTTCGAATTTACGTGCGGATTCCTTCAGCTTGTCGAGGTTCATCCGGCTCGTGTGTAAGGGGCGCCGAGCCCTTCAAGGTCTTGCAATGCCTTAAGATAGGCCTGGCCAAACGACCTGGGCAAGCCATCCAATCATGCAAGGTCCTCGCCGGGGTCGAACCGGCCCGCCAATACCCCGGCCGCCAGTTGCTCCAGATCGGGCCCAGGCGGCCTGTCCTCGGCCAACGTGGCCACACCAAATCCGGGATCCCGGACCTTCTCATGGAGGTCCCGGACCCCGTGGCCGGCCTTGAGCGGCGCCAGGAAGTCCAGGCCCTGGGCTCCACACATCAGCTCGGCCGCCACCACCAGGGCCGCATTGCCGAGGATCCGCTTGGCCTTGTAGGCCGCCGCCATGCCCATCGGCACGAAATCCTCCTGGTTGGCGTCGGTCGGGATCGACCCGATGCTCGCCGGGTAGGCGATCGACCGCGATTCGGCCACCAGCGAGGCCGCCGTGATCTGGACCATCATGAAGCCGGATCGAAGCCCGGGATCGCCGGTCAAAAAGGCCGGCAGGCCCTGGGACAGATCGGGGTTCACCAGGCGTTCGACCCGCCGTTCCGCCAGGGCCTGCAGGGTCGTCAGCGCGATGGCCAGGAAATCGAGGGCCTGGGCCACCGGCTGCCCGTGGAAATTGCCGCCCGACAGCACGTCGCCATTCTCGAAGACGAGGGGGTTGTCAGTGGAGGCATTGAGCTCCACCTCGACTACCTCGGCGGCAAACCGGATCGCGTCCGCCACCGCGCCGAGGACCTGAGGCGAGCAGCGCAGACTGTAGGCATCCTGGACCCGCGGATCGTTGTCGCGGTGCGACTCCCGGATTTCGCTCCCCTGGACCAGCCGTCGCATCAGCGTCGCGGCCCGGAGCTGGCCCGCGTGGGGCCGGGCCTCGTGGATTCGGGCATCGAGGGGTGTCGGCGTCCCGGTCAGCGCTTCCAGGCTCATGGCAGCGGCGCCGACGGCCGTCCGCCAGAGAACCTGGGCATCGTGCACCAGCAGGGCGAGCAGGGCCGTTTGGGCCTGGGTCCCATTGATGAACGCCAGGCCTTCCTTCGGGCCGAACCGGAACGGCGCGAGCCCGGCCGCCTTGAGAGCCGGACCCGCCGGGCCGACCGCCCCGGCGGCGATGACCGTGCCTTCCCCCATCAACGCCAGCGCCAGGTGGCTGAGCGGAGCCAGGTCGCCGCTGGCGCCGACGCTGCCCTGTTCGGGCACCACCGGCACGATGCCGCTGTTGAGCAGGCGAATGAGCGCCTCGGCCAGCGCGGGGCGGACCCCGCTGGTGGGCCGAAGGAGCACATTGGCCCGGAGGAGCATCATCGCGCGAACCACTTCAGCGGGGAACGGCGGCCCGACCCCGGCGGCGTGGCTCCGGATCAGATTGGCCTGGAGTTGGTCCAGCGACGCCGCCCCGATCCGGATGTTGGCCAGTTTGCCGAAACCGGTGTTGATGCCGTACATCGTCTCGCCCCGCGCGACCGCATCCTCGATCACCCGCCGGGAACGTCCCAGCGCGACGACCGCGTCGGGGGCCAGCCCCGCGCCGGCCCCCGGCGTCCGGGCGAACCGCACCACGTCCTGCACCGTGAGGGAACGACCATCGAGCGTGAGTGTGGACGTCATGCGAGCCTCCGAATAGAGCGCCGTCGCCGGCCTAACGCTGGTTCTGAATCGTGCTCTGCCGATAGTCAAACTTGATGGCGGGCAGATCGATCAGCGTGACGAGAAAGGAGAAAGAAAAATTACCGTTCGGCGACCGCAGGAACGAGAACGTCGCCCGCCAGTCGTGGAGGTCGCGGGTCAGGTTGAGCTGCTGGGCCTCGAACTTCTTGTTGGTCGCGTCGTACTGGGTGTTCCAGGCCACCTGCCAGAACTGGGTCGGGGCGAAGCTGGTATTGAACTGGATATTGCTCCGGTTCGGAATCTGCGTGATGGTCTGGCCGGCAGCGACCGGCCGGGTCCGGGCCAGGGTGAGGTTGACGCTCGCATTGAACCCCTTCTGACCGCGGGAGAAATTCTGGTTCGAGGTGAAGCTGGTCCCTCGCCGCATGTCGTCGAAACCGCCGGCCCCCGGCATCTGATTGGACTGCTGGGCTCCGGAGACCGTCGCCTGCGGCCCGGTCTTGACCGGTCCGCTCGAAAGTCCGAACAGCCGGCCCAGGGACTTGAACGTCCCGCTGTTGAGCTGGAAGCTCGCCGTCACCCCCGACAGGAAGGGGCTGAACTTGGCGGTGTCGCTGTCGAACTGGCCGGCGAACAGGTCGTGGGTGATGGCGAGGTTGAGGCCCGGCACCAGGTCGGACAGAAGGCTGTTGGACAGCGTGCCCGACCCCCAGCCGGTCTTCCCTGGCAGCTTGGCCTTCTCCAGGTCGTACGACAGCCCGCTCGTGGTGATCGACAGCAACCGGATCTTCTTGACCTGGAGATCGGTCGTGTCGCCGGCCGGCCGCCGGGTCTTGCCTTCGAAGTTCTGGCTCAGCGAAAGATTCAACGTCTGCGACGGGTTGCTCTTGAGGACCAGCGGCGCCCCGATCGGCGTGATGGCCCGGGCGAACTCGATCGGGACCGCCGCTTCGGGACTGTAGGCATAGGTAAGGCTGGGCTGGATCGTGTGCCGGATCCGCGCCAGCGGCCCGATCCCGCCGAAGAAGCCGTAGAAGGTCGGCGACACCGAGAGGCCGAATTGGAGACGTTTCCCCTGCCGGACGAACTGGCCGTCGGTCCGTTCGTTGCGCACCGCAAACGGCCCCCCGGTCGTATTGGTGATCCCGACCGACGGCGTCACCTTCCAGCTGGTCCGAAAGAGAATCGGCAGGTTGATCCCGGTATTCCAGTCAAACTCGCTGCCGAACCCGCCGCTCCGGACCCGGCGCACCGTAATCGAGTCGGTCGGGTCCGCGGTGGCGTCGTTCGGCAGCTTGACCACATCCTCGCGGAGCCCCGTTGAGTCGGCGTCGATCAGGCTCACCGAGTTGGTCCATTGGAAGCCGCCGATCCGAAGCGGCGTATTCATGCTGAAGCGGCTGCTCCGGCTCGCCCCGGTAATCTTCAGGGTGTCGACTTTCCCGTTGAGCCCGCGGGGCACGATCAACTGGCCGGGCTGCTTGAAGGCGAGGTCGTTGGTGATACTCAGATCCGGCGACCAGGTCACGTTGGGCCCGAAGTCGATCGGCTTGGGCGACAGCGAGAGCGACGGGATGGTCTGAGTCCCGCTCCCGTCGTTGACATTCTGGCTCCGGGTGGCGCCAAGGGTGAGGTTCCCCCATTTGAACTGCTTCGAGAGATTCGCCGAGCTGCGAATCTGCTGGGTGGTCAGGCGGGGATCGATGGAATTTCGCCGAATGATGGAGGAATTGGTCGAGTAGTCGAGGGCGACGTTGAGCCGGGTGGTCACGTCGAACGTCTGGCTGTGATTCCAGACGATCCGGCTGTTGGTGGCGCCACCGACTTCCTTGCTGCGGGAAAAACTGATCGCCCCCCGCATGAACCGGTCGATCCACCGGTATTGCCCCTCAACCCCGAATTCAATGTACCGGTTCGAGAACCAGTCAAACCGGGCCAGCAGATCCACATACTCGTTCGGCGCCCAGTAATAGCCGATGTTCTTGATCGTTCGGTTGTACGTGCGGCTCGGCCGGACGATATCGTTGAAGCCGAATTCGGGAATCAGAATTCCGCTGCGGCGCCCCCGTTTCGTATCCTGGAACAGGAACGGGATCCAGGCAATCGGCACGTCGCGGATGTAGAGCGTCGCCGGGCGGGCCACCATCGTCGAGCCGTTGACCCATTTGAGCTCTTTGGCCGTAAAGTGGTAGTGCGACTCGGGAAGGTCGCAGCTGGTGACCTCCCGGGCACTGGCGTAGATCCGCTTGGTCGAGGAGTCCATCGCCATGTTGCCGTTGATCACCCAGTTGGCTCCCTGCTGGGGGAACGTGGTCCGACCGTCCTGCACCAGGCCGCGATCCAGGCAGGTGTTGTAGTTCACCGTTCGCCCGACCACCACGGTGCCGTTCTGAAACAGGTGCGGCTCCCCCTGGGCGTCAAACCGGCAGTCGCCTTCCTTGTAGATGATCTGCTGCGCTTCGAGCGTCGATCCGGAGCGCTCCGTCATCGCGTTGCCCTGCAACTTCACCTGGCGGTCCGTCGCGAACACCTGCGCCGAATCGGAACGGTAGCGGGTGATGTCGTAGCCCTCGAGGTCGAGCAGGTCGTCGACGACGGAATCGGTAGGGGCGAAGGATTGCTTGGGCTGGGTGGGAATGCCCAGACGGCGGGCACTGGCGGTGTCGAGCGGGGTCGGGGTTTTGCGCAACGTATCGTTGGGAGACGCCCGCTGGGGCTGCCCGATCGACTGGGTCGGCCGGGGCGGCGTCGGACGCGGCCGTTGGGCCACCGCCTTCCCCGGAAGGAACGCCGCGACCAGGAGCAGGATGGTCAGCGCGGCCACCGACGCGATGGGGCGGGCGGCGGTCATTGACGCTTCAGGCGCTTCCGATGGGCCAGGACGGCACCCAGGAACCCGACCTCGTAGAGCACCAGCAGCGGCGCGGTCATCATCAGGCAGGAGAAGATGTCAGTCCCGGGCGAAAGAATCGCCCCGGCCAGGAAACACAGCACGATCGCATAGCGGCGGAATTTGTTCAGCATGGCCGGCGTGACGACGCCGAGCACGGCCAGCATGATGATCAGGAGCGGGAGTTCGGCCGAGAGCCCCATGGCCAGCACGACCTGCAGCACGAAATCGAAATACTTGTCGAACGTGATCAGCATGTCGAACGTGCCCGGCGTGAAGCCAAGCAACACCCGAAGGGCCGACGGCACCAGGAAGATGAAGCTCAGAATCGAGCCGGTCAGGAACAGAATCATGCCGGCGAAGAGGGCGGGCACGATCGCCTTCTTTTCCCGCTCGTACAGCGCCGGCGACATGAAGGCCCACAGCTGCCAAATCAGGACCGGCGAGGCGAGCACGAGCCCGGTGATGAATCCGATCTCGAGGGTAATCATCACCAACTCGGTCGGGCTCTGGACCACGAGGTGGCGGCCGTTGAGCATCGGAATGATCGGGGCCTGGAAGACGTCGACCAGTTTGTACTGGCCCGTCGCCCAGATCCCGACGCCCACGCCGATGATCAACGCGAGAAGTGCCCGGACCAGCCGGGCCCGAAGTTCCTCGAGATGCTCGAGGAATGGCATCTCGCCAGAGGACCGCGCCATCACCGTACCAGCTTAGGGTTTCAGCGTCTCGAGTCGGTTCTTCGCCAACTCGGCGTCTTCCGACCGGGGATACTCGGCGATGAGACGCAGATACGCCGCTCGCGCCCGCGTCCCGTCTTTCACGGCCGTCTCCAGGAGATAGCCGATCTTGTACAAGGCCGTGGGGGCGCGTGACGACTTGGGGAACCGGGTCTTGAGTTCGTTGTACCGGGTGATGGCCGAATCCGGGGCCGAGGCATCGAAGGACTCGGCGACGAAGTACATCGCGTCCGGAACGTTCGGGTGGGTCGGATACTGCTGGAGAAATTCGAGGAAGGCCCGACGGGCCACGCCGATGCTTCCCCGGCGGTACTGGTTGATCGCACCGGTGTACATCTGCTCCGCCGACGCCGTCGGCGCCGACGGGACGACAACGATGGCGGCCGTGGTGTCCGACGGCACCGTGGGCGACGGCGCGGCCACCTGGGTCTCCGCGCGGGCGTCGAGCTGAGCCTTGAGGACGGACAGCTGGCGCTGGCTCTGGCCGCTCAGTTCCTGGATTTGAAGCAACTGCCGCTGCACGTCCGTCAGGTCCACTCCGATCCGGGCATCGAGCACCCGAACCCCCTGGCGGGCGCCGGCCAGCGAGTCAAGCAGCGTCTGTTCGAGCCGGATGATCCGGGCCAGCTCCGCAGCCCGCACTGAGTCTTGCCGCGCGGTCTCGGCCCGAAGCACCAGCAACTGGGTCTCGACCTGGCGCACGTTGCCCTTGGTGGCGCAGCCGAAGGCCACCAGCAGGAGCCCCGCCAGCGCGGCGTGACGCCCGATCACTGCGGCTTCACCAACTTCTCGGCCCCAGCCAGCAACTCGAACTCGTCACGCCGATTCTTGGCCCAGCCCGCTTCCGTCCCTGAATTGTCGACCGGCCGCTCTTCACCATAGGAGATCGTCTCGATCCGGC
>JANXXJ010000356.1 GCA_025350665.1 Gemmatimonadota bacterium | reverse complement strand
CGATCGATCGCGCCCAGTTCGAACGGGTCATCAATGAGAGGCAGACTCCATGAGACGTTCCTGGCTCGTCGCCCTGGCGCTCCTTCCCGGAGTTCTGACGGCACAAATTCCCAGGCTCGCCGATTCGCTCGACGTCGTGATCACCGGTGCCCGGATCATCGATGGGTCGGGACGACCCGGCCATGCCGGCGATGTCGGGATTCGGCTCGGCTGGATCACCAACGTGACCCGACCCGGGGGTCTGGCCGGCCGGCCGGCGCGCCAGCGGATTGCCGCCGGCGGCCTGGTCCTGGCGCCGGGGTTCATCGACGTCCACTCCCACACGGTCGATGAACTTGGAGCTCCGGAGCGTCGGTTCAACGAGGGTGTCGTCCGCCAGGGCGTGACGACGGTCCTGGGCGGGCCGGACGGAGGCTACGGCCCGGCGGAGATGAAGCCGGTGATTGAATCGCTCACCAGGCAGGGCGCAGGGACCAACGTGGCGCTTTACGTCGGCCACAACGCGGTCCGCGCCGCGGTGATGCAGCTGGCCCAGCGGGCGCCGACCGCCGAGGAACTGACCCGAATGAAGGCGCTGGTGCGCGAGGGGATGGAGCTTGGCGCCGTCGGACTGTCGACCGGTCTGATGTACGAGCCGGGGATGTTCTCCGAGACCGACGAGGTCGTCGAGCTGGCCCGGGAAGTGGCGCCGTATCGCGGGATCTACGATTCCCACGTGCGCGACCCCGTCAAGCGGTTCCTCTGGTCGGACCAGGAGTGCCTTGCGATCGGCGAGCGGGCCGGGATTGCTCCGAAGATCGGCCACGAGAAAGCGGTCGGGCTCGAGAACGCCGGCAAGATCCGCGACGTGATCGCGATGGTGAACGCGGCGCGGATGCGGGGCGTCGACGCGGTTTCCGATCAGTATCCCTATGACGGCGCCGCCACGTCCGCCCTGACCGACATCGTCGTGCTGCCCAGGGATCTCAAAGGCCAGGCCGGATTCGACCTCAAAGCCGCCCTCCGCGATCCGGCCCTCCGCGAGCGGATCAAGGTGTCGAGCGAGAACGGGCTGGACGGCGGCTTCGCGTGGCTCAAGGCCACCGGCTACACCAGCATGCGGATCACGACGAGCCCTGAAAACGCCGCGCTGGTCGGGAAGTATCTCTCCGAGTTGGCCGACGGTCGGAAGGTCGGGAGGTTCGATCTGGTCGCCGACCTCATCCTGGGCAGCACCAAGCCGATCGGCATCACTCTGGGGGCCATCAAGGAGCAGGACGTCCGGGACCTGCTGGTTCAGCCGTGGAACATGATCGCGAGCGACGGCGGCTACGCCGATGCCAGGACCGATGCGATGGGGCACCCTCGGTCCACCGGCACCTTCCCGCGGGTGCTCGGTCACTATGCCCGCGACGTCAAGCTGTTCACGCTGGAGGAAGCCGTCCGGAAAATGACCTCGCTTCCGGCCGACTGGATCGGGCTCCGCGACCGCGGTCGGGTGGCCGAGGGCCAGGCGGCGGATCTGGTGATCTTTGATCCGCGCACCATCGCCGACCAATCGACCTGGGAGAAGCCCTCCGCCATGGCCGTCGGGGTCCGGGACGTGTTCGTGAATGGCCAGCCGGTGCTTCGGAACGGTGAACTGACCGGCAAGTCGCCGGGCCGCTATCTTAGGGCCAGACGCTAACCCCTCGAACCAACGCACCAATCGCCAGGAGCCGCTCGCATGCCACTCATGCCTCCCATCAACCTGAAGCGCTGGGTCGACGAGCACCGGGATCTGCTCAAGCCGCCGGTCGGGAACAAAATGATCTGGCAGGACGCCGAGTTCCTGGTGATGGCGGTGGGTGGGCCCAATGCCCGCAAGGATTTTCACGTCGAGGACGGCGAGGAGTTCTTCTACCAGGTCGAGGGCGACATTTCGGTCCGGGTGATCGAGAACGGGCAGCCCAGGGATATCAAGATCCGGGAGGGCGAGATGTTTCTCCTCCCCGCCGGGATTCCCCATTCTCCCCAGCGGCCGGCCAACACGATCGGGCTGGTGATCGAACGGCGCCGGCAGGAGGAGGAACGCGATCACCTCCGCTGGTTTTGCGAGAAATGCGGCGAGATGATCCACGACGCCGGATTCCAGCTGGTCGATCTCGGCAAGCAACTCAAGCCGCTGATGGAGGACTTCTGGGCGGACGAGAAGAAGCGGACTTGCCAGAAGTGCGGGACCGTCATGCAACCACCGACGCCCGCCAAGTAGCTCGCCCAACCGTCCCTTGAAGATCGACCTCCACACCCACATCCTCCCGGAGAACTGGCCCAACCTCCGGGAGCGCTACGGGTACGGCGGGTTTCTCGAGATCGACCATGTCGCACCGTGCCGGGCCCGGCTCATTGTGGACGGGCGGCCGTTCCGCGACATCGAGGACAACTGCTGGGAGCCGCGGGTCCGGACCGAGCAGATGGATCGCGACGGTGTCGGGGTCCAGGTGCTGTCGACCGTCCCGGTCATGTTCAGCTACTGGTCCCGGCCGTCCGACGGCCACGATCTCGCCCGGCTGCTCAACGACCACCTGGCCTGGGTCGTCGCCACCAATCCCAAACGTTTCGTCGGCCTCGGGACGGTACCGCTCCAGGCGCCCGATCTGGCGGTGGCCGAGCTCGAACGTTGTGTAAGTGATCTCCGGCTGCCGGGCGTCCAGATCGGGACCCATGTCAACGACTGGAATCTGGACCAGCCCGAGCTGTTCCCATTTTTCCAGCGGGCCGAAGAACTCGGGGCGGCGATCTTCGTCCATCCGTGGGAAATGCTGGCGCCGGAGCGGATGAAGAAGTACTGGCTTCCGTGGCTGATCGGCATGCCGACCGAGTCGGCGATCGCGATCGCGTCGATGATCTTTGGCGGCGTACTCGAGAAGTTGCCGAAGCTCCGGATCTGTTTCGCCCATGGGGGCGGGAGCTTTGCCGGGGTGCTGGGCCGCCTCGATCACGGCTTCGAGGCCCGGCCCGACCTGGTCGCGGTGACCAATCCGTTTCCGCCGTCGAAGTACCTCGGCCGGTTCTACGTCGATTCGCTGACCCACGATCCGGACCTGCTCCGGCGCCTGATCGAGCTGATCGGCGCCAACCGGATCGCCCTGGGGTCCGACTACCCGTTCCCGCTCGGCGAGACACTCCCCGGCGAGATGATCGAATCGCTGGCGGACCTGACGACCGACCAGAAGGAATGGCTGCTGTTCCGGTCGGCGCTGGAATTTCTCAATCGTCCTCTATCGGCATTTCTATGACCACCCGTTTCGAAGCGACCGAAGCATGGGCCCGGGCCCGCGATCAGGCCGACCCCATTGCCCCGCTCAGACACGAATTCGAGTTTCCCCGCGGTGATGACGGGATGCCGCTGGTCTACCTCTGCGGCAATTCGCTCGGGCTCATGCCCAAGGCTGTACCGAATCTGATGCAGCAGGAATTGGCCGATTGGGGCCGGCTGGCGGTCGAGGGGCACATGCGGGCGAAGACCCCGTGGTACTCGTACCACGAAAACTTCCGGGAGACCGGGGCCCGTCTGGTCGGGGCTCGGCCCGGTGAGGTCGTGATGATGAACGCTCTCACGGTCAACCTGCACTTGATGATGGTGACGTTCTACCGGCCCGAGGGGCGCCGGACCAAGATCGTGATCGAGGAGTCGGCCTTTCCGTCCGATTCCTACGCCGTTGCCACGCACGTGCAGAGCCGAGGGCTCGACCCGGCGGAGCACGTGATCGTGCTCCGGCCGGACGAGGGTGGCCACACGATCTCGACCGAGGCCGTGGAGCGGCTGCTGGCCGAACGGGGTGACGAGATTGCCCTGGTGCTCCTTCCCGGCGTGCAGTACTACACCGGGCAGCGCTTCGATTTGGGCCAGATCACCCGTGCCGTCCACGCCGCCGGCGCGATTGCGGGCTTCGACCTGGCGCATGCGGCCGGCAACGTTCCGCTGGCGCTGCACGATTGGGACGTCGACTTCGCCGCGTGGTGCTCCTACAAATACATCAACGCCGGGCCGGGTGCGATCGGCGGATGTTTCGTGCATGAACGGCATGGTCAGAACTCGGGCCTGCCGCGCTACGCCGGCTGGTGGGGGAACGATCCGGCCACCCGGTTCCGGCTTCATCTGAACGAGGCCTTCGTCCCCCGCGAGGGCGCCGACGGCTGGCAGATCAGCAACCCGAACGTCTTTTCGATGACGCCGCTGCTCGCCTCCCTGGGCCAATTCGACCGGGTCGGCATGGGGGCCCTTCGCGCCAAGTCGCTTGACCTCACGGGGTACCTCGAGTTCCTGATCGGCCCGGTGTCGCCGGACCGCCTCGAGATCATCACCCCCGGCAATCCGGAGGCCCGCGGCTGCCAGCTCTCGTTGCTGATCAAGGAGAACGGCCGCGCGGTCTTCGATGCCCTCCGCGCCCGCGGCATCCTGCCTGACTTCCGCCAGCCCGATGTGATCCGGATGTCGCCGGTGCCGATGTACAATTCGTTCGTGGATGTCTGGCGGGCGGGCTCGGCGCTGGTGGAGGCGCTTCGTGGATAAACCGCGTTTCGTGGTTGTAGGCGGCGGCCTGGTGGGATCGATGGTCGCGGCCCTCCTGGGCCGGGAAGGGTACCAGGTCGAAGTCATTGAACGCCGGGGCGATCCGCGTCAGGATGCGATGGAGAGCGGGCGCAGCATCAACCTCGCGATTTCCGCCCGCGGTCTGAACGCCCTGGCGCAGCTCGCGGTCGGGGACGACTTCCTTTCGCTCGGGGTTCCCCTCTACCGCCGCGCGATTCACGCACCGGACGGCGCGATGTCCTACCAGCCGTATGGCAAGGCCGGCCAGGCGATCAATTCCTTTTCCCGGGGCGAGTTGAACCGGGCCCTGATCGTCAGCGCCGGCCGGTCGGCCAACGTGTCGCTGGTGTTCAACCGGCGCTGCACCGACATCGACGTCCAGACCGGGCGAGTGACCCACGTCGACGCGGCGACCGGGGCCGACGAGCGGGTCTCCACCGGCGTCATCGTTGGCGCCGACGGCGCCTTCTCCGTGGTTCGGGGGGCGCTGCAGAAGCGGGAACACCAGGACTATTCGCAGGACTACCTGGCCCACGGCTACAAGGAACTGTTCATCCCGGCCCGGCCCGACGGCTCGGCCGCGCTTGAGCGGAATGCCATGCACATCTGGCCCCGGGGCCGGTTCATGATGATGGCGATGGCCAATCCGGATGCGACGTTCACGGTGACGCTCTATCTCCCGATGACCGGGCCGAACGGCTTCGACCAGCTGAACACGCCCGAAGCGGTGCAGGCGTTCTTCGTGCGGGAGTTTCCCGATGCCGTTCCGCTGATGCCGACCCTGATCGAGGATTTCTTCGGCAACAAGACCGGCGCGATGGTCACGGTCCGGACCTGGCCGTGGCGGGCCGGCGATCGAGCGGTCCTGATCGGCGACGCCGCCCATGCCATCGTGCCGTTCTACGGCCAGGGCGCCAACGCCGGATTCGAGGACTGCCTCGAATTCATCGAGTCTCTCCGCCGGCAGCCCGGCGACCTCGGCGCGGCCCTGGCCCGCTATCAGGAACGCCGGAAGCCCAACACCGACGCGATTGCCGACCTGGCGCTGGCCAACTTCAACGAGATGCGCGATCACGTGGCGTCGGCACGGTTCCTGTGGCGGAAGCGTTTTGAACACCTCTTGCACCTGGTGATCCCCGGCTTCATTCCGCTCTATCCGATGATCTCGTTCTCGCTGATTCCGTACGCCGAGGCCCGCGCCAAGGCCGAGCGGCAGAACCGGGTGATTCGCTGGACCGGCTGGGCCCTCGCCGCGGTCGCGGCGCTCGCGGTCTGGGCCGGGCTCCGCCGTTGACCGATGCTCGCCATGCAACCATCCACCCGCCGACCGGTCTGCCCATCATGCCCGTGACCTACGCCTCCTATCTCAAGGTCGACCAACTGCTCGCCCTGCAGGAGCCCAAATCCAGTCCCGAAGAACATGACGAGCTGTTGTTCATCGTCATCCATCAGGTCTACGAGCTCTGGTTCAAACTCCTGCTGCACGAGACCGGCAAGATCATGACCGATCTTCGCACCGGCGACCTGTTCGGGGCCATCTCCACGTTCAAGCGGGTGCGGACCATCATGAAGACCCTGGTCGGCCAGCTGGACATCCTGGAGACGATGACGCCGCTGTCGTTCTCGTCGTTCCGCAACCGGCTCGACACGGCGTCCGGATTCCAGTCGTATCAGTTCAAGGAGGTCGAGTTCGCGTTTGGGTACAAGCGGCTCAACGTCACCGGCGCGATTCCCGATTCCGAACCGGGCAAGGCCGTGGCTGAGCGACGCCTCGGCGAGCCGACCGTGATCGACGCGTTCTACCAGTTCCTGATCACCAGGGGCGCGGCCATCCCATCCGACATCCTGACCAAGGATGTCCGCGAGCCGACCCGGGCGGACGAACGGGTGCAGGACGAGATCTTCCGGCTCTACACCACCCAGCCGGAGCTGGTGATCCTGTTCGAGCTGATGACCGATTTCGACGAGGGCATGCAGGAGTGGCGGTATCGCCACGTCAAACTCGTGGAGCGGACGATCGGCGCCAAGAAGGGTACCGGTGGCTCGGCCGGTATCGAGTTCCTCAAGCAATCGCTGTTCAAGCCGCTGTTTCCCGACCTCTGGGCCGTGCGCCACCGGATGTAACGTGCTCTACGACATTACACCGGTCGTCTCGCCGCGGCTCGCGGTCTGGCCCGGGGACAACCCGGCCGAGCGCACTGTGCTGATGGACCTGGCCCGAGGCGACTCCGTCACCCTCTCGACGCTCAAGGCCACCGTCCATCTCGGCGCCCACGCCGATGCGCCCAACCATTATGGTCTCGGGGCCGGCGACATCGCCGGCCGAGCCCTCGACCGCTACCTCGGCCGCTGCCAGGTGGTCCGGGCGCAGGTGGGGCGAGGTGAACGGGTCACCGCCGCGATGCTCGACCGGCCGATCACCGAGCCTCGGGTGCTGATCGCCACCGGGACCTTTCCGGATCCGAACCGCTGGAACGCCGATTTCGCCGCCCTCGATCCGGCGCTGCTCGATCAACTCGCCGCTCAAGGGGTCGTGCTGGTCGGGATCGACACCCCGAGCGTCGATGTGGCGGATTCGAAGGACCTGCCGGCCCACGGGCGCCTGCTGGCCCACGACCTGGCGGTGCTGGAAGGCATCGTGCTGACCCAGGTGCCGTCGGGAACGTACGAACTGATCGCGTTGCCGCTCAAACTGGAAGGGTTCGACGCCAGTCCGGTGCGCGCCGTGCTGCGGAGCCTACCCCTCGGCGACGACCTTGAGCTCGATCGCGATCGGGGTCGGTAGGGCACCGACCTCGACCGTCGTCCGGGTCGGCTGATTGGCCGGGAAGTACTCGGCGTAGATCCGGTTGAAGGTGGCGAAGTCCGCCGCCATGTCGGTCAGGTAGACCGTCACGTCGACGATCCGGTCCCAACTCGACCCCGCATCCTCCAGTACTGTCCGGATGTTGGCGAGGACCTGCCGGGTCTGCTTTTCGATGTCGTGGCTGACGAGCCGGCCGGCGCTGTCGGTGACGTTGCCCGGAATCTCATTGGTGACCGGCGTTCGCGGGCCGATGCCGGAGAGGAACAGGAGCCCGCCGGCCCGCCGGGCATGGGGGTACGCCCCCACCGGCTTCGGCGCCCGGGCAGACCGGATTTCATCGCTCACGGCAGCCCTCCCCGGATCATCCGAGTTTCACGCAGACGCTCTTGGGCTCGGTAAAGAAGCGGAGCGCTTCGTCGCCGCCTTCGCGACCGACGCCGCTCTGACGCATCCCGCCGAACGGAACCCGGAGGTCGCGCAGCAGCCAGCAATTGATCCAGATGATCCCGCACTGGACCGCCTCAGCCATCCGGTGGGCGCGGCCGAGGTCGCGGGTCCAGATCGACGCGGCGAGGCCGTAGTTGGAGTGGTTGGCGAGATCGACGGCCTGGGCCTCATCCCGAAACGGCGTCACCGTCACCACCGGGCCGAAGATCTCTTCCTGATTGGTGCGGCACCCCATGGGGAGGCCGGTGACCACCGTGGGCTCGAGGAAATATCCGTGGGCGCACCGGGCGGGCAGGGAAGCGGGCGGGCCGCCACCGCAGACGATGGTGCCGCCCTCCTCCCTGGCCAGCGCGATGTACCGGCTCACCTTCTGCTGATGGCCTTCGCTCACCAGGGCGCCGACGTCGGTGCCGGCCACCAGCGGATCGCCGACCTTGAGCGCCTTCACCGCGGCGACAAACCGCTCGAGGAAAACCGGGTAGATCGATTCCTCGACCAGGATCCGGGAGCCGCAGAGGCAGATCTCGCCCTGGTTGGCGAACGCGCTCCGCACAATCGCCGGCAGGTGGGTGTCGAGGTCGGCATCGCCGAAGATGATCGTCGGGTTCTTGCCGCCCAGTTCGAGCGTGATCTTCTTGAACGCCGGCGCCGCCGTTTTCGCGATCGCGGCCCCGGTCACTGTGCCGCCCGTGAACGAAATGGTTCGCACGGCGGGATGCTCCACCAGCGCCGCGCCCGCCTTGGCTCCCGGCCCGTGGACCAGGTTCAGGACGCCCGGTGGCAGGCCCACTTCTCGGCAGACGTCACCCAGCAGGAAGGCGGTGCTGGGCGTGAGTTCCGAGGGTTTGGCGACGGCCGTGTTCCCGGTGGCGATGGCCGGCGCGATTTTCCACGACAGCAGGTAGAGCGGGAGATTCCACGGTGAGATCAGACCGGCCACGCCGCGCGGCCGGCGGAGCGTGTAGTTGAGCGCGGCGTAGTCGGTGGTGTGGGTTTCGCTGGAGGCATGGAGCACGGCCGTGGCAAAGAACCGGAAGTTGGCCGACGCGCGCGGGATGTCGAGCGTGGTCGCCAGGGCCAGGGTCTTGCCGGTATCGATCGATTCGGCCAAGGCGAATTCGCCGAGCCGGGCTTCGATCCGGTCGGCGATGGCGATCAGGAGCCGCGACCGCTCCGCCGCCAGGGTATGAGACCAGCTGTCGAAGGCCCGCTCGGCGGCCGCGACCGCCAGGGCCACGTCGCCGCTGTCGCTGTCGGGAACGCGGGCAAAGACGCTGCCGGTCGCGGGATCGGTCTTGTCGAGGTACTGCCCGGCCCGCGGAGCGGCCATGGCTCCGTCGATGAAGTTGGCGAGGGTCCTCACAGGGCGGAGGTCCGTCCGCCGTCCACCGCGAGGCTGACCCCGGTGATGTAACTCGCCGCCGGACTTGCCAGGAACGCCACCGCCGCCGCGATCTCGGCTGGTTCTCCGATCCGGCCCAACGGAATCTCCGCCACCATTTCGCGCTCGACCGTCTCGGTCGTCTTGCTCTGGGCCCGGGCCTGATTGGCGACCACCGTTTCGAGGCGGCCGGTCCGGGTGGCGCCCGGGAGCACGTTGTTCACGGTAATCCCGAATCGGCCGATCTCGCCGGCCAGTGTCTTGGCCCAGCTCGCCACGGCACCGCGGGTGGTGTTCGACACGCCCAGGCCTTTGAGCGGCTGCTTCACCGACGTCGAGACGATGTTGATGATTCGCCCGTAGCCCGCGGCCTTCATGCCCGGGATCACCGCCTGCGACAGCAGATGGCTGGCCAGCAGGTGGCCGTGGTAGGCGGCCAGAAACGCTTCGGCGGTGGCGTCCACGATCGGGCCGCCGGGCGGGCCGCCATTGTTGTTCACCAGGATATGGACCAGGCCGTTGGCGGCCAACCACTGGTCGATCCGGCGCCGGCTCTCGACTGGGTCGGAGAGATCGGCCACCAGGGTGTCGTGGCGCCGGCCGCCCCCGGCGGGCAGCCGGTCGCGGGCCGCGGCGAGCCGAGCTTCGTCCCGCGCCACCAAGAGGATGGAGGCCCCGGCGTCGGCCAGCGCGATGGCCGAGGCGAGGCCGATCCCCTGGGTTCCGCCGCAGACCAGGGCCTGTTTCTGGGAGAGATTCATTAGGACGCGAAAACTAAGCATGGCCGCGACGGACCGCGAGAACGGGCCGCGAAACTCGACGCACCGGGGCCTGGTCCCTTGCGGGGCATTTGCGAGAAGCTAACCTGCTTCCGACTGGGTCTTGCGGATTTGAGACCGGTCTCCCAAAACATGAGAATGTCTCGCGGCGTCGCGACGGGCCGCGGCGATG
>JANXXJ010000328.1 GCA_025350665.1 Gemmatimonadota bacterium | reverse complement strand
CCGGTCCGCGAGAACGGAAGGCGAGGTGCGAAGGCCTTTGCACGGTCCGCGCGGTCACGGCGAGAGGTGGCGGTCGAAATGGGCCACCAGCTTGTTGAGCAGGAACCGGGCGTAGTACCCTCGCTGCGTCCACCCGTGGGTGGCGGCCGGGGCGAACGCGAAGTCGAAATCCTTCCCGAGTTTGATCAGTGAATCCGCCAGGACGACGGAGGTCTTGAACGGCACCACGTCGTCCTGCATGCCGTGGATGATCAACAGGTGGTCCCGGAGATTGGCCGCGTACTGGAGCGCGTTCCCCCGCGCGAACGCCTCGGGGTTGGTGCCGGGCCGGCGGGCGATGGCGACGTCGTCGCTGCCGAAGAAGTACGGATTGGTGGCGGGCGCGCCGGCCACGCCCGCCTTGAAGAGCCCGGGCTTCTTGAGCAGCATGAACACCGCCAGGGTGCCGCCGTAGCTCGATCCCCAGATGCCCATGCGTTCGGTGTCGGCGTAGGGCAGCGTCTTCAGGTGCTCGACTGCGCTTTCGATGTCGTCGAGGTCGCCGCCGCCCCAGTCCATCAGGAATTTTTCGCGGAACTCGCGACCGTAGCCGGTACTCCCGCGCACGTCGACCTGAACCACGATGTAGCCGCGCTCGACGAAGAGCTGCTGCATCATGCCGTACAGGCCGCCCCACTGGTTCCGGACCGTGTTGGAGTACATCGGTCCGAACAGCACCGGGTATTTCCGCCCGGGTTCGAGATGGGTCGGCTCGAAGATCCGCATCCCAATCTGCCGCGGCTCGCGCAGATGGGGAACGGTGAGGTATCGCGGCCGGATCCAACGATGTTCGGCGAACTCCGCCGCCGGCGAGCGGGTGATCCTCCGCTCGTCGACATAGAGCTCGGGCGGGGTGACGTCGTCGCTCGTGATCGTGGCGAGCCGGCTTCCGTCGGGGGACACGAACGGCACATGGGTACCCGGGGTCGTCGTCATCCGCTCGGCCGGGCCGCCATCGAGCGGCATCCGGTAGACCTGCCGCTCGGCCGGGTTCCCTTCATTCGAGACAAACCAGAGCTGTTGGGTTCCGGCCCGGGCGATCGGCGCCACGGGTCCGCGGGGGCCACCGACATCGGCGCCGGCCGGGGTCAGGGGCGCGGGCTGGCCACCGGCCGTGCCTAACGAATAGATCCGGTACCGGTCGTCGAGATCGGATACGAACAGGATCCGGTCACCGGCCGGGTGCCAGGCCGAGGTGACCAGGTTGTAGATCCGGCTTGCGCGCCGGTCGTGCCAGGCCTGGCGGACGGCGCCGGTGGCAGAGGCCACCATCAGCCAGCGGTCCTCGGCCGTGTCGGATTCACGGTCGATCAGGAGCTCGCCGCGGGAGGACCACGCCATGGCGATGTTCTGCGTCGTGGCCGGCTCTCGGAGCGGGAGTCTGGTGAGGTGCCGGGTCGCGACGTCGAGGATTGCGATCATCCGGCTTTCGTTCGTCTGCCCTGGTGCGCCGCGGCGGAGCAGGCTTACGCTGGTCTCGTCGCCCAGGTAGTAGGGGAAGGGCACCTGGCGGACGTCCCGGCGGTCCACGATCTGGACCGCGATATGGCGCCCGTCCGGGGCCCAGACGTACGGCGGCAGGTCGCCCCCCCAGACGTAGCGGCCGACCTCGACGTCGGGCTTGAAGTAGGTGCCGAGGCCGACGGTGCTCTTCGGCGCGACGGCCACATGGGTAACCCGGAACGGGGCGGCGCCGGATATCGATTGGAACCAGAGATCGCCGCCGGAAAGGAACGCCAGCGTCCGTCCATCCGGGGAGACCGTGAGGTCGGAGAGATCGTTGGGCCCGCGGGCCAGATCAGAGGCGGCGCCATCGGCGATCGCAAGCCGGCGCAGCCTGCCACCCTCGAGCGCCACGATGGCCGCGCCGTCCGGCGTCCAGGCGAATTCCGACACACCACCCGAGGTAAGGCGGCGCGGCACTGAGTCACCAGCACCCACCAGCCAGAGGTCCCGAGACGGTCTGGCCGCATCGTTCCACAGGAAAGCCAGCCACCGGCTGTTCGGCGACCAGACCGGGCCGGTGGGCGCGGTGCCCGCGAGTGGCGGCGCCGTCGACACCAAGCGTTCCACCGTCAGGTCGCCGGCCTGGGCCGCCAGGAAGGTCGGTCGGGTGGAGATCACTGCGAGCAGGACGGCGAACGTGGCGATCGCGGGACGGCGCATCGGGGATTCCTGGTGGAGACGGGTGGCCAACGATAACGCGCCCCGGGCGCTACCCGCCACGGCGCGGTCCTGATCCCGCATGAGATCAGCGCCCCCCGGGGCGGGGTCGGTTGTGGCGTCTGCCGGGCCTCGCTAGACTCGGGCGTCGTCCGGGCAATGTCGGGCGCCGGCCCCGTTCGTCGTGCCGGCCTGGAGATCCATCCATATGAAGACACTCGCGAGTTACGTCCAGGGCCAGTGGGTTCCCTCCGCCGGCAAGACCACGACTCTGCTCCACGCCGTCACGGGCGAACCGGTGGCCCAAGCCGGGAATCAGGGCCTCGATTTCAAGGCCATGCTCGAATACGGCCGCCGGCTCGGCGGTCCCGCGCTCCGGAAGATGACCTTCCATGAGCGGGCCCGGATGCTCAAGGCGATGGCGCAACATCTGATGGCGCGGAAGGACGAGTTCTACGCCCTCTCCGCCGCCACCGGCGCCACCAAGGGCGACTCGTGGGTCGACATCGAGGGCGGTTTCGGGACCTTCTTCGTCTACGCCAGCAAGGGCCGGCGCGAGCTTCCCAACGAGCCGTTCTTCGTGGACGGCGATATCGAGCCGCTGTCCAAAGGCGGCACCTTCATCGGTCGGCACATCTGCGTGCCGCTCGAGGGCGTCGCGGTCCACATCAACGCCTTCAACTTTCCGGTCTGGGGCATGCTCGAAAAACTCGCCCCGACCTTTCTCGCCGGCATGCCGGCCATCGTCAAACCCGCCACGGCCACGAGCTTCCTCACCGAACTCGTCACCCGTTCGATGATCGACTCGGGGATTCTGCCCGAGGGCGCGCTCCAGCTGATCGTGGGCGGCGTGGGCGATCTGTTCGATCACCTCACCTGCCAGGACGTGGTGACGTTCACCGGCAGCGCGTCCACCGGCCGGAAGCTCCGGGCCCACCCGTCGATCATCAACGAGTCGATCCGGTTCAACATGGAAGCGGATTCGCTCAACTTCTGCATGCTGGGCCCCGATGCGGCGCCCGGCACCGAAGAGTTCGATCTCTTCGTCAAGGAAGTGTCCCGTGAGATGACTCTCAAGGCGGGCCAGCGCTGCACCGCCATCCGCCGGATCATCGCGCCCGAGGCAATGGTCGAGGATGTGGTCAAGGCGCTGAGCAAGCGCCTTGCGGGGTCCACGCTTGGCGACCCCGGGGTCGAGGGCGTACGCATGGGGCCGCTCGCGAGCCTGGCGCAGGTGGCGGAAGTCCGCAAGAGCGTCGATGGGCTCAAAGCCGGCGCCAACGTCGTGTTTGGGAACTACGACGACTTCGCCGTGACCGGCGCGGATAAGGCGACGGGCGCCTTCTTCCCGGCCATGCTCCTCCACTGCGCCGATCCGTGGAAGGGAACCGCGGTGCACGACATTGAGGCGTTCGGCCCGGTCAGCACGGTGATGGGCTACCGATCAGTGGAGGATGCCTGCGAACTCGCCAAGCGAGGCAAGGGCAGTCTCTGCGGCTCGCTCTTTACCGCGAAGGATGCCGTCGCCAAGCAGGTTGTCCTCGGCACGGCCGCGTTCCACGGCCGGCTGATGCTGGTCAACCGTGACTCGGCCAAGGAATCCACCGGTCACGGGTCGCCGATGCCCCACCTGGTGCATGGCGGCCCGGGCCGCGCGGGCGGCGGCGAAGAGATGGGCGGGATGCGGAGCGTGTTCCACTACATGCAGCGCACGGCGCTTCAGGGTCACCCGGAAACCCTTACACGCGTGACCAACCTGTGGATGAAGGGGGCGAAGACCCCGGTCGACGTCGCCCATCCCTTCTCGAAATATTTCGACGACATCGACGTCGGCGACAGCCTCTACACTCATCGCCGCACCGTCACCGAGGCCGACGTGGTGAACTTCGCCGGGATCTCGGGCGACTACTTCTACGCCCACACCGACGAGATCGCCGCGAAGGATTCGCTGTTCGGGCGGCGGGTGGCCCACGGCTACTTCGTCCTCTCGGCCGCGGCCGGCCTGTTCGTCTATCCGCCCAAAGGTCCGGTGCTCGCCAATTACGGGCTCGAGCGCCTCCGCTTCACCAAACCGGTCTATCCGGGTGACACCATCTCGGTCCGCTTCACCTGCAAGCAGAAGACGGCCAAGGACACGCCGCCGGATGGTGTCCCGCAGGGCGTGGTGGAGTGGGACGTCGAGGTGACCAATCAGGACGCCGAGATCTGTGCGGTGTATTCGATCCTGACGCTGGTGGCGCGACGGCCCGCCTCCGAACTCTGATCCGGCGGGTTCATGCACGGCCCGCCGGCGACGAACGGGACGGCCGGTAGGTTCGAAGGACTGGGCCGTCCGGGCCGCCTTGCACTTGTGGCTCGGTGCCGCATCTTTGGGCGGTCCTCACCCGTGAATCCAATGATCCGATCGATTCTGCTGGCCCTGGTCCTGGCGGCTGGTTCGCAGCCGCTCGCCGGGCAGCCCAAGGCGGCTGCCAAGGCTCCCAAGCCCGATCCACGCCTCGAGGCCCTGAAGGCCGAGGCCATCACCGACATCGACGGCCGCGCCCGCTTCACCCAGCAGATGGTCGATCAGATCTTCAGTTACGGTGAACTGGGCTTCCAGGAATTCGAAACCTCCAAGTACCTGGTCGGCCTCCTGCGGAAGGAAGGCTTCACGGTCGAGGAGAACTATGCCGGGATGCCGACGGCGTTCGTCGCGACTTGGGGGAACG
>JANXXJ010000352.1 GCA_025350665.1 Gemmatimonadota bacterium | reverse complement strand
CGCGGATGCTCGCCTTTGTGGTGGCGCATGTCGATCAACTCCGCCGCTTTGGCGATCGCCCGGAAGGCGGCCTCGATGACGGCCTCGGGTGCCCCGGCGAACGTTACCACGGTCCGGTTGGTCGAGTGACCGGGGTCGACGTGGAGCAGGGCCACGCCCTCGACCCGGGCGATCTCGTCGGTGATCTGCTTGATCACCGCGGGATCGCGGCCTTCGGAGAAGTTCGGGACGCACTCGATCAGCTGGGCCATGGCAGAAGTCCCGTTGGGGTCATTGCGGGGGAGGGGCCCCGCCGGCAAAGTTGAAGGGTCGCCGGTTCCGGTGGTCAGGTCCCAAATCTAGCCAGGAACGTTCCATGACCAATCCGTCGCGGGTCTTCGACCGCCGTTCGTTCGTAGGTCTCTGCTCGATCATGGGGCTCGGCCACCCGATGACCGCCGCCCTGTGGCGGAAGGCGGAGCGATCCGGCCTCACGCTCCCCGATGCCCCCGATCAGCCCCAGCCCCAGGCGCTGGTGGTCACCCGGGAAATGATCACGGCGGCCGCCACCCTGATCGGGCTCGAGTTTACCGATCAGGAAAAGGATGAGCTGGTTCAGACGCTGCCGTCCACGCAGGCGCTGGTGATTCAGATCCACCAGATCCCGCTCCCCAACTCGGTGGCGCCGGCCGTCCGGTTTGATCCTGAACTCCCCGGCAAGGCGGTGAAACCCGGGATCCGTCTCCGCCTGACCGACGAGCCGCGCCGACGCCGCAAAGTGACCAAGCCCGCTTCATCCGGCGAACTCGCCTTCCTGCCCGTGGCGGATCTGTCCGAGCTGGTGCGGAGCCGCCAGGTGACCTCGACCGAACTCACCACCCTCTACCTCGATCGGCTGAAGAAGCACGGGCCGACGCTCCAGTGCGTCGTGACCCTCACCGAGGCGCGCGCCCTGGAGCAGGCCCGCCAGGCGGATCAGGAGATCGGGGCCGGGAAGTATCGCGGTCCGCTCCATGGCATTCCGTGGGGCGCCAAGGATCTCTTTGCCGTGCCGGGCTACCCCACCACGTGGGGCACGCCTCCGTTCAAGGACCAGATGCTGGAGGAGACGGCCACCGTGGTCGAACGGCTCGACCAGGCCGGCGCCGTGCTGGTGGCCAAGCTCGCTCTGGGCGAACTCGCGATGGGCGACGTCTGGTTCGGCGGCACCGCCAAGAATCCGTGGAAGCCGGAGCAGGGCGCCAGCGGGTCCTCCGCCGGCCCCGGCTCGGCCACGGCGGCGGGGCTCGTGGGCTTTGCCATCGGCACGGAAACCCTGGGTTCGATCGTCTCCCCGTCGGACCGGAACGGGGTCACCGGCCTCCGGCCGACCTATGGCCGGGTCAGTCGCTGGGGTGCGATGGCCCTCTCGTGGACAATGGACAAGGCCGGGCCGATGTGCCGATATGCGGAGGACTGCGGCCACGTCCTCCAGGCCATTCACGGCGCCGACGGCCGGGACGGCAGTGCGGTGGACCGGCCCTTCGGCTGGAATCCGGGCCGGAAGCTCAAGGGGCAGAGGATCGGCTTCCTCAAGGCCGCCTTCGACGCCGATCACCCCACGAAAAAGCAGGACGACGAGGTCCTCGAGCAGCTCAAGGCCATCGGCGTCAATCCGGTGCCGATCGAGTTCACCAGCCAGCTTCCGCTTCCGGCCCTCCGGATCATCCTCCAGGCCGAAGCCGCCGCCGCCTTCGACGACCTGACCCGTGGCAACCAGGACGACCAGATGACCCGCCAGGGCCGTGGCACCTGGCCGAGCAACTTCCGGGCATCCCGCTTCATTCCGGCGGTCGAATACATCAACGCCAACCGGGCCCGCACCCTGCTGATGCGGGAGATGGACCGGCTGATGGACACCGTGGATCTGTTCGTGCTGCCGAGTTTTGGGGGGAATATGCTGCTGGTGACCAACCTGACCGGCCATCCGTCGCTCACACTGCCTAACGGGTTCCGAGATGACGGGACCCCGACCAGCATCTCGTTCGTGGGCCGGCTCTGGGGCGAGGCGGAACTGCTGGCGGCGGGAAAGGCCTACCAGGACGCGAGCGGCTTCCACCGGAAGCACCCGTCCGCGTTCACGGAGTGACGATGGGCCCCGACGCACTTCCCCTCGTGCTGATCCGCCGCTTCCCGGCCCGCGGTTAACGGCCGCGGCCCCTCCCGGCCCGGGGCGTCGATCCGAGCGCGAAGCCGACCCGCGCCACCAACTCGATTCCGCGGACCGGCGCGAGGGCGCTCGGCGAGGTGGTTCGGGTGGTCAGGACGCCGTCCTGGAATTGCTCTTCCACATTCCGGTATTGCAGCTGGTAGCGGGCCGCCTCGACGTCGATCAGCAGTGGCGTCGACCGGCTCGCCAGCTTGAGCGCCAACCCCGCCGTGGGGAGCCAGGTGTGGCTGGCGTTGCGATGGCGGATGCCCGCCTGGAGGCGGAGTTGGGTCCCGGTCCCCCGGCCCAGTTGCGCCGAGAGCCTGGTCGCGAAGAATCCGGTCGGCACCGCGAGTGGCCGCGTTTCGGTGAGCTCAGTGCTCGTCCGGGTGAACACCCCGGTGGCCGGCGGCGGAGGGGGATCGCACTGGCAGGCGCTTTCGGTCGCCGATACGCGGTAGAGATGACCCGTCTGGAACTCGGCAAACAGCCAGGGCTTCACGGGCAACCGGATCCCCACGAAGAAGCCGCCGCCCGTCGCTTGGCTCCCGCTCGACCCGGTCCGGGATCCCATCAGGCCCATCTGGAACTCGGGTTCTCCCTGCCGAGGCGCCCCGAACCGGCCATTGGAGAGACCGTTTTGCGCGGCGGCGGTTCCGACGACGAGCGGGGCCAGGACGAGCACGAGTGCCAATGGACGCAAAGGGCCGGTTCGGTGAGGATGCCGGAAGGTAGTTGGAGCGTTTAGCGAATGACGAAGCCCCGGGCCAGAGGATCCCGCTCGTCGACCCAGAACTCCGCCCGCCCCGTCAGATACGCCGCCCCGTCCACTTCGGGGATGACTGCGGCGTGGGGGCCGAACGTGGTGGTCGCCACGATCCGCCCCCCGAACTCACTCCCCACGATGCTTTCGATCCGGATCCGCTCACCCGGCGCGAGTTCCCCCCGTGCCGCCAGGAGCGCCAGCCGGGCGCTCACGCCTGTCCCGGTCGGCGACCGGTCCACCTCTCCCTCCGCGAAGACGCAAACGTGGCGGCTGTGCGCGGTGGGATCCTTGGGCGGGCTGGTGAAGATGGTGCCGTAGAGGAAGCTCAGCGCCGGTTCGAACGGGTGGGGGATCGGCCCCGCGGCCATGACGGCCCGCTTGATGGCGCGCCCCGCCGCGATCAGCCGGGTGGCGTCGCCGGGGGCCAGGTCTATGCCTAACGACGGGCCGTCGACGTAGGCGTAGAACGCCCCGCCGAACGCGAGATCGTACCGCACCGTTCCCCACTCCGGCACCGCCACCGTCCGGTCGAGCGCCAGGGCGAACGACGGCACGTTCACGAACGACACCGACTCGACCCGCCCGCCCGACGAGCGGACGCTGGCCCGGATCAGCCCCGCCGGCGAGTCGATCGTGATCGGGGTGACGGGTTCCGTGGCCGGGACCATGCCGGTCTCCACCGCCACCGTCGCCATCGCGATGATCCCGTGCCCGCACATGGTGCTGAATCCCTCGTTGTGCATGAACAGCACGCCGAAGTCCGCGCCTGGTGTCACCGGATCGGTAATGAAGCAGCCGTACATGTCGGCGTGGCCGCGGGGCTCCCACATCAGGACGTGGCGGGTCAGGTCGAGATGCGTCTGGGCCCAGGCGCGCTTCGCCAGCATCGTGGCGCCGGGGATCGCCGGTGGGCCGGCCACCACCACGCGGAACGGTTCGCCGCCGGTGTGGGCGTCGATCACCTGCCACTGGCCGGTTGGATACCGAAGCCGTTCTACCTGCATGTCGCGCCGTTCCTCTCCGTGGCCAACCATGGTTCGTCCCTCTGAGGATTCTACCGGGCTTCTCCGTGGCGGAACAGGGCTCCCGGTCCTAACATTCGCACCGGTCATGCATCAAGCGATCCCGCCCGCGGTCCCGGAGAGGAAATGAGAGACCACCGATTTGTGGCCGAACACCGCGGCGGGCCGCTCGACCTGAGCCGGCATCGGCTCCTCGCCGCCTGGGCGGCGGACTGCGCCGAGCACGCGCTTCGGTTGATCGAATCCGAGGGCCGGGACGCGAGGCTCGCGGACGCGATCGCCGCGGCCCGGGCTTGGGTACGAGGGGAGGTCTCGGTGGGCGCCGCCCGCGAGGCCGCGCTGGCGGCCCATGCGGCGGCGCGGGAGGCCGGGACCAAAGCTGGTGCGGCGGCTGGCCGGGCCGCTGGACACGCGGTGGCAACAGCGCATATGGCCGATCACGCTCTGCGGGCCGCCGCCTACGCGCAGAAGGCGATCGCGGCCGCTGGGGGGGACGTTGCCGGGGAACGAACGTGGCAGGAGGCCCGCCTGCCGGCCGCCATCCACGACCTGGTGGCTGGGGACGGGCCGGCCCGGTCCGGCGGCCGCGTCAGACGGATGCCTTGAGGATCACCTTGAGAGCGCCTTCAATGGCGCGACCCGCGGGCGCACAGCGGTGGTCATGATCCCCCACTGATGCCGGAGGCCGGGTCAGTCCGATGGCGCGCGAGGTCGCGGCGCCGCCCCACGGTGTGTTCGAGGCGGGCTTCCATCAAACAGCGCTGGTCCCGTCCCCCCTCCTTGTCGGCATTTTCGTCACTCAATCGAACGTCGACGCTGGCGACCTGGTCGATCGAGCGGTGCAGAGCGCTTTCCACGACGCCGGCGACCCGGGCTTCGAACGCCTCGGACCGGTCGATGGTGCGGTCGGTATGGACCTGAGCCTGCATGGTGACGCCTTGGGGGGCGCGGTCCTGGTCCCTACGGTCGCGCGGAGAAGGTCCGGCGGCCGCCCTGGATGGTCGCCAGAACCTTGAGGTCGCGGAGCCGATCCGGTGCCATC
>JANXXJ010000323.1 GCA_025350665.1 Gemmatimonadota bacterium | reverse complement strand
CGCGCCGTTCACCGCGGCGGAGGTGGCCCGGGCCCGGGCCGTGCCGCTGCTGGAAATCTCCGCCACCCGCGCCGGCGTGATGGAAGGGCGCGGGCTCCGGTAACAGCCGGGGGGCGGCCGCCTAACGACCTGTCGCCAGTGGTTTCCCGAACATCAGCGTATGCCGCAAGCCCATCTTCCACGCGGGACGCGGCGCCCCGTCGGCCAGCCGCCACCCCAGCTCGAAGAAGAGCCGGAGATCCTCCTCTGCACCCGCCATGTCCCAGTCCGACCGGACACTGTCGGTCACCTGGTGATAGCGGGTGGCCAGATAGTCGCCCATCAGCCGCTGCTCCTCGGCCGGCGTCTTCCCCACCAGATCGCCACCCTGGTAGATGATCCCCGGCACCCCCATCCGCGCAAAGGCAAACCGGTCGGTCCGGTACCGGCCGCCGGCCACCAGCATCGGATTCGGCTTGGCTTCCCGCCCCCGGGCCCGCGCCATCCCGGTCAGCAACTCACCCAGCGAGGTCTCCTCCATCCCCATCGCCAGGACCGACTTGCCGCGGCCCCAGGTGTTCTCCACGTCCAGATCGAGATCCGCCACGGTCGAGTCGAGCGGCACCACCGGGTGATAGACGTAGTACTGCGCCCCCAGCAGCAACTGCTCCTCCGCCGTCGTGGCCACGAAGATCACCGTGCGCTTCGGCGGCTTGGGCGCCGCCTTGAAGGCCCGCGCCAGTTCGAGCAGCCCGGCCACCCCCAGCGCGTTGTCGACCGCGCCGTTGTACACCTGGTCCCCCTTGAGGGTGGTGTCGATTCCCATGTGGTCCCAGTGGGCCGTGTAGATGACCGCCTGGTTCTTCAGGGCCGGATCGGAGCCGGTGATCCGCCCCACCACGTTGTCGGACCCGAACTCCCGGATCCGCTGCTTGATCCGGATCGAGACCCCCGTCTTGAGCCCGACCGGGGTGAAGGCCGAGTCACCCGCGGCCTTGAGCGCGTCATCGAAGGTCCGGCCGGAGAGCGCCAGGATCCGGTCCGCTGCCTTCCGGTTCACGAAGAAGACGTTAGGCACATGCTTCGGGTAGCGCGGATCGGGCTTCAGGTGCGACCACTCGCGGGCGTATGACTGGAGGGCGGACCAGGGAATCCCGGAGGCCTTCTCGTCTACCACCAGCAGCAGCGCCGCCGCGCCCTGCGCTCCCGCGGCCTCGGCCTTGTGCATGATGAAACCGTACCAGCCCAGCTCGTCGCCCAGGAAGAAGGTGGTGTCGGACTTCCCCGGCTGGGCCGGGTCCGGACGGGTCGGCTCGCCGTAGAGTGCCAGGACGATCCGGCCCGCCACCGGCGTCTTGTAGTCCCGCCACCCGGCCTCGGCCGCGTCGATCCCGTAGCCCGCAAAGACCAGTTCCTTGTCGTCCACCGCCACGTCGGCCGTGGGGGCGCTCTCCCAGACCACCGCGGTGCTCGAGTCGTTCAGCACCACGTCCTTGCCGCCGGCCTTGAGGGTGATGGTGAACTTGGCCGCGGCGGCCCAGAACGGGACCGTCTGGCGGTAGGAGCCGTCGGGCATCCCGGCCTCGAGACCGAGTTGCTTCATCTGGGCGGCGATCCAGGCGGTGGCCAGGGTGTCGCCGTGGGTACCGGGGGCGCGGCCCTGGTACTTGTCGGAGCCCAACTCGCGGACCTTGGCGACGACGGAGTCACCCAGAATCAGGTCGCGGGCTGCGGCGGGGGCGTCGGAGGGTGCCGACGACTGCGGCGCGGGGGTGGAACAACCGGCCAGGGCCAGAGTGGTGAGGCAAGCCGAGAGGAACGAACGCATGGAGGAATCTCGAATGGAGTAGTCGGACCAATGTATCACCCCGAACGGACCAGAGCCGAATCGGGCCGCACCGGCCGCGCTCGGGCCGGGCGAGCCCGGCCACCGGCGCCGTTCCTGGGCCGGTTTCGCGCCCGCCGATTCCGCGATACCTTCCGATCGTCCTCCCCGGAGCCAATGCATGCGCAGCCGACCCCTGACCCTGCTGGGTCACATCCTCCCCTTCCTCCTTCTGGCCGCGCCGATCGCCGCCCAGCAGGCGGACCCGTTCAAATCCCTCGACGCCTATATCGAGAAGGCCCGCCAGGACTGGGGCATCGCCGGCCTGGCCGTCGCCATCGTGCGGCATGACTCGGTGGTCTACGCCAAGGGCTTCGGCGTCCGCGACATCAACAAGCCCGACAAGGTCGACGAGCGGACCGTCTTCGCCATCGGGTCGAACTCCAAGTCGTTCACCGCCGTGTCGATGGGGATGCTCCAGGACGAGGGCAAACTCTCGATCGACGACCGGGTCCTCAAGTACCTCCCCCAGTACGCCCTGTCCGACCCCTATATCACCCGCGAACTCACCCCCCGCGATCTGATGAGCCACCGGACCGGCTACTTCCGGGGCGACGCGGTCTGGATGGGGAGCGGCTACTCGCGGGACGAAATCCTCCGCCGGGCCCTCTACCAGCCGAGGAGCACCAGCTTCCGCTCCACGTTCGGCTACAACAACATCAACTGGCTGGCCGCGGGGCAGATCGTGGGCAAGGTGTCCGGCATGACCTGGGACGCCTTCGTCACCCAGCGGATCTTCGCTCCGTTAGGCATGACCGCGACGGTCAC
>JANXXJ010000272.1 GCA_025350665.1 Gemmatimonadota bacterium | reverse complement strand
GACCAGTCCCGGCCACTTCCCGCTCCAGTTGGCCAGGGTCAGGATCGGTCCCCGGTGGCGGGTCAGCCCTGGCAGAACGTGGCTGGTATACTGCCAGACCGCCTCGGCGACGATCAACGGCGCGTCCGGATCGATCGAACGGAACACTTCGATCCCGCGAGCCTGCCCGTCGATGAAGCCGTGCTGTTGGGCCGGGTCGAACGGATGGCCGCGTACCACGGTATGGCCGAGGTCCGCAAACCGGCCCATGACGGCGGCCTCGAGCGCCGCTTGCGCGGGCCAGCAGACCCGGTTGGCGGAGAGCCGCGAGTCGCCACTCGCCACCAGCACGATGTCGCGATCGATCATCTCAGTAGGTCACTCCGCTCCCGATCGGATACCGCTCGCTCACCTTGACCGGCAAGTGTCCGGATGGCTTGAGCTCCCCTTGGAGCGCCTTGATCACCGAGCTGAAATAGATCTCCTGGTTGCCGAACCAGCCCCGCTCGCCGTAGCCGATCAGGAAGGCCGGTACCTCGGGGAACTTCCGGGCCAGCTGCGGATTGCCGTAGGCCACGGCCACCACGGCGTTAGGCCGAGCCGTCACGATCCGGCGCACCAGGGCCAGATCCGCCTCGCGGACCGGGGTCGCGTCACCCAGCCGGGTCCGGGGCACGAAGAGCGAGATGAGCACCAGGTCGGCGGCCTGGGCGGCCCGGAATGCCTCGTCGGACGCGGCCGGATCGGTCCGGGGTCCGAGCGTGAAGCTTTCCGCGCCTGGAAACGCCGTCGCCAGTTTCGCCGCCAGCACCGGGGGCGACGGATCGGCGTCGAACTTCGCGATACTGATGTTCACGACTTTTGCGGTCCGGCCCGGCGCGATCGGAAAGACGCCGTCGTTCCGGAGCAAAGTCAGCGATCGGTCGGCCACTTCCTGGGCGATCGCCCAATGGGCCGGGGTCCCGACGAGATCGTTGACCCGGTTCTCATCCACCAACCGGTTCCGATCGAGGCCCAAGCGGGCTTTGAGGGAGAGCAGCTTCCGGACGGCCGAGTTGATCCGTTGCTCACTGATCCGCCCGGAGCGGACCGCGGCGGCCATCGCCTTGATCGTAGCGACCGGGTCCTTCGACTTGAGGATGATGTCGTGACCGGCCTCGAACGCCTTGAGAGCAACCTCCTCCTGGCCGAAGCGCCGGACCACGTGATCGTACCAGAGATCGTCGGTGGTGAGGACGCCCTTGAAGCCGAGGCTGTCCCGGAGCCACTCAGTAGCGAGCTTTCGTTCCACGCTGGCGGGAAGGTCCGACCCGCCCGTGATCGACGGCACCGCCACGTGCTCCGTCATCACGAAATCGACGCCGGCGTCGATGGCGTGCTTGAAGGCGACAAACTCCTCGGCCCGCACCTCGGCAGCGGACTTGGTGTTCCAGGTCCAGTCCGGCTTCCCGGGGATTCGCTCGACATCCCCCCGCCCCGGGAAATGCTTGGCGGAGGCCAGCATGCCGTGGTCGTGATAGCCACGGACGTAGGCCCGGACCATCCGCCCGAGGAGGGCGAGGTCCCCGCCGAATGACCGGACGCCCTCGGCCGGGTTCTCTGGCCGCCAGCCGATGTCGACCGCCGGGGAGTAGGTGAGGTGGATGCCCATCGCCCGGCCCTCGACGGCCGCCGCGGATGTGGCCCGATACATCAGTTCATCGGAGCCGACCGCGGCAAAGGCCATGTTGGCCGGATACTCGGTTGCGCCGGTCACCTGCTGACCGGGCCCCCCTTCGAAGTCGGCCGCCATCAGGATCGGAATGGCTGCCACCCGCTGAAGGGAGTTGAGGAGATGGGCCACGTCGCGAGGGGTCCCGCCGTAGAACACGAACATTCCGACGCCGTGGTCACGGGCGAGCTCAGTCCAGCGGGTGAACCTGGGATCGGTGGTCGCGATGAAACCACCAGTGAGGTCGGCGCAGATCAACTGGCCGATCCTTCGTTCGAGTGACAGACCGGCAATCGTCCGGTCGACCCACGACGACTGAGCCGCACCGGACGTCACGACGATCGCGGAGAGCCACGCGGCGGCGGAAGCAGATTTCATGATGGCCAGAAAGGGAGTAAAGCCAATGTACCCGGAACCCCAGCCCCTAGCCAGCGTCGTCGAACGGGCGGAGATTTCCATCGGCCAACCTCCACCGCCGCCAAGGATCGCGCTCATGAGGCCCGACGTCCGCTGGTTCGCCGTCACTGCAACCAGCATCCTGCCAATCGGCCTCGGGGCCCGCTCCGGGGCGCGGTAAACCCGAATGGCAGCCCGCGGTGGGGTACGTCCTCGGCTGATTCTGATCGGTGGATTCCTGGGAGCCGGAAAAACCACGGCGGTCCGCCGGCTGGCAGTCCACCTGGCGGACCAGGGCATTCGAGTTGGACTGATCTCGAACGACCAGGGCCGAAACCTGGTCGATACAGAGGTGCTGCGATCCGGGGGCTTCGCCACCGAGGAGATAGCCGGTGGTTGTTTCTGCTGCCGGTTCGACGATCTGGTGGGCGCCACCAAACGGCTCTCGAGCGTGCTGCCGATCGATGTCTTCATCGCGGAACCGGTCGGGAGCTGCACCGATCTTGGCGCCACGGTAGTCGCGCCGCTCCGCCGTCTCTACGGCGACCGCCTCGACGTCGCGCCCTTGAGCGTCCTCCTCGATCCACTCCGGGCCGAGGCCTTGATCGGGCTCGCCGATCCGGGGCCGTTTTCCGACGAGGTCGATTACATCCGGCGGAAGCAGCTGGAAGAAGCCGATCTGGTGGTAATCACCAAGATCGACTTGCTCACCGAGGCCAGGGCGACGAGTATCTCCGACGCGCTTGGACGGGCGTTCCCGTCGGCGGAGGTGGTCGCGGTCTCGGTTCGAGAGGGACGGAACCTCGAGCCCTGGTTCGAACGCGTCCTGTTCGGGTCGCCGGGCCAGCGCCCGACCCTGACGGTGGACTACGACCGCTATGCTCGAGGGGAGGCCCGTCTCGGGTGGCTCAACGCCACCGTCGCGGTCGTGGCCCGGCCGTCGGTCGGCGACGACGCCCTGTTGGGACGATTGGCCGGCGCCATCCGCGAACGGCTCGGTGCGGCCGCCATCGCGGTGGCCCACCTCAAGGCGAGCCTGACGCCAGACGACGCTTCCCCCGGTGAGGTGGCCGCGATTTCGCTGGTCCGGAACGAGGCAGCGCCGGAACTCGTCATCACGCTGGCCCGGCCGGTGGCGTCAGGCCGCGGGCCCCGAAGATCTTCCAACCCGGCACGGGACCCTCGAGCACCCGGGCCCCATCGCGTCGCCCCTTCACCGCGATCGCGGCGAAAATGCAGGGGCCGTTGAAGACATCGGGCCGGTTCCGCACCGACACATGCGACAAGGCCCCGGTCCCTTCGAGGCAGAGCATCCCGGCGCCGATGCCCCCCATCGGAAACGCGACCCGATTGAGGCTGGCCCCCTGATACCACCCCGGAGCCGCGCCGGCCGGCACGGCCGCGCCAGCCGCCACCTCGGGATCGAGTTCGAGGACCGACACCCCACCGGCCCGCAGCGCCCCCATGGCGCCGATGGTCGTGGCAGATCGTTTGAGAAAGTCGCGGCGACGAACGGTGGAATCGTCCATGCTGGACCGAGCTTTCGAATTGGTGGCGAGGGCGCGAGACCGCACGAAGATGAAGCGAATGTGAGACCTCGGCAAGCATCGGGCACCGCAGCCGGCCCGGAAACGCGAGCGGGGCCCCACCTGGAGGCCCCGCTCGAAAACTCGACCCGACGGCGAATCAGGTCAGCTCGGTCTGCTTTTGAATCACCCGGCCCACGATGCCGTAGGCGATCGCTTCGTCGGCCGTCAGCCAGAAGTTCCGGTGGGTGTCTTCCTCGATCCGCTCCAGCGCCTGGCCGGTCTGCCGAGCAAAGATCTTGTTCAGGCGGTCCCGCATCCGGAGGATTTCCCGAGCCTCGATTTCGATGTCGGAGGCGCTGCCACCAGTACCGCCGGCCGGCTGGTGGAGCAGGAACCGGGTATTCGGCAGGCAAAGCCGGTCCTCGACCGGCACCGAGACGAAGATCAGCGCCCCGGCGCTCGCCACCCATCCCGTTCCAACGATCCGGATTCTGGGCGCCAGGAAGCGGATCATGTCGTGGACCATGTCGCCGGATTCGACGTGGCCGCCCGGGCTGTTGATGAAGATCGTGATCGGCTCCTGGGAATCGGCAGCCAGGGCGAGCAGCTGCCCGGTGACCGAGGCCGCAAGCTTCTGGTTGATCTCGCCGGTGATGATGACGGTTCGCGCCTTGAACAGGCGCTGGCCGATCACATCAGGCATCTCCGACTTCCGCTCGGCGGTGGGTTCTTCCATGGGGCTCTCACAGGTGAAAACGGGCCGGGATCGCCCCGGCGGAGGCCAAACTTAAGCGGGGAGGGGGAGCGGCGGATAGCCTCAGGAACCACCTGTCAAGCGCTCCCGAAACACCCCTCCCCCCGGCTATTTTTCGGTCGTGCCGGGAGGGGGAATCGGGACCCGGCGACCCAACCTGTTCCAGCGACGACAAATCGAGACCCATGGCCAAAGAACCAAACGGGAACGGCGACAAGGACGGCAACGGCGACTACGGGGCCGACAAGATTCAGGTGCTCAAGGGCCTCGAGGCCGTGCGCAAACGCCCCGGCATGTACATCGGGTCGACGAGCGAGAACGGCCTCCACCACCTGGTCTACGAGGTGGTCGACAACTCGATCGACGAAGCCCTCGCCGGCTACTGCGACGACATCTCGGTCACGATCCACGAGAACAACAGCATCACGGTTACGGACAATGGCCGGGGAATACCGGTCGACATTCATCCGACGGAAAACATCCCCGGAGTCGAGCTGGCCCTGACGGTGCTTCACGCCGGCGGCAAGTTCGATAAGTCGAACTACAAGGTGTCCGGCGGCCTCCACGGGGTCGGTGTCTCGGTGGTCAACGCCCTGTCCGAAAAGCTTGAGGTCTTCGTCGACCGTGACGGAAAGCGCTACCAGATGGCGTTCGTCCGGGGCCAGACCACGAAGCAGCTCACCGTGGTCGGCAAGGCGAAGGCGACCGGCACGACGGTCTTCTTCAAGCCGGACCCCGAAATCTTCACGGTCCTGGAATACAACTACACGACGCTGGCGGACCGGCTCCGCCAGCTCTCCTTCCTCAACAAGGGTGTGTCGATCATCCTCAAGGACGAGCGGAAGACCCCGCCCCATGGCGAGACCTTCTTCGCCAAAGGCGGCCTGATCCAGTTCGTCGAATGGCTGAACCGGAACAAGAAGCCGCTTCACCCCAAGCCAGTGGCCTTCTCCGCGACCGCCAACGATGTCGACGTGGACCTCGCCCTCCAGTACGAAGACGGGTACAACGAGAACACCTTCACGTTCGTCAACAACATCAACACCCACGAAGGCGGAACCCACCTCACCGGGTTCCGGGCGGCCCTCACTCGAACGATCAACGATATCGCCAAGAAGGGCGGCCACCTCAAGAAGGAAGACTTCAGCCTCTCGGGGGAGGACATCCGGGAAGGGCTGACCTGCATCCTCCACGTGAAGGTGAAGGAGCCTCAGTTCGAAGGCCAGACCAAGACCAAGCTCGGCAACTCCGAAGTCGAAGGCGTGGTCAAGACCGTGGTGAACGAGAACCTCGGCAATTACCTCGAGGAACACCCGGCCGTGGCCCGGGTGATCATCGAAAAGGCCGTCAGCGCCGCGCGAGCCCGGGAGGCCGCCCGGAAGGCCCGAGACCTGGTCCGGAAGAAGTCAGGTCTCGAGAATGCCGTCCTGCCGGGCAAGCTGGCGGATTGTTCGCTGGACGACCCGGCGCTGTGCGAGATCTACATCGTCGAAGGCGACTCGGCCGGCGGCAGCGCCAAGCAGGGCCGGAACCGTTCCTTCCAGGCGATTTTGCCTCTCCGCGGCAAGATCCTGAACGTCGAACGGGCCCGGATCGACAAGATCCTCGGCAATGAGGAAATCCGGGCGATGATCACCGCCATCGGCACCGGCGTCAAGGAGGATTTCACGCTCGACGACGCCCGGTACCACAAGATCATCCTGATGACCGACGCCGACGTCGATGGCGCCCACATCCGGACCCTGCTCCTCACCTTCTTCTTCCGGCAGATGCCGGAGCTGATCGACGCCGGATTCGTCTATATCGCCCAGCCGCCCCTCTATCGGGTCGCCAAAGCGAAGGAAGAATTCTACGCCTACAACGAAATTGAACGCGACGAATACGTCAAACGACTGGTAGGCCCCGAGGGCAAGGGCAACGTCAACATCCAGCGCTACAAGGGCCTGGGCGAGATGAACCCCGACCAGCTCTGGCACACGACGATGGATCCCGAGAAACGAACCATCCTCCGGGTGACGCTGGAGGACGCCGTCGACGCGTCACGGTTGTTCGAGGAGTTGATGGGCGACGAAGTCGAGCCGCGCCGCTTGTTCATCGAGCACAACGCGCGGTACGTGTCGAATCTCGACGTCTGAGTCAGGAGGCAGGGCATACAGGGGGCCGGGCGATGTTCCGTCGC
>JANXXJ010000267.1 GCA_025350665.1 Gemmatimonadota bacterium | reverse complement strand
CGATTTCGTGATCGAGGAACTCGAGCGGACGGTCGCGCTTGTCCACGACGGTCACCTCCACCCCAATGGCGGCAAACATCGAGGCGTATTCAATCCCGATCACGCCGGCCCCGACCACCACGATGCTTTTGGGCAACCGGTCGAGCCCGGTGATGCTGTCGCTGGTCAGGATGGTCCGGCCGTCGGCCGGGACCCCGGGCGGGTCGGCCGGCTTGGTGCCAACGGCCACGAGGATCCGGGCCGCGGTCACTTCCCGACGGCCGTCGGGCGACAGGACGGCGACGGTATGGGAGTCAACAAAGGTGGCTTCACCGCGAAGGATCGCGACGTCGTTCCGGCGGAGCTGGTCTTCGATGACCGTGTTCTCGTCCTCCACCACCCGTCCGACCCGGTCGAGTAGCTGCTCGGCCGTGGGTCGGTATTCGAACCGGGCGAAGCGGCGACGTTCGGGATGGTCGCGGAGAGCGGCGAAGTGGAGCACCGCTTCGCGGAAGGTCTTGCTCGGGATGGTGCCCGTCGCCAGGCAGGATCCGCCCAGCGCCATCCGGCGTTCGATCATGCCGACCCGGCAGCCGAGTTTGGCTGCCTGGACGGCGGCGCGCTGGCCGGCGGGGCCGGAACCGATGCAGAGGAGGTCGAAATCGTAGTTGGTCGCCATGCCGGATTGTTATCGGCACGGGGGGGGAGATCCTGAGTTTCAAACCGCGGATCAGGGGGCGAGTTCGACCAGCACCGGGGCATGATCGGAAGGGAGTTTCCCCTTCCGTTCTTCGCGATCGACCCAGGCCTTCCGACACCTGGCGGCCAGGGGCGCCGTGAGATACACGTGGTCGATCCGGAGCCCGTTCCCCTTCGGAAACGCCAGCATCCGGTAGTCCCACCACGAATAGGGCCCCGGCCCCGCCTCGTGAACCCGCATCCCATCCACCATGCCCCACGCCGCAATGCGGGCCAGTCGTTCCCGGGCATCGGCATGACACAACACGCTTTCACGCCACTCGTCGGGACGGGCCGCGTCCCGGTCCTCCGGGGCCACGTTGAAATCGCCGCAGAGGGCGATCGGCTGGTCCGGCGTGTACCTGGCCTCGAGGTGGGCCCGGAGCCGCTCCATCCAGCCCAGCTTGTAGAGCCATTTGTCGCTGCCAACCGATTGCCCGTTCGGGAAATAGGCGGAGAGCACCCGGATCCCGCCGATGGTGGCCGCGATGAGCCGGGCCTGATCGTCCTGATCGTTGCCGGGCAGTCCCAGCTCGACGTCAGTAACCGGCGTCCGGGTCAGGATCGCCACTCCGTTGTAGGTGCGCTGGCCGTGGAAGACCGCCTGATACCCGGCGGCCTCGACCTCGAGGATCGGGAACTCGTCGTCGGGGACTTTCAGTTCCTGGAGGCAGACCACGTCCGGCTGGTGACGGCCGAGGAAGGCGACCAGGCGGTCGAGCCGGGCGCGAATCGAATTGACGTTCCAGGTGGCGAGTTTCACGGCGAGGAGGGTACCTCGGCATCGGTCCGGGGTCAATCGGCGGGTCGCTGGTTCAGCGATTTGGGACGGATTCAGAGTTAGGTTATGGCGGCGCTCAAACCCGAAGGCGACATCCCCCGCATGGCCACATGGTTCATCCCCAGGTTCGCCCGGGCCGGGTGGCTGGCGACCCTGCTCCTGGTCGGCCCCGGCGGGCCGCTCTCCGGCCAGGGACACCGGCCGCCCAGTCTAAACGTCATCCGCCTTGCCCCCGGCACACCGGTACGGATCGACGGCGAGCTGACTGAATCGTTCTGGCATACCGGCCCGATCGCCAGCAATTTCCGGCAGCGCGAGCCCGCGGTGGGTCGGCCGGCGACCGAGGCTACCGAGGTCCAGGTCGCGATCGACGGGACCACGATCTACGTGGGCATCTTGGCCCGGGATTCCCGTCCCGACCAGGTGATCGCCCGGGTGCTCCAGCGGGATCAGGTGGTGCGGGTCAGCGATTTCGAACCCGGGCTCCGCTACAAGGGCGAGGACGTGGTCGCGATCCTGCTCGATCCGTTTCACGATCGCCGCTCGGCCTACGTGTTCGCCACCAACGCCAACGGCGCGGAATTCGACGCGCTGGTGAGCAACGACGGCCACGAGATGAACGCCGACTGGCGGGGTGTCTGGCAGGTCGCCTCCCGCCGCACGGCGGAGGGCTGGAGCGCGGAGTTCGCGATTCCCCTGCGGTCGATCCGGTATCCGTCGGACTCGGCCGCGATCTGGGGGTTCAACGTGGTTCGCTATCAGGCACGAACCAACGAAGAGACGGTGTGGACCTCGTGGGGACGCGACCCCGAAGGGTTCCATCGGGTGAGCAACGCCGGCCACCTGCTCGGGATTGGGGCGCTTCCGCGGCCGGGCGCCAACCTCGACGTGAAGCCGTATCTGCTCGCCGGCGGGAGCCGCACGGTCGACGGGGCCACGACCTCCAATGACGGCCGGCTCGCAACTGGCCTCGACCTCAAGACCGAAGTGGCGCCGGGGATGGTGCTCGACCTCACCGCCCACACCGATTTCGCCCAGGCGGAGGTCGACGACCAGAAGGTCAATCTGACCCGGTTCAATCTCTTCTTCCCGGAGAAGCGGGATTTCTTTCTGGAGAACGCCGGCATATTCGAGTTCGGGTTCAAGAGCGCGTTTGAGCCGCCGCCTTTTCTGATGTTCTTTTCGCGCCGGATCGGCGTGGCGGACGACGGTCCGGTGCCGCTGCTCGGCGGGCTCCGTCTGACGGGCCGGGCCGGGCGGCAGTCGATCGGCGTCCTGGATGTGGTGACCGACCCCGCATTCGGGAAGCCGCGGCAGAACCATGCCGTGGTGCGATTCAAACGCGACTTCAGCACCGGCGGGTACCTGGGAGTGATGGCCACCGACGAGCGTTCCGGGACCGACTGGAACAGCGCTGGCGGCCTGGACTTCCTGGTGCGGCCCAGCCCTGCGCTCACCGTACTGGGATACGCCGCGACGACGGCCGCGAAATCGGGACCGATGGGTTTCTCGGGGCGGATCGATGCCCAGTATCAGACCGACCGGTTCGGAGCCGAGGTGGCCCACATGCTCGTCGACCGGAATGCTCGCGCCGATCTCGGGTTCGTCACCCGAACCGACATCCAGCGGAGCGACGCGAACATCCGGGTCTCGACTCGGCCCAAGGTGCTCGGCCTCCGGCGGCTCGACTTCTTGTTGTATGGACAGCTGATTGCCAACACCGCCGGTACCGTTCAGGACTGGGTGGCCTCACCGAATTTCGTCGCTGAATGGAACTCGGGCGACAACATCTTCGGCTGGTATACCCGCGGTTCGACGCGGCTCGAGGAAGGCTTCGCGGTCTCCGACAGTGTCGCGGTGCCAGCCGGTTTGTACGACACCTGGTCGGTCAACTGGTACAGCGGCACCAGTGCGCGGCGGCCGATCGTGCTCAGGACCAACGTGACCTTGCAGGGGATCTACGGCGGGAGGATCGACACCTACGGTGGCGAGCTCTCGGCGGCTCCGTCGCCCAACTTCGCGGTCGGACTCCAGGTCAGCCGGAGCCGGGTCGACTTGCCCGGCGGGCGGTTCACCGCCGATCTGGGAACGCTCCGGCTCACGGTCGCTCTGTCCACCAAGCTGGCCGCCAACTCCCTCATCCAGTACAACGCGTTCAAGCGGGACGTCAGCATGAACCTGCGGATCGGCTACACGTTCCGTCCGGGCAGCGACCTGTTCCTGGTGTTCAACGAGCTCAGGGGGGATGGGATCCGGCTGTGGGCTCCGCGGGAACGGGCCGGCCTGGTGAAACTGACCTACCTGGCGCGTTTGTAGAGGACGATGACTCCGACGGCCGGTCCAAACCCGTTCCGGCGCCGCGCTCAATGGCTAGATTGGAGCAGGCCGTCCAACCATTTCCGAGGTCGCATGACTCGCACCGCCCATCTTGCCCTGCTGGCCCTCGTGGCCGGCACGTCCGCCGCGACCGCCCAGCGCCGGCCAGCAGCGATCGCCACCGTACCTCAGCCGGTGGTGCCGTCAGAGCAATTGGCTCAGCTCAAGTACCGCTACATCGGGCCCGAAGGGAACCGGATCTCCACGGTGGCCGGGGTGGTGGGCGATCCCAACGTGTATTACGCCGGCGCCGCCTCGGGCGGGATGTTCAAGACCACCGATGGCGGCGTCCACTGGCAGCCGATCTTCGACGACCAGACGGTTTCCTCGGTCGGCGCCGTGGCGGTGGCGCCGTCCGACCCGAACGTGGTCTGGGCCGGCACCGGCGAGCCGTACATCCGGAGCAACATTTCGGTCGGCTGGGGGGTCTTCAAGTCGACCGACGCCGGCAAGACCTGGAACAAGATGGGACTCGACAACACCGGGCGGATCGGCCGGATCGCGATCGACCCGAGGAGCCCCGACGTGGTGTTCGTGGCAGCGTTAGGCCATGCCTACGGGCCGCAGCAGGAGCGAGGCGTCTACCGGACGACCGACGGCGGCAAGACCTGGGAGCGAGTGCTGTTTGTGGACGAGAACACCGGCGCCTATGACGTCGAGATGGACCTCACCAACCCCCGAATTCTCTACGCCACCACCTGGCAGATCGAGATTCACACCTGGGGGCGGAGGAGCGGCGGACCGGGCAGCGGGATCTGGAAGAGCACCGACGGCGGCACGACCTGGAAGCGCCTGAGCGGCAATGGCCTGCCCACGAAGCCGTTCGGCAAGGCCGACGTGGCGATTGCCAAGTCAAACCCGAACCGGGTCTATGCCCTGATCGAGACCAGCGACGGCGTCCCACTGCCTGGGGTCGAGGCCGAGTCGGGTGAGCTGTGGCGCTCGGACGATGCGGGGGCGACCTGGAAAACCGTGAGCTACGACCGGCAGCTGGCCGGCCGGACCCAGTACTACACCCGGATGATCGTTGCGCCGGATAACGAGAACGAAGCGTACTTCCTGACCGCGAGCTGGGCCAAGACGCTGGACGGCGGGGTGACCATCATCGACCCGCCGATCAATGAAACTGCCGGCGGCGACCATCACGACATCTGGATTGACCCGACCAATGGGAACCGGATGGTGGTCGCTCATGACGGCGGCGTCTCGATCACCACCAACCGGGGCAAGAGCTGGAACCAGATCCAGCTGGCGGTGGCGCAGATGTATCACGTTACGGTCGACAACAAGGTCCCCTACTACGTCTACGGCAACCGGCAGGACGGCCCCTCGGCGCGGGGCCCGAGCAACAGCCGGACCGGGGAGATCTCCCGTGGCTTCTGGCATTCGGTCGGCGGCGGGGAGAGCGGCTGGGCCACGCCCGATCCCGAGGACCCCAACATCGTGTGGTCCAGTTCGTCGGGATTCGGAAGCGTGGGCGGGATCGTGACGCGTTACGACGTCCGCACCGGCATCACCGAACCGGTCGAAGTCTGGCCGGAAGCCACCACGGGACACAGCGCGGCCGACCTCAAGTACCGGTTCCAGTGGACCTTCCCGCTCACGATCTCGCCCCACGACCGGCACACGGTCTACGTCGGAAGCCAATACGTCCACGTGACGCGGGACGACGGGAAGACCTGGACCGAGATGAGTCCGGATTTGACCCGGAACGACAAGAGCCGCCAGGGCAGCAACGGCGGGCTTACGCCGGACAACGTCGGGGTGGAGTACGCCGGCGTCGTGTTCGCGATCGCGGAGTCGCGCCTCAAGGCGGGACTGATCTGGGCCGGGACCAACGATGGCCTGGTGCAGCTCACCCAGGACGGCGGAAAGACCTGGACCAACCTGACGGCCAACATCCCGGGCCTGCTCGACTGGGGCACGATCAGCAATATCGAGCCATCGCGTTACGACCCGAACACCGCCTATCTCACGGTGGACGGCCACCAGGTGAACAGCCGCGACCCGTGGGTCTACAAGACGACCGACCTGGGGCGAACCTGGAAGCTGATCACCGGCGGCATCGCGAAGAATCCTCTCAGCTACGCCCACTGGATCAAGGAAGATCCGGTCCGGAAGGGCCTACTGTACCTCGGTCTCGAGAACGGCCTCCTGGTATCGCTCAATGACGGCGAGAGCTGGCAACCGCTCCAGAGCAATATGCCGCATGCCCCGGTCTACGGCATCACGGTCCAGGAGCACTTCAACGATCTGGTGGTGGCGACCTATGGTCGCGGCTTCTGGATTCTGGACGACATCACGCCGCTCCAGCAACTCACCCCGGACATCGCGGCCAGGGACGTCCATCTGTTCACGCCCCGCTCGGCTTACCGGTTCCGGAACGCCGAGCCCCCGATGGCGGTGAGCTACGACCCCGTCGTCGGCCAGAACCCGGCCTACGGGGCCGCGCTCAACTACTACCTCAAGGCGGCGGCGGACTCGGTCGTGATCGCGATCACGGATGCGGGCGGCAAGGGAATCCGCACCATCACCACCAAAGGTCAGGCCGGCATCAACCGGACCATGTGGGACCTCCGGACCAGCGGCTCGACCCAGATCACGATGCGGACCGCGCCGATCTTCGCGCCCGAATTCACGGTCGGCGCCGCCGGCCGGCCGAGTGCCAGCGCCAGCCCGCTTTCCCTCCTGGTTCCGCCGGGCCGCTACACCGTCACGCTCAAGGCGCGGGGCCAGGCCCTCACCGCCCCGCTCACCGTCCTCAAGGACCCGGCCACGACGGGCACCGAGACGGAGGTCGTGACCCAGGCGGCATTTGCCGGTGAAGTTCGGGATGATTTGAACGGGGTGGCCGACATGGTCAACACCCTCGAACTGGTCCGGGCCCAGCTCGCCACGCTCAAGGCCGCGGCCGGCGACAACGCGGTCAAGGCCGCCACTGATTCGATCGACCGAAAAGTGGTGGAACTCGAGGAGCCGATGGTCCAGCTCCGGATCAGCGGCCGGGGCCAGGACCTGATTCGCTACCCCGCCATGATCGCCGAGAAACTGGTTTATCTCTTCGGCGACGTCGGCGCGACGGACAACGCGCCGACCGGCCCGCAGCGCGCGGTGGGAGCGGTCCTCAAGGACCAGGCGAAAGCGGCGCGGAGCGCGTTCGACCGGTTCCTGAACCGGGATCTCGATCAGTTCAACAAGATGCTGCAGGGCAAGGGGCTGGGCGGGATCGTGGCGAAGAAGGACGCCGCGAGGACCTCCTAGCCAGGCGTCAGCGACGAAAGAGAGGACCCGATGATCGTCCCCGGCCCGTTTGTTTCGTCACTGGTCACCGCCGCGTGTACCCTTGCCCATCCGGGGACAACCGTCATCGGCCTCGCCAGGGACCTCGCCGCTCGGCCCGCCCGGTCCGCCACGGGCAACGCCGCGGCCCTCCTTCGCCCGGTCACCGACGTGTCGCTCCCCGGCGAACCGGTGCGGTTCGACTACCAGAGCGCAGATTCAGGGGCCGGGCGCCTCTACCTCTCCCACATGAACGACGGCCACGTCGTCGTGTTCGATACCCGGGCCCGCCGGGTCCTCGCCAACATCCCGGACATGCCCCGGGTCACCGGCGTGTGGGCGGTGCCGGCGCTCCACAAACTCTACGCGTCGGTGACCGGCCACCATCACGTCGCCGTGATCGACCTGCCCGGCCTGTCCGTCCGGGCGACGCCAGGCCCGATCGGCTTTCCCGACGGGATCGCCGATGCGCCCGACCTCAAACGGATCTTCGTGTCAGATGAGTCGCGGGGCATGGAGCTGGTGATCGACGGCGTGACTGACCGGGTCATCGGCACGGTGCCGGTGGGCGGCGAGGCCGGCAACACGAAATACGATCCGGGCTCCGGGTGCATCCTGGTGGCGGTCCAGACCACGAACGAGATCGTGGCCATCGATCCGGCGACGCTCGCGGTGGTCGCCCGGTTCAGCCTTGCCGGCGGCGATCACCCGCACGGGATGTATATCGACGCCCCCAACCGGCTGCTATTCGTCGCCAATCAGGGCAATGCCACGATGGAGGTCGTCGACCTCGGCACGATGGAGGTCACCGACATCGCTCCGGTGGGCGCGGGCCCCGATGTCCTGGCGTTCGATCCCGGATTGAACCGCCTCTATGTCGCCACTGAGGACGGGGGCCTGTGGCTGTACCGGGTCCGGGGCCGCAGGCTGGAGGTGGAGGGGAAACTCGACCTTCCGCATGCCCACACCGTATCGGTCGATGGGACCACCCACCTCGTCTACCTGCCCCTGCAGAACGTCGGCGGTCACCCGGTACTGCGGATCTTCAGCGGGTCGCGACCGAACTGAGGGACCGTCAGACCGTGTAGACCGCGGGCGTGGCGGCTGGGCGGATCTTCCCCGCCGCGACGCCCCCGACAGTCTCCTCGAGATCCCCGAGGAAGTCCCCAACGATCTCGCCATGAAATCCATTCAGCAGCAGCAGGATCCCGGCGGGATCGGTCTGCCGGCCGAAGCTCCATCCCCGTCGAGTCATTTCCTGAGCCACCGCGTTCATGTCCAGGGAGCCCGAGGCGAACGACAACTGGGTACCGTCCGGCTTGCCGCAGACCTCGAGTCCCTCAATCCGTCCGATCCCGTCGGCCAGTCTGACCCTCGCATCCACCATCTTCGCCACCAGCGCCCGGTACCCCGCGTGGCCCAGGTAGTTCATCACGGCCCAGGCCGACGCGACCGGCCCCGCGCTGCGCGAGCCCGCGAAGTTGGTGGTCGAATAGAGTCCGACCGGCCAGGCGTCGAACTCATATCGCTGCCAGGCCGTCATCGCCTCGCTCC
>JANXXJ010000258.1 GCA_025350665.1 Gemmatimonadota bacterium | reverse complement strand
GTGGACGCGGCCTGACCTGAGGGAGAAACCATGGAAATCGTTACCCCGACCGACGCGGCGAAGCACGCCGGCACGAAATACCGGAGCATTCTCGTGGCGGCCCGGTTTGCCCGGATGGTCAATGAGCTGCCGAAGGAAAAGCAGATCCAGCTCGAGCAGACCCATCATTACAAGAAGCTGACGACGCTCGCTCTCCGGAAACTGGCGGCCGGCGAGTTGTCGTTCCGCGAACTTCGGCGCCGCCGCTCCGAGGTCTGACCATGTGGGCAGGCCGTCACGTCGTAGTCGGCGTGACGGGCGGGATTGCCAGCTACAAGACCTGCCATCTCGTTCGGCGGCTGGTCGAGGCGGGGGCGCTGGTGGATGTCGTCATGACCCCGGCCGCGACTGAGTTTGTCCGCCCGCTCGTGTTCGAAGCGCTGTCCGGGCGACCCGTGCTGACGTCGCTCTGGGAGCCCGGCCGGGCCCTGGCCCACGTCCGCCTTGGGCAACAGGCCGACCTCATCATCGTTGCCCCGGCCACGGCCGATTTCCTGGCCAGAATCGCTCACGGGCTCGCCGACGATTTCCTCTCCGCCGTGATGCTCGCCCGAACTGTTCCGGCGTTGCTGGCACCCGCAATGAACGATGACATGTTCGCCGCGGCCTCGACCCAGGCGAACCTCGCCCGTCTCGCCGGCCAGGGGTACGCCCTCGTCGGCCCCGAACGAGGATCTCTGGCGGAGGGTCCGTCGGACCGGCCCGGCCGGATGAGCGAACCGGAGACCATCTGGCACCACGCCGCCCGCTGCCTGTCTCGTGGTTCTTCCCTTCGGGGACGTCAGGTCGTGGTGACGGCCGGTCCGACCCGCGAGCATCTTGATCCGGTGCGCCTGATCACGAATTCGTCCAGCGGCAAGATGGGGTTCCGCATTGCCCAGGCGGCCTGGCACCGGGGTGCGGACGTGCTGCTGATCACGGGGCCGTCGACCGAACCCCCGCCGATCGGGGTGACCGTTGAGCGGATCGTGACCACGGCCGAATTGGATCAGGCGGTACGACGGGCGCTGCCATCGGCTGACGTCCTGGTCATGGCCGCGGCCCCGGCGGACTACCGGCCAACCGGGAGCACCGATCGCAAGCGCCCCCGGACGGAGGGGACATTGATGGTGGCCTTCGAGCCGACGGACGACATCCTCGCCGGCACCAGAGCGCTGCGGAAGCCGGCCGCGATCACCGTTGGTTTCGCGCTGGAGACCGGCGGGGCGGTGGAAAGGGCCACTGCCAAGCTGGAACGGAAGGGGCTGGATTTGATTGTCGCCAACGATGCGCTCGAGCCGGGTGCGGGCTTCGAAGTAGACACCAACCACGTGATCATCATCGAGGCCGGCGGTGCCCGTATCGACGTCCCGATGGCGAGCAAGGCTGTGGTGGCGGAAGCGATCCTTGACCGAATCGAGGCGCGCCTTGGATGAGCTCGTGCGCCGCTATCTTCGCCAGCAGGTTGAACTCGGCGGGAACGAGGTCCTGATGGAAGGAAAGACTCGGCCCGGGGCGGCGGGCGCGGCTCCTACTCCGGCCTCCGTCCCGACTCCGGCCCGCCAGCCGAAGGATTGGCGGGTCGGGGCGCCGCCGATTCCCGAAGCCGGCCTGACCATCCTCGCACCTGCCGGTGACGACGCCGTGTTGGCGTGGTCGTCGCTCAGTCAGGTGGCCGACGCCATAGGCGGGTGTACCAAGTGCTTTCTGTGCCAGGGTCGGACCCGAGTCGTGCCGGGAGAGGGAGACCCTAGGGCGAGGCTGCTGCTCGTCGGGGAGGGCCCCGGCCAGACCGAGGATCAGACCGGGCGTCCGTTTGTCGGTCGGGCCGGCGAGCTGCTGACCGACATCCTCGGGGCGATCGGGCTGGCTCGGGAACAGGTATTCATCTGCAACGTGGTGAAATGCCGCCCACCCCAGAATCGGAAGCCACTGCCCGACGAAATGGCCGCCTGCGCGCCTTACCTGGCGGCCCAGCTCCGACTGGTCGAACCCAAGGTGATCCTCGCCCTTGGGGCCACCGCGGCCGAGGCGTTGCTGAATGCCAAGCGGTCTCTGGCCGACTTGCGAGGAAAGGTGCATTCTTATCACGGCATCCCGCTGGTGGTGACGTACCATCCGGCCGCACTGCTCCGCAACCCGAATTGGAAGAAGCCCACCTGGGATGACGTCCGGATCGCCCGACAGCTTGTTGACCGTTGAGCCCACGCTCCGCGGCGCGCCATGGAGCCAGGAAGCCGAACAGGCGGTCCTCGGCGCGATGATTCTCGACCAGGACGCCGCTCTTCGGGCGGCCGAACTGGTCGATCATTCGATGTTCTACAAGGAGGGCCACCGCCGGCTGTTCCGCGCCATGGTGGCGCTCACGGAGCAGCGCGTCGTCATCGATCACGTGACGCTCCGGGACGAGCTTTCCCGTCGGAACGAACTCGAGATCGTCGGCGGGATGGAGTACCTGGCCGAGGTCGTCGACTCGGTCGCGACCGCGGCCAACCTCGAGCACCATGCCAAGCTCGTCAAGGAAAAAAGCATCCTCCGGCGGTTGATCGAGGCCTCCACCC
>JANXXJ010000236.1 GCA_025350665.1 Gemmatimonadota bacterium | reverse complement strand
CGAGCCCACGCCCGGCGCGGCCACCTGGGCCGCCGCGGAGGCCGCGACCGCCGTGGCCTGCGACATCGCCTGGGCCTGGGCCATCGCTTGAACCTGGGCGGCGGCAGCCGCCGCCGCCGCTCCAGTCCCGGCCTGCTGACTCGCGGGAACGCAGACGAAACCGCTCGGATCGGGCTTGTCGGTGTCGGCCTTCTTCTTGGTCAGGCGGTCCTTGGCGGCCTTCACCAGTGCCGTCCCGGCGGTCGGCGTCGCGAGCGGCGCAACGCCGGTCACCCCCTCGGCGGCAGGCACCGCCAGCAGGCCGGCCGGGCAGGTCACCCCGTTGGGGCCGCCGCCGGTGCCGAGGGCGCTATCCACCAGGCCGGCTGCCATATTGGTAACGGCCTGGTCGGCCTGCTTTCCGAGGATCTGGGCGATTGATTTCTTCGGCTTCACTTGAGCCGACAGGTTCGGGGCCAGCAGGGCCAGCACCAATCCGAGCTTCATCCAAGCGGTCATGCGCTCCTCCGATCGATCGTCTTGCCGAGTGGCCGGCGGTCAGGCTAGAATCGCGAGACGAACATGGGCCTACCCCATCAGCCCACCATCAGCCGGAGGCCGGCGTGATCAGACGACCGTCAGAGCGCCCCTAAGATGTTGCGCCTCCAAATGTTGGGGGGGCTCAAATTGACCAGCGAAATGGCGCCGGTCGAGGCCGGGCCGCGACGTCGGCGGATGGCGGTGCTGGCGCTGGTGGCCGCCGCCGGACCGCGGGGCATCTCCCGGGAGCGGGTCCTCGGCGTCCTCTGGCCTGATGTTCCCACCGATCAGGCTCGTCACAACCTCTCCCAAACGCTCTACGCCTTGCGGCGAGATCTGAACGGCCTCGAGGTGATCGACCAGGGGTCGGATCTGTCTCTGGTTCCCGGGGTGGTCGAGTCCGACCTGGGCGAGTTCCGCCGAGCCGTGGCCGCCCGCGAACTGGATCGGGCGGCCGAGGCTTATGGCGGGGCGTTCCTGGATGGTTTTGCGCTGCCCGACGCGCCCGAGTTCGAACGGTGGGTGGAAGAGGAGCGGCGGGCGCTCGCCCGGCAGGCGGTCGATACCCTCGAGAAGCAGGCGGCTCTGGCCGGCGCCGCCGGCTCACACCAGGTGGCGGCCAGGGCGTGGCGGCGGGCCCTCGATATCGATCCGTTCTCCCATCGATTCGCGAGCGGCCTGCTCGAATCGCTGGCGGCCGGCGGCGACCGGGCCGGCGCACTCGCGTTCGCCAGGCAACATGTCGATCATGTTCGGCGGGAACTCGACCTCGAGCCGAACCCGGAGTTCGCCGCGGCGATGGAGCGGATCCGGGCCGCGGGTGCCCGCCAACCGGCGACGGCGGAGGCCACCGCCGAAGCGGCGGTCACTCCGGGCGTCCTGGCTGCGCCCGCCGAGGCCGGTCACGTGATCCGGCGGCGGTCCCGGTTGATCGCGGTGATGGCCGGCGCGGCGATCCTCGCGGGGGTCCTGCTGGCGGTGTGGCGAGGGCAGCAGCGAGACCGTCCCGGGCCGCCAATCGTTGCCGTCGGCGTGCTCACCGATCTCACCGCACCGGATTCGACGGCGGTCGGCACCGTGTTAGGCGAGATCCTCACCACCAGCCTGGGCCGGCTGTCGACCCTGGACGTCGTCGCCACGGCCCGGATGCTCGAACTCACCTCGCGGGATCGGCCCGCCGATCGGGGCTCCCGCCTCGACGCGGCCCGGCGAGCGGGGGCCGACGAAATCGTCGAGGGCGAGTTGTCGTCGGCGGGCACCAACAGCCTCCGGCTCGACCTCCGCCGGATCGACGTCAAGACGGGGCTGATGCGCCGGGGATATCGGGTCCTCGGCGCCGACCGCTGGGCCGTGATCGACAGCGCCACGGTCCTGATCGCCGCCGATCTGGCGCTCCCCGCTCCGGTCGAGGCGCTGACCACGCGATCGCCGATCGTCCTCCGGCTATATGAGGACGGGCTCCGGGCCCTCTATCAGTTCGATGCCTACGCCGCGGCCCGGACGTTCCGCGAAGTGGTGGCGCAGGATTCGACCTTCCCGATGGCGGCCTACTACGCCTGGTGGACCGCCGCGCTGGTGGGCGACACGACCATCGGCCGGTTCCGGCAACTCGCCCTTCGGCTCGCGGCCACCGCGTCGACCCACGATCGGCTGCTGATCCGGACCCACGTCTCGGCCTTCGACAGCGATCCCGAGAGTCTGGTGGCCGCCGATTCTCTGGCCAAGCTCTTTCCGCGCGATCCCGAGGCTCTGATCCGCGCCGCCGACGCGCTCCGAGCCGCGGCGGCCCCGGTCGAACGCACCGCGGCGTTGCTTGACCGCGCGATCGCGATGGATTCGGTGGCTGGGGTGGGCCGGGCCGGACCGTGCCGCCTCTGCGAAGGATTCGTGGCGTTGACCGAGGTATATGCCTGGGCCGACTCGGTCGAGGCCGCCGGACGGACCGCCGACCGCTGGCACCGGATGGTCCCCGACGATCCCCGGGCCTTCTTCGCCACCGCGAGGTACGACCGGCTCCGCGGCCGCGACGCCGACGCCGAGAAGGCCGACCTGGCCGGCCATCAGGTCCAGCACCTCGCTGTCGATCCGGTGCTGGTGCAGCTCTATCGGGGGATCGAACGGGGCGATCCGGAGCAGATCCGCCGAGGTTGCGCCTCGGCGTTTACGGCGGCAACCAGCGAGGGAACCTGGGAAGACTACCGGTGGAACTGCAGCCTCGGTCTCCGGGCGTTAGGCCAATACCGGGCCGCGATGGCGCTCGCGCTGGAGGGCCGCTCGCCGCTCGGGCCGGAACGACGGGGCGGCGAGCCGAATCGTCGTCTCCAGGCAATCATCGACTTCGAGGCCGGCCGTCCCCGGCTCGCGGCCATCTACTACTCGCAAGTGGCGGCAAGAGTGGCTCAGACGCCCGGCCCCGAATCAGTCAACGCTCGGGACCGGGCGTGGCACCTCACGCTCACCGCAACCGCGCTCGCAGGCAGCGGCGATACCGTCAGGGCCCGGCGGCTGGTTGATTCGATCGAAGCGCTCGGCTCGAAGAGTTCCTACGCTCGCGACCAACGGCTCCACCACTTCATCCGCGGACTCCTGCTCACCGCCGCCAACCAGCATCGTGAGGCGATCGATCATTACCGACTGGCGGTCAATTCCTATCCGTTCGGGTACACCCGAATCAACTATGAGCTGGCCGGCAGCCTCACCGCCGCCGGCCGGGCGACCGAGGCGATCTATCCCTTGCAGGCTGCCCTTCGGGGTGGACTCGAAGGTCCTCAACTCTATCAGAGCCGAACCGAGCTGCACGAACGCCTGGCCCAGGCCTTCGATCTGGCGGGCCAGGCTGACAGCGCCGCGGTCCACTACGACGTGGTGGCCAGGTGCTGGAAGGAAGCCGACCAGCAGATGCTGCCCCGGCGCGATGCCGCCCGGGAGTGGCTCCGCCGTCACGGCCGCAAGGTTCCCTGACTAAGATTGAGGACGATGCGCGCCCCTCGCTACGCCCTCAGCACCGACCGCCAAGCGCTTCTCGACGGGGTTCCGCTCGAGCCGTTCGAGTTGGCACTGCTCTGCCTGGTCCGGCTCACCCCCGACGGAGCGACCGAGTCCGACCTCCTGCTCCGCCTAACGCCCGATGCCACCCCGGCCGACGGCCGTCGCCGGATCCAGGCCGGGCTCGCCCGTATCAACCGGGCCGCCGGGACCGAGCTGGTCCTGGACACGGGCGGCCGGTTCACGACGGCCGCCGGCCTGGTCGACTGCGACGTGACGGTCGGGTCGAGCCCGACGGGCGGCGATCCCGGTTTCCTCGCGGAATTTGCCCTGGCGGATTCGCCGGAGTTCACTGAGTGGGTCGCGGCGACACGGCTTCTGGTCCGTCGAACGGCGGCGACAAGGCGCCCCGAGCGCCGGCGGATTCTGGCCGGTGCCGCCATCCTCACCCTGGCGGCCGTGCTGGTGATGGCGCTCCGGACCCCCGCTCCGCCGCGCGGCTTCAATCCCGGCGATCCTGTGGTCCTCGCCGACGTCGACAACACCACCGGCGACTCGGTCTTCGATCGGTCACTGGCCGCGGCGGCGGCCGTCAGCCTCCGACAATCGGCGCAAGTGGCCATTCTGCCGCCAGGGCGGATTGCCGCCGCGCTGCGGCGGATGCTGGTGCCGCCGGATCGACCGCTCACCCTGGCCCGGGCCCGCGAACTCGCGGTTCGAGAAAACGTTCGCTACGTCGTAGGCCTCTCGATCGAGCCGGCCGGGCCCGCGTACCTGCTCAACGGCCGCCTGGTGGAGGCCGAGACCGGCGTGGTGACGGCGGAGAGCCAGGCGCGGGCCGAAACCCGCGGCGGTACGCTGGTGGCGCTCGATCGGATTCTCGACGACCTGCGGGGCCGGCTGGGTGAAAGCCGGGGCGCCCGGCGCGGCGCAACGATGCCGCTGCCTGATGCCACGACGCCCTCGCTCGAGGCCCTCCGGGCCTACGCCAGTGGCAGCTACGCGTGGCGGACCGGCGACTATGGAACGGCCAAAGAGCTCTGGCTTCGGGCGATCGATCTCGACAGCGGCTTTGCGATGACGATGGGCGCCCTTGGCACATTCTTCTACTACCACCACGACCCGATCGAGGGCCGCCGCTATTTCGACGAAGCCCTTCGCCGCGAATCGCGATTGACACCGATCGAACGGCTGGAGATCGAGGCCAACTATGCCTGGGGCCGACGTGACAGCGCGGCGGAGTTCCGGGCCCGGCGGAAACTGATCGCCGACCAGCCGACCGCGGATCACTGGTCCAACTACGGCACCGCCCTGATGCGAGTCGGGTTGCACGAGCAGGCGATCGCGGCGCTGACCCACGCGGTGTCGCTCGACTCCACCGAAGTCGGCGCGCTGGTAAACCTGGCGACATCGGCGAGGAACCTCAGCCGGTACGCGGAGGCGGCGGCGTACTACCGCCGGGCCGGAGCGCTCGACTCCACTGTGCTCACGTCCGGCAACATCGGCACCGAGTATGGCGCCCTGCTGATCCGCCTGGGCCGCATCGACGACGCCACCGGTCACTATCGGTCGATGCTGACCGCGGCAAGCCTCCAGAATCGGCTGCTGGCACTCCGCGGCCTCGGCTATGTGATGCTGCGAGCCGGCCACCTCGAGCAGGCAGTCGGGTTCTTTCGACAGGCGAACCTGGTCGCGGAGCAGCAGGGAGCCACGGGGCAAGTGAGTCTCGCGCGGGGCCGGATGCTCGAGGGGATGGCGTTGCGGTTGAGCGGTGATTCGGCCGCGGCGTCGCGCGCCTTCGACCAGGCGATGAAGGCAACCGAGAATCAGCGAGATCCCGGTTTCCTGGCCCTCTTCGGGATGGGGTTTGGGCGGGCTGGCCGGCGCCAGGATGTGGAGCGGATGGCGGCCAGGGTGGGGTCGTTGCGTGACAGCGCGAGCCCGGGCGACCGGCTGGGCGTGCTCGTACTCGACGCTGAGCGGATGCTGCTTCGCCACCGGCCCGATTCGGCGGCGATGATCTTCGCGGAGGTGAGCGGGCCGCTGCGGACCATGGCTCTCCTCCGCCGGGCCTCGGCGCTGGCCGATGCCGGCCACGTGGATCAGGCGGCCAAAGTGGTCGAGCCACTGCTCCCCGACCCGCCGGTGCAACACGAATCGCAGGTGGAGTGGTACTGGACGCTGGCCTCCATCGCCGACGCCGCGGCCGCGGCGGGCGATACCAGGACCGCGGCCCGATTCTACGGCCAGCTTGCCGCCGGCTGGACCACCGGCGATGCGACCTCGCCGCTCCTGGTGAAAGCCCGCGCCTACCGATCGAACCAGTAGGGCAGCTCAAGCCCCAGATCAGCAACGCCTTAACCTCCCGCTGATGCCTGACTGAACCCGGCTGATCCCGGACTGATGATGGCCTCCGACCTTGGGCCCGGTTGGTTGGCCACCCTTCGTCCGGAGATGCCTGAATGTTCCCTTGCCTCATTCGTTTCGCGTGCTGGATCGCTGTCGCCCTCGTCCTCCCAAGCCGAGCCGAGGCCCAGAAGAGCAGGAACTTGTCGCCGAGCGGCGTGACGGTGCAGTCCGCCGGTGCGGGCGTAGCCATCGACTGGCTGCCCATTCCGGTGCGCGGAGTGACCTATCGGGTTCTTCGCGCTCCCGACCCTGCCTCGGCCGGTGTCGACCTGATCGCCCCGTCTTCCAAGAACGGGGCGGTTGATCCCAACCCCGCACCGGGCGTCACCTATTTCTACCAGGTCGTGGCGGTATTCACCGATGGCAGTCAGCAGGCGGCGGCACCCGTCCAGTTCACGGTCCCGGGCGCGATGGTCAAGTCGGTCAGCACCATCAGCAGCCGGGGGCGCAGCTCCGCGGTGGCCGCCGCGGCGGCCGCGGCGCCCACCGTCCTGAGCGGGATCAGCGTCAACGGCACGATGGCGGCCGCGACGGTCACTTGGCCCCCGGTCCAGGCCGTGGCCAGCTACACCGTCACCCGCTCTCACCCCAATGACGCAACGAGCCACACCAGTCCGAGTCTCACCACCACCACGTGGACCGATACCGGAATCCGCGGCGTCGGGTTAGAGAACGCCGGCGTTTACACCTACCAGGTGACCGCAACCCGCACCGACGGCTCCGTGGTGACCGGATCGACGACGTGGACTCGACCAGACCCGACCTGTCCGGCGCCTGCCCCCAATCAACCGCTCCTGGTCGCGCTGGATCCGGCCGTTGGTTCGATGGCTGGGTTCGTCGCCACCGGCCCGTTCCCGAGCGGCCCGATGTTCAACTGGAACAGGAATGCGGGATCCGGCGTGGTGGGCTATCGAGTGGATCGTTCCGTATCCGGCAGCAGCATCTGGGCCCCGTTGGCCACGACCTGCACGGTGCCCTCGGCGTTTCACTTCACACCGGCGCCGTCGATGGTACAGTTCGTCGACACCATCCCGAATATCGTGCCGAACACGACCTATCTCTATCGCCTGACGGCATACGCCACCACGGGCGACATCGGGTCGCACATCGTGCCGTGGCTGGCGCCCAATACCGCAACCCTGCAATGGCTTCCGGGGACGATCTCCGGGACGAGTGTGACCGTCAAGTGGCGATACAACCCGCCCGCCACCAACGCGCCCGCCTCGCCGGTCTGGTATCAGCTCCAGTGGCCCGGTGGCTCCCAGCGTCTCCAGCGAGGCTGTTCCGCGTTGGCGGGATGCGCGTACACGGCGTCGGTGGCCTCGGGTGCTCAGGCCTTTCGGGTCGTCGCCGGTTGGGGCCGGACGACCCATTACGGATCCAGCCTGGGACCAACCATCAGCGCCGTCGCGGCCGACACGGTGATCACGGTTCCCTGATTCGCGAAGGGCTTCCGCGGGCTTCGGTCCGCGCGGGGTCGACGTCACCCGCGGTCCTTCGAATCATTGGGGATCCGGGTCGGCGGCAGTGGGCTCGAGCTGCCGCCGACCCCCGGAACTACGGCTTCGGTTCCGCCACCATCATCGGGGCTTCCTCCAGCACGGAGTAGGCGTAACCGGCGCACTTGACCGCGGGGTTGGTCGGCGCGTAGAGAAGGACCTGGGGTTTGGCCGGATCGGCCACCGGACCGATGGTGGCCGAGTTGAAGAAGTGGACCCCCATGGCGCCGGGCTTGTATTGCATGTGGCCCGGCGCGCCGGCCTTGGGGATGTCGACACATCCCAACGTGGAGAAGTAGCCGTCGTGGACCGCCACGTACGGATCCTCGTATTTCTTGAGCGCGGCCCGGGCGGCCGATAAATCGGGCTCGGCGGATTTGGTCTGCGCCACGGCCGACGAACCGAGCGGGCCGGCGGCGAGAACGGTAACCAGCACCAAGGCAAATCGACGAACGGCGGGGCGGCCAGACACATCCATACGGACGGTCCTTTCGGTGGGGGGTCCAGCGACCGGCGGAGGCACCGCCGGACCGGCGCTAGGGAGTTAAGGACCGAGCGGAGATTCCACAACAATTCGCTCTCCCGGGGGAGGGGAAGAACATGGTATCTTGGCCGGACCCAATCGGAATCACCTGCGAAGGAATCCATGACAGTCATAGAAGCGATCCGAAACCGGCGATCCACCAAGAAGTTCACCGCCACGCCGGTGACCCGGGACCAGGTCGAGACGCTCCTCGAGCTGGCCGTGCTGGCGCCGAACCACCGGATGACCGCGCCCTGGCGGTTTCTGGTGCTGGGCCCCGAGGCCCGCGCCGCCTACGGCCGAGTTCTTGGCATCCGGAAGGCGCTGAAGGTCGCTGATCCCGACGCGGCGCACACACTCCGGGAACGGACGCTGGCTGATACCGTGGCCGCGCCGCTGATGATCGCGGTCGTCCAGGTCCTGTCGCCGAATCCCGAAATCCTCGAGGAAGACTACGCCGCGATCTGGATGGCGATCCAGAACATGCTTCTCGGCGCGGTTGCGCTCGGGCTGGCCACCCACCTCCGGACCGGTGCCGTCTTCGGTGATCCGGCCGTGCGCCAGGCGTGGGGGGTGGCTGACGGAGAGCGGGCGGTCGGCGTCATCCTGGCGGGAGAACCGGACGGAGCGGCCGAGCCCAAGGTGCGGGTTCCGGCGGCGGAGCGGACCGTGTGGTTGCCGTAGGAGTCGGGGACGATCGCTGTCGTTGTTCACACCGTTCGAAGGAGGGGCCCGTGGGGAACCGGAGTCTGCTCTGTTTGACTGCCGTGGCGGCCGTTGGACTTTCCTGCGCCAAGGAGCCGGTTCCGCCCCTCCGCACCACGGACCACGTGGGACAGGTGACGACCGGCCTCCGGGCGGCGTGGCAGGTGGAAGGCCGCCCGCTCGTCAAATGGAATCTCAAAGAGCGGATGGCCCACTACCTGGTGCCCGGTGTGAGCATCGCGGTGGTGGACAGCGGGCGGATCGTTTGGGCGCAGGGCTTCGGCGTGAAGCAGGTCGGGACGATGGATTCGGTGACCGCGACGACCCTGTTCCAGGCCGCCTCCATCAGCAAACCGGTGACGGCGACCGCGACGCTCCACCTGGTGGACCAGGGCGCCCTCACGCTCGACGAGAACGTCAACACCTATCTCAAGAGCTGGAAAGTTCCCGACAACCAGTTCACTGCCAGGGAGAAAGTCACCCTCCGCCGGATCATGAGCCACAGCGCGGGCTTGAGCGTGCACGGGTTTCCGGGATACCTGGTGACCGACACGTTGCCCACCGTGGTGCAGGTGCTCGACGGTGCCAGGCCGCGGGCCAACACCGAGCCGGTGCGGGTGGTGGCTCTGCCGGGCTCGAAGTGGAGTTACTCGGGCGGCGGCACCACGATGATGCAACTGCTCCTCACTGACGTTACGGGCAAGGCCTTCCCCGCCCTGATGCGGGAGTTCGTGTTGGGCCCGGCCCGGATGACCTCGAGCACCTACGAGCAGCCGCTCCCGGCCGGCCGCGCGGCCGAAGCGGCGAGCGGCCACCTGAACGACGGGTCGATGATCCCCGGGCATTGGCACGTCTATCCGGAAATGGGGCCGGCCGGTCTGTGGACCACCCCGACCGATCTGCTCAAGTGGGCGCTGGAAATCGCGGCGACCCGAGCGGGCCGCTCCACGAAATTCTTCTCCCAGGCGATGGCCACGCAGATGCTCACGGTGGTCAAGGCGCCAACGGGTCTGGGCCCGTTTCTCGAGGGCGCGGGCCGAGGCTTCCGGTTCGGCCACGGCGGCGACAACGCCGGGTTCCACGCCGATCTGGTCTATTTCCCGGAGACGGGCCAGGGCGCCGCCATCATGGCGAATGGCGATCGCGGTCAGGACCTGATCACCGAAATCAAGTTGGCGATCGGGGCCGAGTACGGGTGGCCCGACGTCGGGCCGAAGACGGTGGTGGTGGCGGCGGTCGACAGCGCGCAACTGGCTCGGCTGGCCGGGAACTATGTCCTCGACGTCGACGGCCGGCAGATTCCGGCCACGGTCGCACTGTCGGGCGGGAAGCTCCTGGTGAGTTCGGCGTTCCAGCCGGCGCCGGAGGAGCTCCTGCCGCAGGCTCCACTCGCCTTCGTGGGAGCGGACCATGGTTACACCTATGAGTTCACCGCCCCGGGCACCGGCAAGGCCACCGCGATTATGGTCAAGGTGATGGACGGCGTGACCTTCACGGGAAAGCGGAAGTAGCACCTTCTCCTTCAGCGCGTTTCGCTGAACCGAATCCCCACGTGCAGTTGGCTGCTCACGAACGCTGCAACATCCGCGTCGCTCTAGCCGGTTGAGAGCAGGTGTGGTACACTGATTGGTCGAGAAGCGGACAATTTCGGGTGACGGGATTTGCACTCAGTGCATTATGCTGCATCCGCCCTGAAACCTTGATCGACCCACCGAGATTACGGCAGACAGCATCGAAATGAACCCGCCCGGCGTCAGCGTCGTCATCCCGGCTTTCAATGCGGCCAGTTGGCTCGCCCGCGCGATTGAAAGCGCGCTGGCGCAGACGATGGCGGTGACCGAGGTGATCGTCGTCGACGACGGGTCGACCGATCTGACCGCCGAGGTGGCGCAGCGCTACGAATCGGTCCGTCTGGTCCGCCGGGTTGCCAACGGGGGCCCGGCCGCGGCCCGCAACAGCGGCATCATGATCGCAAGGGGCGACTGGATCGCGTTGCTCGATGCCGACGACGCCTGGCTGCCCCAAAAGCTGGAGCGACAGCTGCCGTGGTTGCAGGATCCAGCTATCGGTGTGGTCCATGCCCGCCGGACGATCGCCGAAGGAGTGGCGGCGCCGCCCACCACGACGTTTGAATCGCTCTGGGCCGCCAACAGTATCATCGCATCCTCCGCTGTGGTTCGTCGGTCGGCATTGGCAGCGCTGGGCGGATTCAACGAGGACCGCGCCCTGGTCGGGGTGGAAGACTACAACCTGTGGCTTCGGCTGGCGGCCGCCGGATGGACGATCGGGACCTGCCGCGAATGGCTGGTGGAATACACGCCGGCCCCCGGACATCTCTCCAGCCACCGGCGGGAGCGTTTCGCCGCGGAGCTGGCGAATGTAGCCGCGATCGGCGAGGCATTGTGGCTGTCGCACCACGTGGTCGAGACGAAGCGGCTGCAGGTCCTCGAGATGGCCGGCGGAGAGCTCCTCTTTGCCCGGGACCTCGAAGGGGCCCGCGGATATTTCCGGACCCTGTTGCGGGAGCAGGTGTCGCTCGCCGCCGCGTCGGGCTGGTTGCTCACCTTCCTACCGCGGCCGATCCTCAACCTCCGGCGCCGGATCCGAGAGACCGGCGTGTTGGGATCGGCCGGGCCGGAGTCGACCGCGGGCTAGGCCGGTTTGGCGATCCCGGCCTGAGAAATCTGAGCCGCGGCCGGTTGACGGGGTCGCGGCCCATACGTAGGTTCGGCGTCATCATCCCGGAGCCCGCCCTGCCCGAAAGCCCCTCCCTTCGGACCGTTACACCGCCCACGGTCGGGCACCCCGAACAGAGCAACGTCGCGGTATCTCGGTCGCTGGGCCGCGGGCATGGTTTTGGGTCATGAAGACGCCCGCGGAGGCGGCGGCGCGGTGGCGCCGTTGGCGACACGGTTGGGACGTGGTCGTCATCCTCGTCGATCGGGATCTCAAGGCGCTCTACAAGCGATCGATTCTGGGAATCGGCTGGGCCGTAGCGGCTCCGCTGCTCCAACTGCTCGTTTTCTCGCTGGTCTTCCATCGGGTGCTTGCCGTTCAAGTCGACAACTATACCTCGTTCGCCTTCTGCGGGCTGCTGGTATGGAGTTGGTTTCAGTCCGCCCTCTCCCAAAGCACCGGCCTGATTACCAGTAGCCAGGCGTTGGTGCGTCAGCCGGGGTTCCCGCTCGCGCTGTTGCCCTTCGTGACCGTCGGAGTTCGCTTCATTCATTACGCCATTGCGCTGCCGATCCTCTTCGTTTTCATGGCCGTCCAGGGGATTCGGCCCGGGATCGCCTGGTTGGCGCTCCCGGTGGTCGCCGCGGTCCAATTCGTCCTCACGACTGGTTTGGCCTATCCGTTGGCCGCGCTCAACGTCCGGCTTCGAGATACCCAGCACGTAGTGTTCGTGGTGCTCCAGCTGCTGATGTTCTTGACCCCGATCTTCTACAGCGTGGAATCGGTGCCGGCCAAGTACCGCCCCTGGTTCGATCTCAACCCGATGACCGTGCTGTTAGACGCGTGGCGTGGGGTATTGCTCCACAATCACTGGCCCGCGGCCGGCCCGTTGACGCTACTCGGGTTGATCGCCGTCCTCCTCGTCTGGGTTGGCGAGCGCCTGTTCGTCAGCCAGAGCTACCGTTTCGTGGACGAACTATGAACCGGGGTTTCGCGATTGCGGCCCACGGCGTCGGCAAACAGTACCTGAGGCGGTCGGATCCGGCGAGAACCTGGCGGGAATTGCTGACGGGCCGGGGACTCCGTGGTACCAGCGAACAGTTCTGGGCCCTGCGAGACGTCACCTTCGTGGTGGAACCGGGGTCGATGCTCGGGGTCGTCGGTGCCAACGGCGCTGGCAAGTCCACCCTGCTCCGATTGCTGGCTGGTATTGGGCGACCAGACGAGGGTCGGCTCGAGATCAGCGATCGAGTCAACGGCTTGTTCGAGTTGGGAGGGGCGTTTCTGGGCGACCTCACCGGCCGCGAGAATGCCTTGCTGGCCGCGGTGGTGGCCGGGTTTACTCGCGCCGAGGCGCGAGCGCAGATGGACCCGATCGTCGATTTTGCGGAGTTGGCTCACGTGATCGATGCGCCCCTGCGAACGTATAGCACCGGCATGATGATGCGCCTGGCCTTCTCGGTCGCGGTTCATACCGAGCCCAGCGTGTTGCTGGTGGACGAGTTTCTTTCCGTGGGCGACCTGGCCTTCCAGTCGAAGTGCCTGGCGAAGATCAGGACACTCAAGGACGGTGGCACCGCGGTGGTCCTGGTGTCGCATGGCATGGATCAGGTCCGTCTGCTGTGCGACCGCGCCTTGTGGCTCCGCGACGGTCGCGTGGTCGCGCTCGAGGCGGCGGAAGTGGTGGCGGGAGCCTATGAGGCCGAGATGCTCGCCGAGACGGTCCGACGGACCCCAGATCGCCCGCCGGTAGATCTGGGGGCGGGCCGCGAGCTGCGGATCAACGAAAACCGCTTTGGATCTCAGGACGTCGAGATCGAGCGAGTCGAACTGGTTTCCGGCTCCCGCTTGGCCTCGGGCGGCGCCCTGGACATTGCCATCCACTGGCGCGCGGAAACGGCGGTGCCGGCCCCGATTTTTTCCGTCACCATCCGGCGCGAGGACGGGGTCATTTGTGTCGACACCAATACCCGGGTCTCGTTGGTGGAGGTCCCCGACCTGGCGGGCCAGGGATCAGTTCGGGTTCGGATCGAACGGCTGGATCTGGGGGCGGGCCAGTATTTCGTTGACGTGGGCGTCTTCGAGCAACACTGGCGGCACGCGTATGACTACCATTGGCACGTCTATCCCTTGGTGGTGGAGGGCCGGACCGCCCTGAAGGGCGTGCTGGTGCCGGCGAGTCGCTGGACCATTGGTTGAGTTTCCAGTTTCCCTTTGTCGGCGGGAGTCATGAGCCTCTTTTACCGCTGGTGGGTTCGCTGCCTCAAGGTACGTTCCTTCAACATCGCCTGGCGCCATTGGAAGGCCCGCCGGGGATATCGGGTCGGAGCCTACCACGAGCTGCCGTCATATATTCGGCAGCACGCCCCCGGCGGCACGTTCGCCGACATCGGCTGCATGTGGGGTGTGAATGGCGCGTACTCGTTCGTCGCGGAGGAGGCGGGGGCGGCCGCGGTCAAGGGCGTCGACGTCTTCGGACCGACGCCGGAGTTTGAAGCCGAGCACGCCCGCCGCCAGTCCCGCGTGGAGTTCATTCTGGGCGACGTGCTCCGAGCCGAAACCCTGGCCCGGATCGGTACCGTCGACACCGTGTTGTGTGCCGGCGTGCTCTACCATCTGCCGGATCCCTTTGCCCTCCTGGTCGCGCTGCGCCGCATCTGTTCGCGCACCTTGATTCTGCGAACGTCGACCATCCCCGAGATGCCGGGCCTGCCCCAGGCGGCCATCTACTACCCCGGGTTGCCTCCGGCGGCGCGGCGGCTCTGGGATCTGCGCTCGCTCGGCGTGCCGCGACAGGTCGGTATTACCGAAGCGTTCGAACCTCAGGAGGGGTACGGCAACTATTTCTGGGGTCTGACCCCGTCCTGCGTCGAGGCCCTGCTCGTCACCGCCGGGTTCAAAGTCGAGTTTCGGGCCATTGAGGCGTTTGCCCACACGGTGATTTGTACGGCGGTAGCACCGGCCTTCGATCATCGGGTGCCCGAGGAAGCCGAGTCGAGGGCGATGGCGGCCGAGATCTCCAGGGCCGGCATTGCCCGACCAGCCTGATCGACCGGCGACCGGCCTGAAAGTTGCGGGTTCAGGCATGGGTCTCCCCAGAGCCCTCATGCCCAAACCAATGCCCGACCCGAGATGCCCGAGCCGATCAAGTTAGCCGACATCGAGCTGCGGCGGCCCTTGCGGCCAATCCCGGTCCCGGGGCGCTACGCCTGGGTCCAGGCCCTGGTCCGCCTCGATGCCCGGCCACTCGGATGGGTAACCCTGCCGATCACCGCTGGCGAATGCTCGATCGGCGTCCAGAATGATTGTATCGTCACGCAACTCGGCGAGGCCATCCAGCAGCGGCTCGTCGAGCTGGGCCTCGAGGGCGCGGTTCCCGCCGAGGGCCTATCGTTGGCGGATCTGCTCCTGGTTCATTCCCCCAAGCAGTCCCGGCAGCTCCCTTCCGTGACGGTGGCGGTCTGCACCCGCGACCGACCGGACGACCTGGCCCGGTGCCTCGAAGCGATCTCGCAGCTCGATTACCCCGAGTTCGAGGTCGTGGTGGTCGACAACGCACCTCGGACCGACGGCGTCAAGCGGTTGATTTCCGAACGGTACCCGACCGTCCGGTATGTGCTCGAGCCACGGGCCGGTCTCGATTGGGCCCGCAACCAGGCCATCCTCACGAGCCGTGGCGAGATCATCGCCTTCACCGACGACGACGTGGTGGTCGATCCCGGCTGGCTTCAGGCCATCACTCGCGAATTCGAGGAAGACCCAGCGGTGATGGCCGTGACCGGCCTCGTCGTACCGTTCGAGCTCGAGGCCAGCTCGCAGATCTATTTCGAATGGTACGGTGGCTTCAGCAAAGGGTTCCGCCGTCGCTGGTTTCGATACCGGACCGATGATGCCGGTCGTCGGATCCTCATCCACGGCGCCGGGCAATTTGGGACTGGCGCCAACATGGCATTCCGCCGCTCGGTGTTCGACCGGATCGGGTTCTTCGACCCGGCGCTCGACGTCGGCACGCCGACCAACGGCGGCGGCGATCTCGATCTGTACTTCCGCGTGCTCAAGGCCGGCTACGCCTTGGTCTATGACCCCGATGCCGTCGTCCGGCATCGGCACCGGGCCGACGACCGGAGCCTCAACTACCAGATCGAGGGGTGGGGCAGCGGGTTCTGGGCCTTTGCCATCCGAGCGGGTGAGGCTTTCCCGGAGGAGCGACCGGGGTTTCGGGAAGTGGCCCGGTGGTGGGTTCGACACTGGGTTCTGGCTCGTCTTTGGCGGGGATTCCGGCGGTCCGAGCGATGGATCCTGGGTCCCCTGAAGGCCGAGGTTCTCGGGGCACTCAAGGCCCGATCGGCGTATCGCGCGGCTCGTCGTCGCGCGGCCACCATCGCCCAGGAGTTCGGCGATCCGACCGCAACCCTGGTCCGGTCTGGCGAGCAGGGGCTGGACCATCACCCGGGCATCACCGGCGTCCGGACGATCGACCTGGCGGAACCGGTGTCGGCGTTGGACGGCGTGGGCGATTGCGATCGGGTCCGCGTGTACGTCGCCCTCCATGGCAGGCCCATCGGGGACCTCACCGTCCCGAGCCACGGGCAACCGATCCCGGCGGCCAAGCTCCGTCAGCTGATCGCGGCCGCCTGTGGGCACCAGCTCCTGGAACCGGATCATGATCTGGGGTCGTCGGTGCGGTGGGCCAGAACCTATGGCTCGCTCAGTCGTTTCCTCTCGCGGCCCGATGGCAGCAGCCCACCTTTGAGCCAGTCGGACAGCGCCGGTCACGCCGTCTCCGTGATCGTCGGTACTTTCGATCGACCCGCCGACCTTCGGAGGTGCCTGGCGTCGCTGCAACGCCAGTCGTCGGCCCGGCCGATCGAGATCGTGGTGGTCGACAACCATCCCGCGTCCGGCCTCACGCCGCCCGTGGTCGCCGAATTTCCTGGGGTGGTGCTGGTCTCGGAGAGTCGGGCCGGCGTGTCCTACGCCCGCAACGCCGGTTTCGTGGCCAGTCATGGAGACCTCATCCTCACCACCGATGACGACGTGGTGGTCTCGCCAGATTGGGTCGAACGCCTGGTCGCCCCGTTCTCGAATGCCAACGTCGCCCTGGTGACGGGCAACATCCTGCCGATCGAACTCGAGACCGAATCGCAGCGACTGTTCGAGGATTATGGCGGGTTGGGCCGGGGTTTCAAGCGGGTGGATTACGGTTCAACCTGGTTTCACTGGTTCACTCGAAGGGCGGCGCCCACCTGGGACCTCGGCGGCACGGCCAACACCGCCTTGCGGGCCTCACTCCTGGGTGATCGCCGAATTGGCCTCCTCGATGAACGCCTCGGCCCGGGGACTCCCACCGGGGTCGGGGAGGATACCTATCTCTTCTACCGCACCCTGGCCGCGGGCCATCACATCGTCTACGAGCCGGCGGCCTACGTCTGGCATCGCCATCGTCGTGACCTGCCATCGCTCCGGCGCCAGATCTACAATTACAGCAAGGGCCACGTTGCCTATCACCTCGTGACCTTGTTCGACGATGGCGATCGGCGGGCACTCTGGCAGATCTTCTACCGACTGCCCGGCTGGCACCTGCGGCGGCTCAGGCGCTGGCTGCGAGGGAACCGCGACTACCCCCTGAGCCTGTTGTTCGCCGAAATTACCGGTAATCTCGCGGGACCATGGTGCTTGTGGCGGTCGGTTCGGCGGGTGAAACGATTGGGTCGTAGTGCCCCCTATCTGGCCCCGGAGGCCAGGGACCCGGAAGGGAGCCCGGCCCCGGATGCTGGTTTCGACCACGCCTCGCCCGGGGCCCGGCCTGGCGCCACGGAGACCTAACGCAGGGATTCACCAGGCACCCGGACCTCATGCCGCCTTTTGGCTCAATCGTCTCGGTCGTCATACCGGCCTATCAGGCGGCCGCCACGATCGACCGGACCCTCGCCGCCTTGGCGGCCCAGACGATGGCGGCCTGGGAGGTGGTGGTGGTCGACGACGGGTCGACCGATGGCACCGCCGAACGGGTCCGGTCCGCCATCTTGCGGGACCAGCGGATCCGCTTGATCGCCGGTGCGCATCAAGGCGTGAGCGCGGCCCGCAACGTCGGGATTGGCGCCGCCCGGTCGCCGCTGCTGCTGTTCCTCGATGCCGACGACGAGATCACGCCGACCCACCTCGAACGGCTGGCGGATGTGCTCCACCGGGAATCGACTGCCGCGATCGCCTATTCCGGCTGGGCCCGGATCGCCCCCGACGGCTCGCGGGTCGATCCGGCCAACTTCAACCAGTCGGGTGACCTCTTTCACCAGCTGGGCCGGCGGAGCCTGTTCCCCATCCACTCAGTCCTGGTTCGTCGAGCCGTGGTCGAGGCCGTGGGCCGGTTCGACCAGTCGCTGGCGACTTGTGAAGATTGGGATCTCTGGCAACGGATCGCCCGGACGGGCGCCACCTTCCTGGCCGTTCCGGACATCTCCGCGCTATATCGAATGCAGGGGGCCTCGCTCTCGATCGATGCCGCGGGGATGCTCCGTGATGGCCTCGTCGTCATCGCTCGTGGGCATGGCGAGGATCCTCGGGTTCAGCACCCGGATCCAACCCATGCGAGGGGGCTGCCGGCCGATGGGCTGCCCACCGTCCGTTATGGGTATGCCTGCTGGTGTGCCGGCCTCCAGATTGGCTGCGGCCAGGACCCAGTCTCCCTCCTCGGCCCGGTCGACCATGAGCTCGCCCCCAACCTCGACCCCGTGGTGGTGGGAGGCGCCCTTTTCGAGGCCATCCTCTTGCCTCGCTGTCTGCGGCCCGACCAAATGGTGCCCCTCTGGCCTTCGGTCGCCCCAGTGGTCGAGGCCTACCTGACGGCGCTCGAACGGCGAAGTGAGGCCCCGCAGCTGGGACGGCGCGCGCTCTTGGTCATCGCCGACCTGGTCATGCGGCACTCCCGCGAGAGCGGGGCGATCACCGTCGGCACCACTCGGACAGACTCGATCGAACTGACTGAGCCGATTCGCGACCTGGTTTCCCCAACGGGCATCGAACGGTTCCGGCTTTCTCTGACGCTGGGTGGCACCCGGCTCGGGGCCACCGAGCTGGCGGTCTTCCACGGGATGGTGCCAGGATCCGTGATCGCTGATGCGGCCTCGGCCGACGTCCACTGGAGAATGCTGGGAGGGTTTTTCGCCGGGTCGATTTATGGCGCCGATCTGACGCTTCGTCGTGAGGGTCAGGGCGTCGCGATTCTCCGAGGCGAGGTGTTTCTCGCCTGGTTGCCCGCGGGCCTGGCCTGGCCGGCCACGACCGACTGGCTGCAGCAGGCGATCGGTTGGACCGTCTTCCTCCAGGAACTGTGGGGGCTACCGACCTTTGCCGTCGCGGATTTCTACGATCCCAACCATCCCGCGGTCGAGTTCCCGTTGACCGAACTGGTCGGAACAGTTGGCCCGATCGAAGTGACCGAGCCACTCCCCACCGTCGTCATCGAGACCGCAACGACGTCCTTCGAATGTCGCATTGCCGGAGTACCTGTCGGCTGGATCACGGCAACCGCCACCGACGGCCGCGTGACGGCCCAAGCGCTGCGGGCCGCAATCACGACGACCTGCGGGTTGGAGCTCTGTCGGCTGGCGGTTCGTGAAGGCCTCTTGGGTCGGCCGCTCGCCGCGAGAGGGACCCTTCGACAACGGTTGGCCGAGGCGGCGATGACTCGGGGCAATGCGACGAGTGCGATGGCCAGGCCAGACCGGCCTCACGCCGAGCCCATCCCCGGGCAGACCAGCGCGCTGCTCGGGCGACATCCGCACGGGGCGATCGGCACGGCCGTGTGCCGGCGCGGCCACCTGCCGTTTGGGTGTCTCGAAGATGTGGCCGCCCTCGCCGCGGAGACGGGGCAGCCATTCTCTCGTTACGAAGCGGCAGCCGGCAGCATCCTCTACCTCCCCGAATTGCTCGGGCAGCCGGTCGGATCGGACCGATCCGACCATCCGGCGCCCCAGGCGAGAGGCTACGATCGCCACTACTTCGAATCGATCTTTTCCAGGAGTCGCGACCCCTGGGTTTATCGCTCCCCGTACGAACAGCTCAAATACCAGCAAACGCTGGATTTGATTCCTGCCACCGCCGGGAGAGGACTGGAGTTGGCCTGCGCCGAGGGTGACTTCACCGAGATGTTCGCAGGGAGGGTCGGGCAGCTCGTCGCTGGCGATATCTCCCAACTGGCGCTCGATCGCGCCAAGCGGCGCTGTGACGGCCTCTCGAACGTCGAGTTCCGACGACTCGATTTGATGGTGGATCCTCTGCCGAGCGGCCTCGATGCGATCGTGTGCAGCGAGGTCCTCTACTTCGTTGGGCTCGATCGGTTGCCGACCGTGGCGGCGAAGCTGGCCGCCGCGTTGGCCCTCGGGGGCGTCCTGGTCCTGGCTCATGCCAACATGACGGTCGACGCGCCCGATCAGCCGGGATTCGACTGGGGCCTGCTCTATGGCGCCCTCACCATCGGCCGGACCTTCGCGGCCGACCCGGACCTCAGGTTCGTCAAGGAGCTCCAATCGCGGCACTATCGGATTCAGCTCTTCCGGAAAGACACTCGATCCTCTGGCGAAGCGCCCCGAGGCCATGAGCCCGAGTCGATCGAGGCGATTCCTTCCGCGGAGCCGATCGCAACGGTCGCGGCCACCTTCCGGCCGGCTTCCGCCGCGGCCTCGCGAGCCGAAGCACCGATCGAAACCTGGCGGCTCCCGATTTTGATGTACCATCGGGTCGCCCCAGCCGGCTCGCCTCGGACCCGGCGCTACCGCGTGAGCCCCGGGGACTTCGACCGCCAGATGGGCTATCTCGCCGACAGTGGTTTCTACACCGTCAGCACCGACCAATGGCGGGAAGCCATTCACTACCGGACGCCGCTGCCGGGGCGAGCGATGATCATCACCTTCGACGACGGCTACCGCGACTTTGCTGAGCACGCCTGGCCGGTCCTGAGACGCCATGGGTTGGGTGCGACGATGTTCATCGTCTCCGACCGGGTCGGCACGGCCAACGCCTGGGATTGGATGTACCGTGACGAAGTACCGCTACTCGATTGGGCGGAAATTCGCGACCTGGCCAGCCAGGGTGTCGAGTTTGGCTCCCATTCAGCCACTCATCGGTCGCTGACCGCCGCCCCGCCCGAAGAGGCTGCCCGGGAACTCTTGCGCTCGCGGCTGATCCTGTCCCGTGAACTCGGCCGGCCGGTCTCCGCCGTTGCCTACCCCTACGGGGACGCGGACCCGGTCGTCCAGCAGATGGCCGGACATGTCGGGTATCTGTATGGTTTCACCTGCCGATGGGGTCGGGCCCGCCACGACGATCCCTTGCTCGGCCTGCCCCGGATCGAAGTCGACGGCACCGGTTCGTTCGCGGACTTCGTCGCCAAGCTTGCCTGACCGGTCGAACAGACGGATCACCATGGCCTACCGCATCGAGAAAGACCCGCTCGGCGACAACGCCATCGTGGCGGCCGCCGCCGACGGGCTGGCCGGCCAACATCGGGAACAATTCGCCGGGAGCGGCCGGCCGTGATCTCCATTGTGGTGTGCACCCACAATCGGTGGGCCAGTCTGACGCGGACGCTGGCAAGTCTTTCCTCCCAGGTGAGCCCTCCTGGCGGCCTGGAGATCATGATCGTCGACAACGGGAGCACGGACGAGACCCGCGACCGACTCGCCGCCGTCACCTGCGGCCCTCACCCGGTCCGGGCGGTTCGCGAGCCGAGGCTGGGACAGTCCTACGCCCGCAACCGGGGAATCGCGGAGGCGCGAGGCGACTGGATTCTCTTCACCGACGACGACGTCCTGGTCGACCCCGCCTGGGCCGTCCGCCTCACGGGCGGCCTGGAGGCGTTAGGCATGTCAGCCGGCGGCGGCCGGGTCATCCCCAACTGGCCCGAGACGGTGCCGCGGTGGGTAGCCAGGGACGGCCCGCGGCTCGAGCGGATCGCGTTCGTCGCGTTCATGCCCCCCGGCCCGGCGCGTGGGCTCGGAGTCGACGATCCCCCTCCCGTGGGCTGCAACATGGCCGTCCATCGGCGGCTCGTTTCCGGCCCCGAGACGTTTTCGACCCAGTTGGGCCATCGTGGCAGGCGACTCGTGGGCGGGGAGGACACGGCCTTCTTCGCCAGATTGGCCGCGACCGGGATCCCGTTCGGGTATATCCCCGATGCGGTGGTCCGCCACCCAGTCGAGCGGGAGCGTCTGCACCTGGCATACCTGCTCCGGCGCCGGTTCTGGGAAGGCTATGGCACCGCTCAATCCGGCGGCTTCGTCGGGCGCCGCCGCTGGCTCGGGATTCCTTTGACGATTCCGCGCGAACTCGGGCGGAGCCTCGGGGACTGTGTCCGGGCAACTGTGCTGGGTGATTGGCCGGCGGCAGCCCACGGACTCGGAGGTGTGTTCAACCGCCTGGGGTGCCTTCGCGGCCTGGTGGGGTCACCTTGAGTCGGGATCTGGTGAGCGTCATCGTGCCGTGCGGCGGCCGAGTCCGGTACCTCGAGGCGGCCCTTCGCTCGGTGGCCGCGCAAACCGACCCCGATTGGGAGATCGTGCTCGTCAACGACGCCCGCTCGCCGGAGGTGACGGCGCTGGCGCATCGCCTCGGCGTTCCGGTCACGGCCGTCGACGGGCCGGGGCAAGGGCCGGCCTCCGCCCGCAATGCGGGCATCACGGCGGCTCGCGGCGTCTGGCTGCTCTTCCTCGACGACGACGACCTGCTCACGCCGGATGCGATCGCGGCCCTCCGGACCGCGCTCGACCGGAATCCGGAATCGGCCTGGGCCGCGGGCCGCCTCGCCTATATCGACGCCGCCGGGGCGCCGCTCGCGAACGTTCACCCCGGACGGTTCGCGACCGGGGATATCTACGGCGCCATGATTCTGAATTGCCAACTCGGCCCGCCGGCCACGGTGCTGGTCCGGAAAGACCTGGTGCTCCGTCAGGGCGGATTCGCCGCCGGTTGGCGCTTCGGCGAGGACTATGATCTGTGGTTGGGCATCGCCCGAGATGAGCCGATCGCCGCGACAGACCGGGTGGTCGTGCTCTATCGGGTCCATCCGGATCAAGCCAGTGCCAACTGGCGAGAGGTGCATGAGGGGCTGCTCCGGGTCCTGGAGAAACACCGGACCCGGGCTCGTCCAGGATCGGAATCTCGGTTCGATGCGTCGGAAGCGGCGGTGCTCGTGTCGTACGGAGACGGCCTCTACCTGAACAATGAGATGGTCGCCGCCCGGATTCGTTGGCGAGCCGCTCGGCGTAAGGGCGGGCTCCCACTCCGCTCCGCGTTGTCGCGCTGGTTCAAGAGCCACATCCCCTTCTCTATTGCCCGCGCCATGCGGCACGCGAAGGCCCGCCCAGCCTGATCCCCTGTGCTCGCCAGTCGCTCATGGTCGTCCTCTAGGTTTATCCACCTTGCTTCCGCGCAATCGATTGCACTTCGGCGTCGGCACGGATATCGCCACCAAGTCGGGCGATATTGGCTATATCAATCGCCGTGTTCGAAGCATCAGCTTGACCTCAGTGACGGAGTCCGACCGGATGGTTTCCACTCGCCGTTGGTTCGCGGAGCGCCCGACCTCTTCTCGCAACTCTTATGGGGCCAGCCTCTTGGCGATGCTTGCGCTGGCCACTGTCGCGGGCTGCGCCGACCCCGTCGGGATCGAGCCTCGGTCTGACCAGCCCCCAGACGCCCCCTCGCTCGCCGTCTCCGGCATGACCACGACGTACTATGTGAGCCCCCTTGGAAATGACAACAACTCGGGCACCTCGTCGAGCAAAGCTTGGCGCACATTGGCGAACGTCAATGGTCGGGCGTTCGCTCCCGGGGAGGTCATCGCGTTCCAGGGTGGGGCCACCTTCTCGGGCCGGCTCTCGTTCGACGCGTCCGACAAAGGCACCGCGGCGAGTCCGATTCGAGTCACCAGCTATGGGACCGGCCGGGCCACCATCAACGCCGGCCGGGGGGATGCGATCTCTCTCTACAACACGGCCGGGTTCGAGATCGTCAGTCTGAATCTGATCGGATCCGGCAACGCCACCAACACCGGCAGCGGCGTGAACATCTTCGCGGATCTCGCGGGCGGCGTCACCCTCGACTATATCCGAATCGACAGTTTGGATGTTCGGGAGTTCGGCAACTACGGTGTGGTGATCGGCACCTGGAACGGCCTGACCGGGTTCTCGAACGTGCGGGTCACCAATTCATCCGCGCACCGGAATACCAACGCGGGGTTCATGACCTTCGCCCAGTCACCCTACGCCAACCGCAACGTCTACTTCGGGTATCTCCGGGCCTACAACAACCCGGGGAAGAGCGGCACCGCCGGTCCGTCCGGGAGCGGTATCGTGATGAGCGGGGTGACCGGCGGGACGATTGAGCGATCGCTGGCCTGGAGCAACGGCACGCTCTGTACGGCGGCCGCGGGCCCGGTCGGAATTTGGGTCTATGATGCCGATCACGTCACGATCCAGTACAACGAATCGTACAACAACCGGACCGGCGGCACGGCCGACGGCGGCGGGTTCGACCTGGACCAGAATACCCGCTATTCGACGATCCAGTACAACTACTCCCATGGGAACGACGGACCGGGAATTCTGCTGGCTCAGGCCCCGTTCAACGTCAATCATACCGGCAACACCATCCGCTACAACGTGAGCGAGAACGACGGCCGCAAGAACAGCCCCGGGGCGATCACGGTGTGGGGCGAAGTGCGGTCGGCCGAGATCTTCAACAACACGGTCTACGTCGCGCCGGCGGCCACCGGTCTGCCTCGGGCCGTCCTGATCCACAACGCGGGGATCAGCGCCAACTACGTCAACGGCGTCCACTTCAGGAACAACATTCTTGACGTGACGGGCAGTCTGCGGGTGGTCGAGGTGTTGGCCGGGGAACTCGCCGGGGCGATCGGCCTCCGGTTCGAAGGCAACAGCTACTACTCCGGCGGGCTCGCCAACCAGGTGATGTGGGGTACCGCGAACTACGCCGGCGTGACGCCCTGGGAGACGGCCACGACCCAGGAGATGCTGAGTGGAACCCGACTCGGCATCGAAGCCAATCCGGTGCTGGTCAATCCCGGCAGCGGCGGGACCGTGGGCAACGCCACGCTGCTTTCCGCCATGCAGGCATACCGGCTCGCAAGCACGTCGCCGCTGATTGACCGGGGCCTCAATCTGAGTGCCCGGTTCGGGGTCGCTGCAGGGACCACGGACTTCTACGCCGGTGCCCTGCCCTTCGGCGTCGCCTATGACGTGGGCGCCCACGAATGGCATTGAGATCGAGATAGATGCCGCAGTGGCGCTCGGCGTGGTGGAAGGGCATATATTTGAAAACCCACCACGCCGAGCGACCGATGCCGCACCGATGGTTCAGGCGACAGGTCGCTGACCCCGTCAACCCATTTCTGATTTATCCCGTTCCCGACGCCCCTGTAGCCCCGTCTCCGACTCGCCCCCCCACGGACGGAGCGGCTCGGCTCGTCGTCTGGAGCATCTGGTTGGCGATGGTGGGAGCGGCCGCATGGTTCGTGACCGTGACCGCGCGCCCCATGCCGTTTGGACATGACTGGCTCGTCATTCCGCCGGCCGGATCTCCTGAATCGATTCCGGTCGGTTGGGTGCTCCGGGGCGGGTCAGGCGACTCGGGGCCGTTGTCGCGCGCGGTGCTGGTTGGACTGCAGCAAGTTGGCGGTGGCGACGTCCGCGTCGCGATGGCCCTGAGCGTGACCGTCGTGGCCGGACTCGCTGCGGCGCTGATCCTTGGTGCCGGGCGACGCCGTGGCCGCACCGCCTACACCGATGCCTTTTTCCCGGTGGGACTCCTGCATCTCGGCCACGGATCGGTCTTCTCGTGGGCCTGGCAGGTGACCCAGGTGGTGCCCACGGCCCTGGCCGGCGGGTTGCTCGTGATCGCCATTCGGGACCGGAACTTCGTCCGTTCAGGCCCGGCGGTGGTCGCCGGCGCATTCCTGGTGCTGCTGGCCCTCGCGGGACGAACTGGTCCGCTGCTGGTTCCCGGGCTTGCGCTCTGGTTTGCGGGTTTGGGCCTTGGGGAAATCCGGAATTCCTGGTCCGGCCCGGGCCGCCCGACATGGGCCGCCTGGGGGTTGGTGGCGGCC
>JANXXJ010000171.1 GCA_025350665.1 Gemmatimonadota bacterium | reverse complement strand
TCGGCCACCCGGACTCGACCAGATGGCGGACCCGCCACCGGACGACCTCGGCGAACACACCGGCGGCGTCGGTCGGAAACCGCTCGGCGAGCCGGGCCCGAGCGGCCGACTCGAACGTCCGGCCGGGCTCCAGGAAATCGGCGCAATACAGCGACCGGCCCGCCAGATCCCACTCCGCCAGGCCGATCGAGTGATAGCGCACGGCATCGAGCACGCCGCGATCGGATTCGCCCTCCGCCTTGGCCCGGCTCGCGGCAGCGGGACCGTGGCGAAGCGACACCGGCCCGGGAGTCGATCCGGCCCACTGGTCGAGGTCGGCGGGCGCCGCGTCCCGAAGGGCATCGTGCAGCCACACCGCCTTGAGCCAGCGCTGCCGCTCGGTCTCCGGCATGCCCATCGCAAAGGCCCAATCGGAGGCCAACTGCGCGACCCGCACGACATGGGCCAGCCGCGGCGGCCCCATGACCGCCCAAGCCGGAATCGTGGGACGCAGTTCGGCCGGAATGCTGGCGGGCATCACCCCTCCACCGCAAAGTGCCGAGCCAGATTCTTGAGGTCGCCGGCGACCCGCTGCAATTCGACGATCGCCGCATCGAGTTCGGTCTGGCCGCGTCCCGCGTCGGCCGCCTGCCCGGCCAGGGACTCGGTCTCGCCCCGCATCCGGACGGCGCCCTCGGCGATTTTCCGGATCTGGTCGGCGAGGCGCCGGCTGGCCTGTTCCTGCTCCGACTCGGAATCGGCGATTGCCCTGGCGTGCTCTCCGGCTTCCACAGTGGCCTGCACAATCAGATCGAGCGCCCGGACCGCCTCGCTGCTCACCTGACCGACCCCGGCCACGAGTTCTTCGCCCCGCGCCATCTGCTCGGCGATCCCACCGGTTTCCCGGGTAATGTCGGCGGCCAGCCGGGCGGCCTCCTCGCTCGCCTGGGCACCCTGAATGGCCAGGTTCTGGATTTCCTGGGCCACCACGGCGAAACCGCGACCCGCCTCTCCGGCCCGGTTCGCCTCGATCGCGGCGTTGAGCGCGATCAGATTGGTCAGCTCGGCCAGTTCCTGAGTCGATTCGAGAAAGCCCCGGATCCGCGCCGTGGTGGCGCCAAGCGCAGCCACCTGGCGGGAACTGTCCGCCACGAAGACCTGGACCCGGAGCAGACGCTCAATGGCCTCGCCGATCCCGGCCCGGTGTTTGGCCGCGTCCGCCGCGGCTCGCTGGCTCACCCGGGCTGCGCGGGCGCCACCCGACGCCGCTCGTTCGGCCCGCGACGACAGCTGGGTCGTGGCCTCAAGCCCGTTGCGGGCGAACGCCTCCTGGGTCGCCGCTTCCCGGCGCATGTTGTCCGACGCCGCCGCGAGGGCGTTGGCAGAGGTCCGGAGCGAGTTCGTGGCCCGGGCCAGGGCCTGGGACTGGGAGCCGATCTGCTCGACGGTGTCGAACAGAGGGCGCCGGAGCTCGGCGATGTGGATGGCGGTCGAGATCTGACTCGCGATGGCGCCGATCGCAGTGAGATCGCGGGTCCCGTAGTGATAGCGCTTGTGGTGTTCCAGTTCGAGCGTGCCTAACGATTGATCGGCGAACCGCAACGGATGGATCACCACGGTCCGCACGTCATCACCGAGTTCGAGGCCCTGCCGCTGGGTCGTGTCTTCGATGACGACCGTCTCGCCGCGCTCGATCGCCTGGTTGCGCACCGGGGTCAGGCCGGGGTCCGGATCCCCGCGGCCCGGACGTCCGCTGCGGGCGCGATATGCCAGCACCGGGCCCGGCGCCATGCGATAGACCCGGAAGTCACCCCAGTCGAGCAGCCGGTACGCCAGTTCCTCGAGCTGCTCGAAGGAAAGCCTGAGGCTCACGTTGCTCGTGATGGTGGACTGCATCATGTGGACCTTGTTCAGGTCCTCCGCGGCGATTGCCTCTTCGAGCAGCATCCGGGTGAGAAACCCGAGGACCACCAGCGCCACGCCGACCGGAATCCAGCCGGCTGGGGCCAGCGAACTGATCGCCCAGAGCGCCACCGCCGCGGCGAGCATGGCGACGAGGAAGGCCACGACTTCCCACCGCAGCAGGAAGGCCCGATCGGTCGGGCTCAGTTTTCCGCGGACCGCCAGCGAGAAGTAGAACAGGACCCGGCTGACGAAGAAATAGGTCCCGACCAGCACCGCCCCCGCCGGCAGGAACTCAAGCTGCATCTGGTCCAGACCGACCCAGCGGAGGGCCGCCGCGTAATAGCCGAACGCCACGGCAAACCCGATCGCCTCCCGGCCGGCGTTGACCACCGAGGCAAGCCACGTCTTCCGGAGCACCAGTCGGTCTCCGATCAGGACGCCGGCCAGGATGCCGATGCCGGCACTCGAGGCCGGAACGGTCAAGGCCGCGACCAGAACGACAACCGAGGTCTGATTGAGATAGGAGAACTTGCTGAGCCGAACCGGGGCGGCGCGCAACACCATCACCGCCACCGCCACCACGACGGCCACCCATGGCTGCAGCAGCCAACGGGGATCGAGCGCGGCGATGACCCCGACGGCCACCGGACCAGCCAGTGCCAGGACGCGGGCATAGGCGCGTGCCAGTGATTCCTTGCCGGGGTTCACCATCACGGGGTCAGACGAAGTAGTCGCCCGCGACCAGGTTGTACCGCTCCGGGTTGGTCACCTTCACGATGGACCGGAGATAGTTGCCGTCGGCGCCCTGCTCGAGCAAATCG
>JANXXJ010000128.1 GCA_025350665.1 Gemmatimonadota bacterium | reverse complement strand
CGCCGCCATCATGCCGTATTCGATGGCGGCGTACGCGGAGGGCTTCAATATCCTGGCGCATGCGGGAGCGGGAGTTCACGCGCGGGAGGTGGACGCCGAAACCACGCCGCTTCGTCACCCGGAACATTACCAATATCAATTCGACGTGGCCGGCATCGCTGAACTCTGGCGTCGGGGCAGCGTGATCCCGTCCTGGCTCCTCGATCTCTCGGCGCAGGCGCTGGCCGCGGACCCCGGGCTGGCCAAGTTCGGCGGTCGGGTGTCCGATTCCGGCGAAGGCCGCTGGACGCTGGCCGCCGCGAATGATCTGTCCGTGCCGGTCCACGTCCTCTCAGCCGCCCTGTTCGAGCGGTTCACGTCGCGCGGCGAAGCGGATTTCCAGAATCGGTTGTTGTCGGCGCTCCGCTTCCAGTTTGGTGGCCACGTGGAGAAACCGGCCTCGTGACCACGGGCCGCTCGGACGCCCTGGTGTTCTTCGGCGCCACCGGGGACCTCGCCTACAAGAAGATCTTTCCGGCGCTGCATTCCATGGCCAAGCGGGGGGTGCTCGAGGCCCGGGTCGTGGGCGTGGCGTCATCGGATTTTTCGAACACCCAGCTGGTGGAGCGGGCCCGGGCCAGCATCACGGAACACGGCGGCGGGGTGGACGACACGGCCTTTGCCGCCCTCGCCGCTTCGCTGTCGTACGTTCAGGGCGATTACCGGCAAGCCGAAACGTTTACTCGCCTCCGCACGGCCCTCGACGGGGCGACCAGCCCGCTCTTCTACCTCGCCATTCCACCCTCGCTCTTTGGCGCCGTGGTTGAAGGCCTGGCGGCGGCCGGCTGCACGACCAACGCCCGCGTGGTGCTCGAGAAACCGTTCGGTCGGGATCTGGCATCGGCCCGGGCGTTGAACGCGACGCTCCACGCCCGGTTCGAGGAGGAGTCGATCTTCCGGATCGTCCACTACCTCGGCAAGGAGGCGGTCCAGAACCTTCTCTATTTCCGCTTCGCCAACGCGTTTCTCGAGCCGATCTGGAACCGGCACTACGTCGAGAATGTCCAGATCACGATGGCCGAGTCGTTCGGGGTGGAGGGCCGGGGCAAATTTTACGAGGAAGCCGGCGTCATCCGCGACGTGATCCAGAACCATCTGTTGCAGGTGGTCGGCTTTCTCGCCATGGAACCGCCGAGCAGTTCGTATCAGGAGGCCATCCGGGACGAGCAGGCCAAGATCCTCCGGTCGATCCAGCCGATGCGCCCCTCCGATCTGGTGCTGGGCCAGTTCGAGGAATATCGGGCCGAACCCGGGGTGGCCGCCTACTCCAAGGTGCCGACGTTTGCCGCCGTGAAGCTGCAGATCGACTCCTGGCGCTGGGCCGGAGTGCCGTTCTACATCCGGGCCGGCAAGCGACTGGCAACGACGGCGACGGAAGTCAAAGTCGAGCTCAAGGCGCCGCCCCAGGTGGTGTTCCGGGACGCGGCGCCGTCCATGGGCAATCACGTCCGCTTCAGGCTCGGGCCGGATGTGGTCATCGGACTCGGGGTGAGTGCCAAACGCCCCGGCGAGGGGATGGCCGGTCAGGCCACCGAGCTTTCGCTGGCCCGGCAGCACTCGGCCGACGAGATGGACGCCTACGAGCGCCTGCTCGGCGACGCGATGAACGGGGACGCCACCCTGTTCGCCCGGCAGGATGTGGTGGAGGCGGCCTGGGGCATCATCGACCCGCTGCTCGAGTCATCGCGGGCTCCGACGCCCTACCCTTCCGGAAGCTGGGGGCCGCCGGAGGCCGATTTGCTGCCGGCGGCAGTGGGCGGCTGGAGCAATCCGGTATGAAGGTTCTGGTCCTCGACGTCGGCGGCACCCACGTCAAGCTGCTTGCCACCGGCCGGCATACGCCGGTCAAGATCGACTCGGGGCCGACCCTCACTCCGGCGGCGATGGTCAAACTCGTCAAGGCGGCGACCGAGGGATGGCACTATGACGTCCTGTCGGTCGGCTTTCCCGGGCCGATCGTGCATGGCAAACCACTGCATGAGCCGTATCATCTGGGCCGGGGCTGGGTGCGGCTCGACTTCGAACGGGCCTTCGGCTGCCCGGTCCGGGTCATCAACGACGCCGCCATGCAAGCGTTAGGCAGTTACGCCGGGGGCCGGATGCTGTTCCTGGGGCTGGGGACCGGACTGGGCTCGGCGGTGGTCGACGACGGCCACCTGACCCCGACCGAGCTGGCCCACCTGCCGTACCGCAACGGCAAGACCTTCGAGGAGTACCTCGGTGTTGCCGGCCTCGAACGGAACGGCCGCCGGCGCTGGGAACGCCACGTGCACGAGGTGGCGGAACTGCTCCGTGCGGCGTTGATCTGCGACTACGTCGTGCTCGGCGGCGGGAACGCCCGCAAGCTCAAGAGCCTGCCACCCCATGCCCGCCTGGGGGACAACGCCAACGCGTTCATCGGCGGTTTTCGTCTCTGGCAGACTCCTGTCGAGCGCACCCGGGCCGGGCGCCGGCCCGCGCGGAAGGCCAGCCGCCGTCGCCCCGGTTAGCACCCGGACTCAGGCCTTCTTCCGGGCCCAGATTTTCGCGATGTAGGTGTCCGCACTGGGGGTGACGCAGGCGGTGTCGCCATGGTCAACCTCGACCTTGCCGATCCGCTGGTGGGCGGCAAGGGCTGCGGTCCGGAGCTTGGCGGACCGTCCGCCAATCGCAATCAACGCGCTGTTCATCGAGTGACGGACCCGGTTCTTCGCGGTCTTGATCGTCTTCTCGATCCGGCCAAGGAGAGCCAGGCAGTCGGCCTCCGACAACGTGTCACCGCCGCCGGCCAGGATCGCGAGGACGGTCCAGCCGCACTGGCCGACATGCTCGCCGTCCGATTTGGCCCAGGCCTCCGCGGTGGCCCGGGCGTCGGGCGTCCTCGAGACGAGGCGCCCGATGGCGTCGGAGAGCACGTAGTTGTCTGCCACTTTGGCCCAGAGATCGAGTTGCTTCCGGCCGATCGTCTTGGGATCGGCGACCATGGTGGCCAGGATCATCGCGTCGTGGTTGCCCGTCGCCCAAAGTTTCTCGGCCAGCGCCTGGTCGGCCTTGATGGTCTTGGCCAGCTTGCCGAGGGCGGCGTAGCTCGTGCCGAACATCGGGCTCCTGACGCCGTGACGCCCATAGGTTTTGCGGGCCTGCGCCGAGCCGGCTTTCTCCAACTGCGTCATCACGTCATCTGATGTCATTGCCCCGTCACCGTTACATGGACCGGTAGGATCTCCCATTCCAACCTACCATCGGGTCGGGTGGTGGTCCACCGTTGGTCCCGGGCTATTTTCCCGGAGGATCGGTCGTCGGGAGATGCAATGCGCCCAGCGGCTGCGTGGCATCACAACCCACGTCGGAGTTTGGCATGCTGATGCACCGGTTCATCACTCTTCCGGTTCTGGACAAGAACCCGATCGACAACATCCGAAACGGCAACACCATCCGGTATGTATGAAGGACTCTATGAGGGGGCAACGGCGGAACTGAGACCGAACGCCGCCGCGCCAACTCCTTGGCCGCAATCGGGTTGGGTCGTCAACACCAAACCCCTTCACCACCCTCCCAAGAACCCAGCCCGCCCAACTCACGACGGCAAATGATGCCCGAATGACGGATGCTGAATCCCGCCTGACGGGGATGTCCTAAGGTGCGTCCGTCAATTGGTTGATCATCCACCAATCTGGAGGAGCTCATGAAGCCGCGATTCATCCCCACAGGCCTTGCCCTGTCTTTCCTGCTCGGAGCCTGCAGCGGGAACGACGTGGCCGACCCGTCCCCACCCGCCTCGGCGTTCAACCTGGTCGGTTTCGGCTCGCCACCTCGCTGGAAGGTGATCGATATCAGCCCGGTGCCAGGCAACTCGTACGCCTGGAAGATCAACGACGGGAGCGAGGTCGTCGGGTGGTCGACGACCTCGACGGGAGACAGAGGATGGCTTCGACGGCTCACCGGCGCGGTCGCCTGGTTGCCGCTCGCCCCGCGCGCGGTCGGCTCGCAAGCCTACGGGATCTCGAACAGCGGCTACATCGTGGGCAGCATGTCGTACCGGAACGGCATCTCCCGGACGGCATTCTGGCCCGATGCCAGATCGCTGCCCATCGTTTCGGACTCGCTCCCTTCCGTCAACACCCATGCGTTTGCGGTCTCCGACCAGGGAGACGTAGTGGGCTGGGGTCTCGACGGCGGCGGAGCTCAAGTCGCCTTTCTCTGGCGCCCACTCACCGCGCCCACTGGTCTGACCCGCCTCGGGTCATTCGGCGTCCAGCAAACCCAGGCGTACGACATCAATGGACGCTGGATCGTGGGCGCCGCAAACGACGGGGTTCACGGGCTGGTCGCCGTTCGATGGCGGGTCGGTGGCGGCGCCCCGCAAATTCTGTCGCCGCCCGGTTTCGGTTTCGAAGGCCGCGCCTATGGATTGAGCCCGAACGGGCGGCGGATTGTCGGCTTCGACGAGGTGAACCCGGGGACGGCTGTTTTCGGGGCTTCCATGTGGACTCCTCCGGGCGGCGAGTCGGTCTATGGGCCCACCCCGTATTGGAGCGCGACGGAGCTTCGGGCCGTGACCGACAGCGGCGTCGCGGTCGGGGTGGCGGACGTCAATGGTGTCACAACACCCTGGGTGTATCGGGATGATCCGACCGCCGGATACGCGCTCACGCTTGACGTACCTGCAACCCAGTCGGCGAGAGCGCTCTCCATCAACCAGTCGTGTGAAATCGTGGGGTGGGGCTCGGGCGCCGCATGGCTCTGGGTCCCGTCACGGTGCCCCTGAGCGCCCGGCCATTCGCCAATCCCGACGATACCTATACGATCGAGGACTCCATGACCCGAATCACCGTATCACTCCGACTCAAAACCAGCGGAACACTCCTCAGTCTGATCGCCGGCCTCGCGGCCTGCGCCGAGCCGACGCCTTTGGCTCCAACGGAGGCTCCAGTCACCGTTGGGCGGCCGCTCGCGGGACCGCCGATTTGTATTCCGGTGCCGTCGCGATATACCGTCACTGACCTTGGTTCCCTCCCGGGCGGGGAGATCTTCGGGTTCACCCAAGCCTCCGGGATCAACGATCAGGGCGACATCGTCGGGTCCGCCGTCAACGCATCTGGAAATCAGGTGCCTTTCGTCCGACCGGCGGGCGGGACGATGACGGCCCTCCCGCTGCCCTCCGGATCGGTCTCCGGCGACGCGACGGATATCAACAACCACGGCGTGATCGTGGGATCCACCAGCGGCACGGTCAACCAGGCCACTCTCTGGTCGTCCGGCTCGCCAAGATCCGTCTTTCGGCTCGGCACGCTCGGCGGGCCATTCAGCATCGCACGGGCCCTCAACGAATCGGCTCAGGTAGTGGGTCAAGCCCGAACGGCGAGCGGGGCGATCCATGCCTTCATCTGGGACGCCGCCCGATCACCCAACTTGCAAGATCTCGGAGCGCTCGGGGCCAGCGAGAGCGACGCGCTGGATATCAACGATGCGGGTGTGGTTAGCGGAACTCTTTCAACCGGCGGTGTGGGCAGGGCATTCCTCTGGACCTATCCGTACAGAGTTGCCAGGGGCGGTATCGTCGGCGGTATGTCGGACCTGGGTCCGGGTGACGGGAAGGGAATCAACAACTCTCAATTCATCGCGGGTGCTTTCCAGGGGATGGCAGCGATTCGAGCCCCGAGCGGGAACTGGCAAAGCTTCATGGCCGGGTCGGCCCTCGACATCAACGACCTTGGGTCGGCCACCATACTGTCGGCCAAAGGGTTGCCCTTTGTTGTCAGCGGTACCGGCGCAGTCATGTCGCTGCCCCTCTTGCCCGGCGGGGTGGCCGCGGCGCCCTTTGCAATCAATATGTGCCAGCAGGTGGTTGGTAACATGGTCTTCGGTGATGGCAACATTCACGCGGTTCTTTGGGACCCACTACCGGGGGCATGATGCTCGGCGCACCGATGGGCGGCGTCCGCCGGGGGACCGCCGGCCCGGCGGCCACCCTGCAGTCTCGATTGGGGCGGGCGCGGGGACCTGATGCTGTTCCTTCCGCCCTGGCTTCACCCGAGGCGCTCGAGCGCTGGTCTCGGTGGCGAGACCGCCGGAGCTGGGGCGATGCCCAGGCGGCCAACCTGCGGAGTCAGACGTACCTCGGGGCGGAACGGGCGGGTCCAGTGGCAGTTATCCGAGGAGGCCGGGCGGCAAAGCTCGGCGTCCTTGCCGGGTGCCGCCCGCGCGATGCCCGGTCGCCCGCCGCCGCCGGCGGACCTCGTAGTCTCCGTCGGCGGGGGACGGGTCACCGCGCCGGACTCCGTGACCGTAGCATGGCTACGGCTTGGCGTCGAGAAAGTCGTTCACCATCGGG
>JANXXJ010000308.1 GCA_025350665.1 Gemmatimonadota bacterium | reverse complement strand
AGCGCGAAGTTGCCGGTAAAGCACATGCCGATGGCGCCCACGCCACGGCCGCCGCACTCCTGGTGGGCCTGGGCAGACAGGGCGCGCAGCCACAGGGTCACGGGACCCGAGGAGTTGGCGGAAAACGCCTTGAACTCCGCACTGATACAGCCGTGGATCATGGTGACCAGGCCACGCGGAATGGTCGGCACGGCGCCGTCGACCCCGAACAGGTGGGGCAGGTACACGGTAAAACCGGCGTCGCGCACCCACCGCGCAAACCGGGCGACGTGGGGCGAGATGCCGGGCATCTCGGCCATCACGATCACGGCCGGCCCGCCGCCCGCCACGTAGACCAGCTTGGTCGCGCCGACTAGCGTAATCGAGCGCCGGGCGAAGTCTTCGAGTGGATCGTTGACGTTCAGATTGCGTTGCGGCACGGCAGGCTCCTGAGGCGACCTCGTCCGTCGTTCGGTGTCAGTCGCCAAACGGATTCTTGATCTGTCGGGCTTTCGGAGGGCGGGCCTGATCGAGGAGCAGTTGCAGCTCCTCCTTGCTCAACTCGTACGGGTCCTTCTCGTACCCCGGAGACGCCACACTCCGCGCCTTCCCCGGATTCACTCCCGCCGGCTCGAGGTCCCACTCGCTCCGCGACCTCGGCCGCACTTCCCACTCGTGGCCCTCGCGGTCCACGAACTTCCGGAAGGCCACCGGAGCCTCAGGTGTGCATGACCCGACCCATGGAATCGAGCGCGGCCTCCGCGATCGCTTCCGACAGGGTCGGGTGCGCATGCACGGCCAGATCGACTTCCTCGACCGTGGACTCGTTCTCCCGCGCCACCACCAGCTCGTGGATCATCTCCGAGGCGTGCCCGCCCACGATGTGCGCGCCCAGGATCTCACCGTACTTCTTGTCCCGGATGATCTTGACGAAGCCCTCGGTCTCATTTGAGGCCCGGGCCCGGCCGTTGGCGCTGAAGGGGAATCGCCCGACCTGGTAGTCGAGCTTCTTCTCCTTGCACTGCTCTTCGGTCATGCCGATGCTGGCCACTTCCGGATGACAGTAGGTGACGCTCGGAATGTTGTCGTACTTGATCGCGTGCGGCTTGTGGCCCGCGATCCGCTCGGCCACCACCACGCCCTCGCGGCTTCCCTTGTGCGCCAGCATCGGCGGGCCGGCCACGTCGCCGATGCAGTAGACGCCGGGCGCCGTCGTCTCGAGTGTGGCGAGGTTCACCTTCACGAAGCCGCGGTCGGTGAGCTGCACCCCGGCTTCCTTGAACCCCATGTTCTCGGTGTTCACGGCCCGGCCCGCCGCCATCAACACCTTCTCGACCGTGACCTTCTCTGCCTTGCCCGCCACCTCCAGCTCGAGCGTCACGTCCGCGGCGCCGACGGTGGCCTTCATGACCTTGGCTCCCGCCATCACCACGATGCCTCGCTTCTTGAAGCTCTTGGTCAGCGCGTCGGCGCACTCGGCGTCCTCGATCGGGAGGATCCGCGGCAGGGCCTCGACCAGCGTGACCTTCGAGCCGAAGGCATTGAAGATGTCGGCGAACTCGGAGCCCACCGCGCCGGCGCCCACGATCGCGATCGTGGGCGGGGCCTTCTCCAGGAATAGCGCCTCATCGGAACTGATCACGGTGGTCTTGTTGATCTCGAGTCCGATTTGTGGGATGCCCTTCACCCGGGAGCCGGTGGCGATCACGACTGCTTTGGTGGCCGTGTGGGTCTCGTCGCCCACCTTGACCTTCTTGCCAGGCAGGAGCGTTCCCATGCCCTTGATGACCGTGACCTTGTTCTTCTTCATCAGGAACTCGACGCCCTTCGAGTTCTGCTCCGACACCTGGCGGGACCGCTTCATGGCCACGCCGTAGTCGGTCTTGACGGAGGCGACCTCGACGCCCAGACCCTTGAGATCATGGGAGACCAGATTCGCCACCGCCGCGCTGTGGAGCAGGGCCTTGGTCGGGATGCAGCCGATATTGACGCAGACGCCGCCAAGTTTCTCCTTCTCGACCACCGCGGTCGCGAGGCCGAGCTGCGAGGCGCGGATGGCACAGACATAACCGGCGGGGCCGCCGCCGAGGATGATGACGTCGAAAGTCGCCACGGTGTTCTCCGTAAGGTCAGTGAAGCGCTACAGCAGCGCCGCTGGATTCTCCAGCAGCAATTTGAGCGTTTTCAGGAACTCGGCGCCGGTGGCGCCGTCGATGACGCGGTGATCGCAGGACATGGTGACTCGCATCCGCTTCCGCGGCACCACCTCGCCGTCCACCACCGCCGGCACCGGCGCGATCGACCCGATGGCCAGGATCCCGGCCTCGGGCGGATTGATCACCGCCGTGAAATGCTCGATGTCGAACATGCCGAGGTTCGAGATCGAGAAAGTCGAGCCGGTGTACTCCTCGGGTTTGAGCTTTCGCTCCCGGGCCTTGCCCGCGAGCACCTTCGACTCGGCACCGATCTCGAACAGCGACTTCTGGTCGGCGTTGCGGATGACCGGTGTGATCAACCCATCCGGCACGGCGACCGCCATCCCGATGTGGACCTCGTTCCAGTAGCGGATCGAGTCGTCCTGCCACCAGGCATTGCAGGCGGTGTGCTGGGCCAGCGACAAGCCTACGGCGCGAACCACGAGGTCGTTGAAGGAGATCTTGCCCTGGTCGCCGTTCACGGCCTTCATCTGCTCGCGGAGATCCGCGGCCCGCTCCATGTCGATTTCGGTGGTGAGGTAGAAGGTCGGGATCGGGCCGATCGACTGGACCAGCCGCTTGGCGATGGTCTTCCGGATCTGGGTGAGCGGGGTGTCGGTGTACGCGGGGCCGGTCTCTTGCTTGGCGACGAACCCGGGCCGAGCGGCCGCCCCACCCACGGGAGCCGATTCCACATCCCGCTTCACGACCCGGCCTTCCGGACCGGTTCCCGCCACGCGGGCGAGATCGACGCCCTTGTCCGCTGCCATCTTCCGGGCCAGCGGCGACGCCTTCACGCGGCCCTCCGCAATCGGAACCGGCGCGGCCGTGCTCACCGGAGCCGCTGGGGCCGGCGCCGGAGCCTTGGCCGCGGTCGGGGCGACCGGCGCGGCTGGAGCCGCGGCCTCACCGTCGATCGCCTCACCCGGCTGACCGATCCAGCCAACCAGGTTCGAGACCGGCACCGTGGTGCCCGCCGCCACCGCCTGCTTGAGCAGCGTGCCCGCCGCGCGCGCAACCAGCTCCATCACGGCCTTGTCGGTTTCGACCTCCGCCAGCACATCACCGACCTTGACCGCGTCGCCCTCGGTTTTCTTCCACTCGACCAGACGGCCCTCTTCCATCGTCGGCGAGAGCGCTTCCATCACGATCTTGGTGGCCATCAGAGGTACAGCACTTTCTTGGCAGCGTCCTGGATCTTGGAGGCGTCCACTTTGGCGGCCCGCTCGAGATGCTTGTTGTAGGGCATCGGCACGTCCGCGCCGGTGACCCGAAGGATCGGCGCGTCGAGCGAGTCGAACGCCTCGCGCTGAATGGTGTCGACGACCTGCGCGCCCACCCCGGCGAAGGCCCAGCCCTCTTCGGCCACCACGCACCGATTGGTCTTGCCGACGGAGTTCAAGATCGTCTCGGTGTCGAGCGGACGGATGCTTCGCAGGTCGATCACTTCGGCGTCGATGCCCTCGGCCGCGAGCGCCTCGGCCGCCTTGAGCGCCGGGCCGACGGTCTTGGAATGACAGATGATGGTGACGTCCTTGCCGGCCCGCTTGATGTCGGCGACGCCGATCGGCACGACGTGGTCATCCTCCGGAACTTCGCCCTTCAGGTTGTACAGCATCTCGCCTTCGATGAAGACGACTGGGTTGTCGTCCCGGATCGAGGCCTTGAGGAGCCCTTTAGCGTCCGCCGGCGTGGCCGGCGCCACGACCTTCAAGCCCGGGATGTGCGCGTACCAGCTCTCGAACGCCTGGCTGTGCTGGGCCGCCAGCTGCAGGGCAGCGCCGCCGGGACCGCGGAACACGATCGGCATGCCGATCTGGCCGCCCGACATGTAGCGCATCTTGGCGGCCGAGTTGACGATCTGGTCGATGGCGAGAAGGGCAAAGTTCCAGGTCATCATCTCGATGATCGGGCGGAGCCCCACCATTGCGGCGCCAACCCCGATGCCGGTAAAGCCCAGTTCCGCAATCGGCGTATCCACCACGCGCCTGGGTCCGAATTCCTTGAGCAGCCCGCGGCTCACCTTGTAAGCGCCGTCGTACTGGGCCACTTCCTCGCCCATCAGGAACACGCGATCGTCGCGGAGCATCTCTTCGCGGAGCGCCTGGTTCAGCGCGTCGCGGTAGGTCAGCGTGGCCATCAGGTGTGCCCCTCTTCGGCGTAGACGTCCCGGAACAGCGCGGAGGGGTCCGGATCGGGCGACTCCTCGGCGAACGTGACGGAGTCCGCGACTTCGGCCATGACCTCGGCGTCGAGCGCCTGATGCCGGGCGTCGTCCCAGTAACCTGCGGCCCGCATGAGATCTTCGAGGATCGCGATCGGGTCCTTTTGGCGGTACTGATCGACCTCTTCCTTGGAGCGATAGGTGCCGTGGGCCGCGTCCGACATCGAATGACCGACGTACCGGTAGGTCTTGATTTCGAGCAGCGTGGGCTTGCTCTGCTTCCGGGCCCGGGCCACGGCCCGGTCGAAGGCCTCGCGCACCGTGAGCACGTTCTGGCCGTCCACCTGTTCCGACGCCATCCCGTAGGCCGCGCCACGGTCGGCGAAGTTGGTGATCGCGGCGGCACGGGCCACGGCTGTGCCCATGCCGTAGCCGTTGTTCTCGATCACGAAGACCACCGGGAGGTCCCAGAGTTCCGCCATGTTGAGCGTTTCATGGAACGCGCCGATGTTGGCAGCCGCTTCGCCGAAGAAGCAGAGGCAGACCTGGTCACCGCCGCGGTATTTGTGGGCGAAGGCCACGCCGGCCGCAAGCGGAATGTGACTCCCGACGATTCCGTGTCCGCCGAGGAAGCCCTTGGCCGCATCGAAGATGTGCATCGAGCCGCCCTTGCCGCCGGATGAGCCCGTCGCCTTGCCGTACAACTCCGCCATCACCGAGCGGGCCGAGAGCCCGCGAGCCAGCGCCTGGCCGTGTTCGCGGTACGCGGTGATGACGTGGTCGTCAGGGCGGAGCGTAGCCATGGCGCCGACCGCCACGGCTTCCTGGCCGATGTAGAGGTGGCAGAAACCGCCGATCTTGCCGAGCGAGTAGGCCTCGCCGGTCTTCTCCTCGAATCGGCGGATCAGCAGCATTTGCCGGAGGTAGCCGCGATGGAGGGCCTGGGTCGCCTGGTCCACCGCTCTGGTCTTGCCGCCCGGGGCGGTCGTCGTCATGAAAGTGCCCTCATGGCTTTGGCCTGATCCACCTGTTCCCAGGCGTGATAGCTCGATCGGGTGAGTGGACTGGCCTCGACGTGGTCGAAGCCCATCGCGAGTCCGATGCGGCGCAATTCGTTGAATTCGTCCGGGGTGTAGTACCGGGCGATCGGGAGGTGGCCTTCGGACGGCCGGAGATACTGGCCCAGCGTGAGAATGTTCACGTCGGACCGACGGAGATCCCGCATCGCCACCAGCAACTCGTCCCATTCCTCGCCCATGCCGACAATGATGCCGGACTTGGTGAGCCCGTCGGGCACCATGCGCCGCGCCTTGGCCAGCAGCTCCAGCGCCCGCGGATAGCGGCCGCCGGGCCGAGCCAGTCGGTACATCCGTTCCACGGTTTCGAGGTTGTGATTCAGGATGTCGGGCCGGGCGTCCATCACGATTTGCAGCGCGCGCTCCGAACCTTTGAAGTCGGGGATCAGCACCTCAACCGAGCTGCCCGGGAGCCGCTGCTTGATTTCGGTGATGCAGCCCGCGAACGCCTCGGCCCCGCCGTTCGGGAGGTCGTCCCGGTCCACCGAGGTGATCACGACGTGCTGGAGTCCCAGCTGGGCCACCGCCTCCGCCAGCCGCACCGGCTCAACCGGGTCGAACGGGGCGGGGGTGCCGTGGGACACCGCGCAGTAGGCGCAATTCCTGGTGCAGACGTCGCCCAGGATCATGAACGTGGCGGCTTTGTGTTCCCAGCACTCGCCGATGTTCGGGCAGCGGGCTTCTTCACAGACGGTGTGGAGGTTCAGGTCCCGCATCAGAGTCTTCAAGCGGGCGTAGTTCCCGCCGCCCGGCGCTTTCACCTTGAGCCAGCTCGGCTTTCTCTCGAACGGCACGGCGTTCGCTTCCACCCGCCCCGTTTCGGGGGCGGCGGATGACCGCGTCAATTGAATCAGCGGTGACGCCACGTGAGGGGCTCCTTGGAACGGATGACCGAGACACCCGGGAAACCCGAATCAGGGACTCCTGGAAGCGCTAAAGAATAGTATCGAGAGGGCTGGATGGAAAGATTAGCGGTTCGGATGACCCGAGAGCTAACCTGTTGAAGCGGCTACAGATGGCGAAGACGGCCGCGCGTTCCGTGCGGCGATTCCTTGCCGAGCGCTTGCCCTCCGGTTGACGCGCCCGGAATTCGCAGATCAGTCTCCCCGAAGCGCCTGCGTCGGGTGGATACGCGAGGCGCGGCGGGCCGGCGCATATCCAGCGGCCAGCGACACGCCGGTGATCGCGATCGCGGCGACTGTGAAAGCCGGCAGGTCATACGCTGCCAATCCGAACAGCACCGACCGCGCCATCCGCCCGATCCCGAACGCGGCCAGGATACCGATGGCCCCGCCGATCGCTACCATGATTCCGACTTGCCGCACCACCAGCGCCTGGACCCGGCCGGCGTCGGCGCCGAGCGCCATGCGGACGCCGATCTCCCGGCGGCGGAGGGTGACGTTGTACGCCAGTACGCCGTACAGTCCCACGGCCGCCAGCAGGGTGGCCAGCACCGCAAACGCAGCCGACAGGCTCGTGATCATCCGATCGAGGTAGATGTTTTCCCGGACCGTATGCGTGAGCGTGGTGAGATCCGCCACGGGCAGGTTGGGGTCGATCCCGGCCACCAACGACGGCACCGCCCGCACGATGGCCGACGGGTCGATGCTGGTCCGCGCGTACAGCACCAGGCGACCGGTGGTGGAATCCTGCCGGTGCGCGCTGAACAGCATCGGTTGAGGTGCGTCTTCCTTCACCTGGTCGTATGCGGCGTTCCGGACCACGCCGACAATCTGATAGACCACGGGGTGCTCGTCCGGCCGCCGTACCAGGGCGTTGCCTTCGGTGACCCGCTTGCCGAGGGCGTCCGGCCCCAGTCCGAACTTCTTCACGAAGGCTTCGTTGACCACCACCACTGGCGCGCTCCCGACCTGGTCCGACGCCTGGAACTCCCGGCCCGACAGGACTGGGATTCCGAGCATCTTGAAGTAACCGGGCCCGACCTGATTGGTGCGGATGTTGACGTCGGCTTCCGGCGTGGTCTTGAATCCCTCGACATCGACGTCGCCGCCGTTGCTCCACCCGACCAGGATCGGCACGGTTGCGGACGAGACGCTGGAGACGCCAGGCTGCGCTGCCAGGGTCTCTTCGACCCGGCGAAACAGGGCCGCCTGTTGCGGTCTCGTATACCCCATCTGCCCCGGTGAAAGCGCGAAGGAGACAACATTCTCGGTCTTGAGGCCGAGGTTGACCCGGTTCACGTTCATCAGGCTCCGCACGAACAGGCCCGCTGAGCAGAGGAGGGCCATCGACAGGGCGATTTGGGCGGTCACGAGCCCGCTCCGGAACCGGGCGGCGCCGCGATCGGCGGAGCCGCGAGTGCCGCCGGCCTGGATCACCGCAAGCAGGTCGTCGCGGGTGGCCTGGAGCGCCGGTAGGAGGCCGAACAGGAATGTCGTGGCGATTGACAGGGCAGCCGCGAAGAGAAGCACCGGCCGGTCGAGCCCGACGTCGACGCTCCGGGTCAGTTCCTGCGGCAGGAACGACGTGATCAGGCCCAGCGTGCCCCGCGCGACCAGAATGGACAGGCCGCCCGCGAGGACCGTAATGATCGCCGACTCGAGCAGCAGCTGGGCCATCAACTGGCTCCGCTGCCCCCCTAACGACGAGCGGACGGCCATTTCCCCCTGGCGGCCGGCCGCCCGGACCAGCAGCAGATTGGCCACATTGGTGCAGGCCACGAGGAGCACGATGGCGGTGACGCCGATCAGGAGCAGGAGCGGGGTTCTGGTCTGGCCCTGGACTTGGTTCTGGCCCTGGTCCCCCGGCTCAACGTCTACCTGTTTGGCCTTGAACCGCGCCAGCATCTCGGCGGTGATGCCGGCCTGGAGCTGAACTTCCATGTTGGTGAGGATCGGTCGGTACACGGCGTTGAGACCGGCGCGCGCCTGCTCGAGGGACACGCCCGGTTTGAGCCGCCCGAAAAGGTAGACCCAATAGTTGGTCCGGCCCTCGTAGACCGCCTTGCATCCGGGGCTCGCCGAACCTCCGCCACAGTCCTGGAATCCGAGGGTCGTCATCATCGTGAGCGGGACGAATACCCGGGCCCGTTCCCCCAGCGTGGTGCCTTCGAACCCGGCTGGCGCCACGCCGACAATGGTCATGGCGATGCCGTTGACCAGCATCGTCTGGTTCAGGACCCCGGGGTCAGCGCCGAGTTCCGTGGTCCAGAACCGGTGGCTCAGCACCGCCACCGGGCCCCCGCCCTTCGCCAGGTCGTCGGCAGGGCCCAGCAGCCTGCCTAACGCCGGGGCGAGGCCCAGGGTCCCGAAATAGCCGCCCGAGACGGCGATGCCGAGTCCGCTCAGGGCCTTGCCCCGGATCGCCAGATCGGCGCCGATGATCCGATGGGCCGCGAGACCCGACAGGACGGTCTGCCCTCGCTCGAGGTCGCGGAACATCGGATAGCTGAACACCACCCGGCAGCTGCCGGCCTGGTTGCAGGTCTGCGACCCTGGATTGGGGCTCTGGGCCAGGATGTTGACGAGACCTTCCGGTGTGGTAACCGGCAGCTTCCGGAGGAGGACGGCCTGGATGAGCGAGAAGATTGCGGTGTTGGCCCCGATGCCGAGGGCCAGGGAGGCCACCGCAACCACGGTAACGACGGGGGCACGGCGCAACGTCCGCACCGCCAGCTTCAAGCTCAACATCGGTGACCTTCGGCATTCGGGGGCAAACTGCGTCGGAACGTCTGATTAGAGCCTGCCAGACGCCCGAACGTTGCCTACGATCCTCGGATCAGGTGGTTTCGGCCCCGGCTGCCGACGGGTCAGCGAGCCAGCAGGTCGGTGACGATCCGCTCGTAGTCGGCGAGTTGCTTCCGGTAGTGCTCGCCGGTGGCCGGGCCGCGGAAGCCGGCGTAAACCGCCTTGACCCGTCCGTCGCGGCCGAGGAATACCGTGGTGGGGTAAGCTGTAAAGCCGGTCAGCTGCGGCAGCGTGGCCGCCGTGGCCTCGACATCGTTGATCCCGCCGCGGAGGAGCAGGTACGGGATCTGGAACTTGTCGCGGAATCGGCGGATCAGCGGGTTGGCGGCAGTGCTGTCAGGACTCACTTCGTAGGCGAAGCCCACTACCTCGAGACCCTTGCTGGTGTAACGCTGGTAGAGATCGATCAGCGCCGGGGCCGCGTCGTGGCAGGTAGGGCACCAGCTGCCGAAGATGTCGATCATCACCACCTTCCCCCTGAACCGGGGATCGGTGTTGGAGACGATCCGGCCGTCGAGATCGGGGAACGCGAAGTGGAAGGGTGCCGTCGTATCGGCCCGGGTGAGTGCGGTAGGCGCCACCAGGTGAGGCTTGCCTGTGCTCCGGACGGCGAAGAACGGCGTCTGGGTTCGAATCCCGGCGTGGAAAACGCCGCGCAGCGTGTCCCCCGCCAGCTTGCCGACCAATAGATAGACGAAGGCGCCGTCGAAGTGGGCCACCCGGAAACTGTCGGCGGAGGCCCGGCCCCAGAACAGGCCGTAGTCGCCGCTATTGGCCCGGAACGAGGCTTCGAGACCGGTGGCGCCGGTGCGGAAGTCGAAGACGCGAGGACTGGTGCGCTGGTCGGTGATGAAGGTGGCGTCCCAGGTGCCTAACAAAGCCGGGCTCGCGCTTTCGGCCGGCCAGCGGCCGCGGCTGGCCCGCACCGGAATGGCCCGGGGACCCCGGTTCCCGACGTTCCGGTAGGTGCCGACCAGGGAATCGTTGCGGAGACGGAAGGCCACGGTGGCATCGTAGTCGGCCATTGTCACCATGATCGAGTCACCCTGGCGCGTGATGGCCGTGATGTCGGTGCAGGACGGGCCGTTGCAGATCGAGCCGGTCAGGCGGCCGGAGGCGTCTCGAATGTCGAGATGGAAGGGCAACTGGCCAGCGGCCAGATCGAGCACGGCCCGCCACGCGCCGGCCAACGGGTCGGGACTGCCGCCGAACCCGGCCGCGAATATCAGACCGCAGGCGGCAACGCGGCTAGTGAGCCGGACCATACTGTTCTCCCGCCGTGACTGCGGTCGGTATCGAGTTTCCCCGCCACGGAGCCGGGCAGGGGTAGACGGTGCTGTAGGCGCAGAACGGATTCCGCGATCGGTTGAAGTCGAGGATGTAGCCGCCGTCCGGGCCCGGCACCAGCGAGACGAACCGGCCGGCGGGATAGCTGCCTCGGTCATTGGTTCCGTCGCGATAGTAGATCTCGAGTTCCGATTCTTCGCCGTCGGGCGCCGGAAGCCGGAGAACTCGGAGGGCCACCGCACCGGTCTTGAACGGGATGGACACCGTCCCGGCCTCGGTCGCTTCGCTCTCGACGCCGTCGGGCGCCAGAATCCGGACCGATCCGGGGCGGGGTGCCGGAACCAGTTTCACCGTGAAGCGCCACGCCGGCTGGTAGGGAAAATAGGCCGGCGGATGGTACCTGGGCGCGGTCTGGTCGTAGGCGACCACCACCGAACGGCCGGCCGGCCCCGCCGCCATCAGTGGACGGCCGCCTAATGTCACGGCCCGGTTCCGGGCCAGCGGTCGCGCCGCCCCACCCTCGACCAGGACCGGGGAACCGCGTCGTTCTTCGATCCGAACCAGGGCCTGGCCCGGAATGGGCACGTCGGCGCTGGCCGGACCGAGCGTGAGCCCGTTGCCGATCGCCTGCATGACGAGGGCACGGTAGGGAGAAGTCGGGGCGTCTCTGAGCCAGCGGCTGAATTCGTCTCGCTCGCGCCGCAGGTCCTCGGGCACCGGCTGGGCGGTCGCGGTCGACGCGGCGGTCGCCACGATGAGCGCAGCAGCTCCGAGTCGCGATACCACCCGCCCGACGACTCGGGCCCCGAGCAGCATCAACGGCTCCAGTAGCGCTCGGGACGGAGGGCGTCGATGGACTCGAAGGTCGCCTCCCGATCCATCAGGTGACAAAGCGCTACCGCGGTGATCCCCGCCAGCAGAATGCCGTTCCGGCCGAACCCCGTGGCGTACCAGAGATTCGGCGCGTTCGGTTCGGCGCCCACAATCGGCAGGCCGTCAGGCGTGCCGGGACGGAGGCCCGCCCATGCCCGTCGGGTCGGGAGCTGGCCCAGCGCGGGGATGAGGCGCGCCCCGGCTTCGGTGACCTGCTTGATCCCCGCTTCGGTGGTGTCGGCTGAAAAACCGGCGTGTTCCGTGGTTGCGCCGCACCAGGCTTCGCCGTCCCGCTCGAGGACGTAGCCGCCGGTTCCGTAGACGATCGCCGGGCCGATTCCCTTGGGCCACGGCTTGGCGATCATCTGGCCACGGACCGGCTCGACCGACACCGGCCGCGGCAAATTGGCGAGCCGGCCGGTCCAGGCACCCGCGGCCAGCACCACGTTGCCCGCGCTGTGGTTGCCTTGGGCGGTTTCGACACCGGTGATCTGACCCGCGGACGAGAGAAGCCCGGTTGCGGCCGTCTTGACGAACGTCGCCCCGCGGCGGGTCGCGCCGGCCCGCAGCGCTTCGACCAAACGAACCGCGCAAACCGACCCATCCTGCGCAGCCCAGAGTGCGCCGTCGGTTCGCCCGATCCACGGGTATTCGCTGGCCACCTCGGCGGGATCGAGCCAGTCGGTGCGGTGACCGTGTTGCCGCTGCCACGCCACCGAGGCCTTGAGCCGCGCCACCTCGGCTTCTCCCTCGGCGATCCGCAGGATGCCGCCGTCGAACAACCCGATGTCGGCTCCGCCCTGGTCGGCCAACTCGGCGGCATGTTCACGGTAGTATTCCCGGCCGGCGATTCCGAGCTCGTAGAGCGGATTGTCTTCGTGGGCGTCAATCTGGGGGGCCAGCAGGCCCGCCGAAGCGCGCCAACCTGGCCCGGGCCGATCATCGGGCTCGAGGACCATGACGCTCCGTCCCGCCCCCGCGAGTTCCCGGGCGCACGCGGCGCCAACCACGCCGCCACCGACGATCACAACGTCATGCGAATTGGCCACTTACGATGCCGACGAAACTTTCTGAAACATGGTTCGTAGTACCCGACACAACAATCGCAATCACTCGCTCGGAGGAAATTACCATGGTCCGTGGTCTGGTGGGATTCGCTGGGTTCTTCGTCCTGTTCATGTTCGGGATGAAGGTCATCGGCTTCTTGATCGGCGGACTGATTGGCATCGTCCTGCAGCTGGTCTGGTTCGCCTTCCTGGGTTGGATGATCTTCACCGTGATCCGGGTCCTGAGCCCGTCGACTGCGGACAGCATTCGGGACACGTTTCGGCGGCGGAAGGTGGAGGAGTAGGAAGGTCGTGAGTAGGAAGTAGTGCGTAGGAAGTAGTGAATAGGAAGTTGGACGTAGGCAGAGTGGTGGCAGACCGAGTAGGGAGCGGAGATCAGGGAAGCCCAAGCGCTCCCTGCTTTCTACTCCCTACTTTCTGCTTTCTACCTGCTACTTGCTACCTGCTACCCCCCACACCACCAGCGGCATCAGGATTTCGTGGTGCCCGGTGATCTGAACCCCCTCACCGTGGCCGCGGGTCGGTCGTCGCACCACGTTCATCGCCGGGCGATAGTGCTTGATCATGTCGAAGTCGGCGGCCAGGAAGCCTGTGGGTTTGCCATTGTGAAGGTTGCGGGCGACCGTGAGTGCCTTGAGGAAGACTTCCGGCATGATCACCGCGCTGCCCCAGTTCATGACCACGCCGCCCTGGTCCAGTCGGGGGAGCGAACCGGCCAGTCGATCGAAGTCCCGGAGACTGGTGGCGCCGATGGCAGCCCCGTCAGCGCTGGGGTGTTGGTGGATGATCTCGGCACCGATAGCGGTATGGACGGTGACGGGCACGCCGTGCCGGGTGGCCCGGGCCAGGATGCTGACGTCGCCACCCGGCAAGGTCGTCATCGCGAGCAACGCTTCGCCCAGGCCTTGCCCCAGTCCGATCTGGCGGGCGTGGGCACTGTTGATTGCGGCGTTCATGTCGCGGCCGGTCTCTTCGGCCATTCCGAACGTGCCGTCGGCCAGCCCGCTCTCCACATCCTCGCTCGTGCCGCCGTACGCCGCCAGTTCGAAATCGTGGATCGCCGCGGCGCCGTTCATTGCGATGTGGGTGACGGCGCCCAGGTCGATGAGCCGGCCGATCAACAGTCCCAGGCCGACCTTGATCACGTGGCCGCCCAGCAGAAGTACGACGCCGGCACCCTTGGCGTGAGCGGTGCGGGTCCGGTCAATGACGAGCCGGAGATCACGAGCCGCGAGCACGCCGGGCAGAGAGGCCAGAAACGAGTCAAAATCCCGGTCCGTGCCGGGAGGAGTCGCCAGAAGGGCGGGGTTGACCTTGTTGGTTCGGAGCCCGATCGGGACCGTGCGGACCCGTTGGCGATCGGCCTCGGGCGAGCTCATCGGTCGCCCGAGACCGCGGTCATCTTCTCGAGCCGGAGGGTGACGGTGCCCCAGCTGTAGCGTGAGCGGATCTGGACCGGAATCCGGCGGGCGTCGTTGGTGATCCAGAGCCGGGCTTCGGCCCGGTCGGCAAACATGCCCTTGTCGTCGATCACCGGGTTCAGCACCAGGCATTCGACCTTCGAGCCGTCCGGCAGTTCCATCGTCTCGGTCTTGAGGACCCGGATGACGAGCGGGTTCTTCTCGTTGATGAAGTACTTGTCGAACTTGTAGACCTGTCCGACCTCGAGCGGTGTCGTCCGGACGAAATACAGCAGCGAGGCGTCATCGAGCGGCTGCTTCGGCGTCGGCTGCTGGCCCTCCTTCCCCTTCTGGCGATAAAAGCCCGAGTCGGGGAAGATGTCGTACTCCCGCAGATAGATGTGATCGTTTTCGGAGTTGTCGTTCTTGAAGTGGAGGGACCGGAAGCCGTCCACTGTGGTCCACGACTCGATCACGTTCTTGATCCGGAACAGGAAGTTCCCACCCTCGAGGCGAAACCGGAACAGGAAGGTCGGCTCACCGCGGACGGTGTCGAGGGCCGCGACGTGCATCGTCGCTTCGCCCAGTTTGAGCATGCCGAGCTTGGCGGAGAAGTTGAGCTGCTCTCCGACGTGGAAGGGATAGCGGGTCGGCCCACCTGGGCCGGCCGCGATGATCAGGGAAGTGAGCGAAACCAGGACGTTCATCCGACCCCCGCACCTTTCTCGCGCCGCTTGGCGGCTCGCGGTGCGGCCTTCTCAGCCGCGACCGCCCGCCGAACAACGCCCGCTGCGCGCCAGGCGGCTCGCGCCGCCGGCCATGGAACCACTCGGGAACCCCGCGACCTGAGATCGTGTCGCTCGGTGAACGAGACGGTTTCCACGCGGCGGGCATGCACGGCGGCTCGCCCGGCCAGTTCGGCGTTGGCCGCCCAACCGTCGGAGGTGAGGGTCGGTTCGGCCTGGAATACCGGCCGGAGCGCCGCGAGCCGGAAACCGATGAACCCGGAGGTTGGGTCCTTGACGCCGGGCACCCCGATGCTGCGCCGGAACACGAAAGCGTTCCAGCGCCGGGCCCAGCGATAGTCCCGCTCCCAGGCCGGGTCGATGGCGGCCTCGCCGACTACTACGTCGGCACCGCTGTCGAGCTTCCGAACGAAGTCTCCGAGTGCCTCGGGGCTGTGGGCAAAATCACCATGCATGAGAATGGCGCCGTCCCGTTTGGGCCGGTCCGACATCTCGAGCGCCTGACGCAGCAGGGCCTCGACCGTCGGCCCGTAGCCCCGCCGAGTCCGGCCGCCCACGATCGTGAGGGGCATGACCTTGGCGTAGGTGTCGAGCACTTCCTCGGTATGATCGGTGGAGCCGTCGTTGGCCACGATCAGGTGATACTCCCTGCCGAGCGCCTCGAAGGTCTTCCGGATCTTCCACAGGACGAGGCCGATGGTGTCGGCTTCGTCGTGGCTGGGTATGCACACGTAAATCATTCGCCGTCAACGTTCTATGACGATGGAACGATACACTTGAAGGACCCCCTCTGCCATCCCGTCGGCCGAGAACGAAGCCACTCGTTTCGAAGCCGTTGCAACCAGGCGGGCCGCGAGGTCCGGACGGTCGAGTACCTCCGCCACGCCGGCTGCCAGCAGGTCGGGATCTCGCCGTGGAACCAGAATTCCCGCCCCGCCGTCCATCATCTCCGGAATGCCGCCTGCCCGAGTCGCCACGACCGGGGTGCCGATCGCCATGGCATCGAGAACCGAAGTCCCGAGGCCCTCTTCCTTCGAGCTCATCACAAAGACAGACGCGTCCCGGATCAGCCGGAGCGGCTCGGCTATCTGTCCGAGGAGGTGGACGACCGAGCCCAGCCCCAGGTCGCGAACTTCCCGTTCGAGGGCGACCCGGAGGTCGCCCTCGCCGGCGACGGCCCAGTGGAGATCGGGATGGGTCGATCGCAGCTTGAAGGCCGCCCGGATCAGGGTCTGATGATCTTTGTGGTCGACGAGGGCCCCGATCGCCACGGCCAACGGTCCGGACGCCGGGAGGCCCAGTTCGACGCGGATCGGCGCCTGTCGAATCCGCTCGGTGGACGAGAGATCGATGCCGGAATTCACCACCACGATCTTGCCGGGTTCGATACCGTCGTCGATCAGGATGCGGCGGACCGCGTCCGAGATGGCGATCACCCGGTTGGCTCGGCGCCAGAAGCCCGGCCGTCGGAGATGGAAATCCACCCGTCGGGTGACCACGAACGGCCGGTCGGTGGCGGCAGCGATCAGGCCGGCGAGGGTGAGCGCGTGGGCGTCGTGGGCGTGGAGGAGGCAGGGTTCGCGGCGCGCTTCAGTGAGGCCGGCCACGAAGGCCCGGATCGAGAAGCCGCGGTGCCATCCAGCGGCGTGTACCGGGACGCCGCCGGCCATCAGTTCGCCGGCCAGGCGCGATCCGCTGGTGGTGACGACCGTCTGGTTGATGCCGCGCCTGGCCAGCGCCCGAGCCAACAGGAGGACCTGCCGCTGGCCACCCCGCCATTCCCGACCCGACGCGAGATGGACGATCCGCGGAAGTTCCGTGGTCACCGCTTGAGCGAGTCGGGAAAGATCGGGCAGCGGGCGTCCTGAAAGGCCGCGATGCCGGTCTGCAGGGCGATCATGGGGATCACCCGGGCGCCAACGTGGACCGTGCCTAGGAGCGGGGCGCCGGGAATGGGATTGCCCTCGTACAGCAGCACGCCCTGGGGACCCAGGATCTGGTCCACGAGGAGAACACCGAACCCCGGCACCGGTTTCTCCGGAAACGGGCCGTCCACCCCGATGATCCAGCTCGTGTCCGTCCTGCCCACCAGGCCTCGTTGCGCTGCACCCGCTGCCATTCGCACCGGCAGGATCTCCGGCATCTTCTCGGGAATTGTGCCCAGAGTATGGCCGGCCTTGGTGAACTCCTCCAGCAGCAGGGTCGCGCCGGCCAGGGCCACGATGCCGCAGCTCGTGCCACGGTCGGACCCACCGCAGGCGGTCAGAAATGAGAGTGCCAGGACGAGGTTGAGCTTCCGCATACGGTTCCCAAAGATACCACCGGGGGATAAACTTTGACCCCATATGGGGATCGACGATTTCAAGGCGCGCCTGGACCGGTTGTTCGCGGAAGCGGGCGCGGCCGGGCCCTCGCGGCAGGAGGCCCAAGGCCTTCATGATGCCCTGCTGGGTCTCAAGGTTGGCTTGCAGGACCTGCACGACTCGCTGGCCCGCACCGAGCGCGAGCTGACCCAGGAACAGGAGCAGCTCACCACGGTCGAGCGGCGCCGGGAGCTCGCGGACGGGATTCAAGACACCGAGACCGCGTCGATCGCTCGTGAGTTCGCTGACCGGCACCGGCGCCGGGTGGAACTGCTCGAGCGGAAAGTCGCGGTGCAGAAGGATGAGGTCGCCCTCGCGGAACAGGAGTACGAGGGCTTGTCGGCGCACTACAAGTCGGCCAAACAAGGGGCCGGGCCGAACGGCGCGGTGCCGCCCCCGCCGCCGGCCGAAGACGGGGACCTGCTCAAGATCCGGCTCGATCGTCACGCGATCGAGGCCGCGGCTCAGGCGCAGCTCGAGCTTCTCAAGAAGAAAATGGGAAAGTCATGACCTCGTCCGACCGCGGGTTTTTCGGGCATCCTTCCGGCCTCTCGACGCTGTTCTTCACCGAAATGTGGGAACGGTTCAGCTACTACGGAATGCGGGCCATCCTGATCCTGTTCATGGTGGCGCCGGTCACCGCAGGCGGGATGGGGATGCCGGTGCCGCAGGCCGGCGCGGTGCAGGGAACCTACAGTGCGATGGTCTACCTGATGACCATGGTAGGCGGCTGGTTCGCGGACAGGCTGCTGGGGCTCCGGCGGTCGGTGTTCTGGGGCGGTGTGCTGATCATGTGCGGCCACATCAGTCTCGCGTTTCCGGGGATGGGTACGTTTTACAGCGGGCTGATTCTCGTGGTGTTCGGCACCGGTCTGCTCAAGGGCAATGTGTCGGCGATGGTGGGCCAACTCTACGCGCCGGAGGACACCCGCCGCGATGCCGGCTTCTCGATCTACTATATGGGTGTCAATCTGGGGGGCTTCCTCGGTCCGCTCGTCTCGGGATGGCTGGCGCAGCAGCCGGCGTTCAAGACGATGCTCGCCAACTGGGGCCTTAGCCCGGAGGCGGCGTGGCATTTCGGGTTTGGATCCGCTGCGGTCGGGATGTTCTTCGGACTGATCCAGTACGTGCTCGGGCGGAACCGGTTCCCCGACGCGTCGAACCGGCCGGCCGGCATTGTGACGGCGGCGGACGCCTCCAACGCCCGGCGCCAGTTGCTGATCGGAATTGCCGTCGTGTTGCTGGCGGTGGTCGGGACCGTCGGGCTGGCGAACTCGGGGGCGATTTCGGTCACGCCGGGTGGCGTTGCCACGGCGGTGGATCTGCTGCTGGTGGTGATCACGATCGGGTTGTTCGGGTGGATGTTCACGTCCGCCGACTGGTCGCCGGATGAACGAACTCGGCTGATCGTGGTGGCGGTGCTGTTCCTCGGCTCGACCATCTTCTGGGCCGGTTTCGAGCAGGGCGCCTCCACCCTCAACCTCTTCGCCGCGCGGAATACGGCCAATACGTTCCTCGGCTGGGCCTATCCCTCGAGCTGGCTCCAGTCGGCCAACTCGGCATTCATCATCCTCTTCGCTCCCGTCGTCGGCGCCATCTGGCTGGCCCTCGGGAGGCGGAACCCTTCAAGTCCGACCAAGTTCTCGCTCGGTCTGGTGTTCCTGGCGCTGGCCTATGCGGTGATGCTGACGGCAGCCTTGACCGGGGGCAGCGCCAAGGTGAGTCCGGCATGGCTCCTGGGATGCTATTTCCTCCAGACAATCGGCGAGCTCTGCATCAGCCCGGTCGGCATGTCAGCCATTTCGACCCTGGCGCCGGCTCGGGTCCAGGGGTTCATGATGGGCGTCTGGTTCCTCAGTATTTCGATCGGCAACAAGATCGCCGGCCGAGTCGGAGGGCTGTACGAGTCGTTCTCGCTGCCGGCGTTGTTCGGGACCACCGGCGGGTCCGTGCTGGTGTTCGCCGTGGTACTGGCGCTCCTCGTCGTGCCGATCCGGAACATGCTGGCGCGCCGGGCAGGCTGACAGGAGATCAAATGAAGAAGCTGGCGGTGGTGATCGCGCTGGCCGCCGGGTGCGGCCGGGCCCCCGAGGCCGACGTCGGGTTCGTGACCAAGTGGACCGAAACCCACTATGCGCTGATCCGGGCCGAACGGCTTTCCCCGCCGGTGGCGGCGCGGCTCACGGCGTACGCGGCGGTGGCCCTCTATGAAGGCTGGGCCGTGGGCAGCGACTCACTCCGGTCGCTGGCGGGCGAACTGAACGGGCTCGACTCGCTGCCGAAGCCGGACCGACGGATGCACTACGATCGGGCCCTCGTGGCACTGGAAGCCCAGACGGTGGTGCTCCGCCGGCTCGTTCAGGGCGGCTTCGCGTCCACGGGGGTCAAGATCACGGCCCTGCGCGACTCGCTTCTGGCTATTCGCCGAGCGGCCGGGATCGACGCCGACACCGAGCGCCGGTCTCTCGACCTCGGCCAGGCCATCGGGCAGTCGATCGCGCAGTGGTCGGAGCGAGACGGGTTCGCCGAGCGGGCGGTGACGTATGCGGTCGGGGCCAAGCCGGAATCGTGGGTCCCGACCGCCACCGAGGCGCAGTTCCGTTCCCAGAGCCTCTCGGCCCAGAGCGACGTTGTGGTACTCGACGATCCGACCGGCAAGGGAAAGTCGGGCGCGCTGACCGGTGAACGCTCGCTCACCTTGAATCGTCCCAAGACGGCGCAGGCGGTCAATACGCCGGGGATTAATCCCACCGTGGCGCTTGAACCGGGCTGGGGCGCTCTCCGCCATTTCGCCCTGGCTGAGGCGGGCCAATGTCCGGTGGCGCCGCCGGTTCCGTTTTCGCCCCGGCCCGGATCGCCCTTCTATCAGCAGGCCCATGAGATCTATGAGATGGGCCGCAATTTGACGGACGGGCAGAAAAAGATCGCCTACTTCTGGGCCGACAACAGCGGTGAGTCCGGGACCCCGGCAGGGCATTGGATGAGCGTCATCGCCGGGCTCGCGATGCAGTGGACGCTCTCGCCCGAGCGGGCGGTGGAGGCGTATGCGCTGACGTCGATCGCGGTGGCGGACGCGTTCATCGGGTGCTGGCGGGCGAAGTTCGCGACCGACCTGCTCCGGCCGGTGACCTACATCCAGCGCTACATCGACCCCAAGTGGCAGACGCTGCTGAACACGCCGCCGTTCCCGACCTATACGTCCGGTCACTCGACCCAGTCGGCCGCGGCGGCCGAGGTGCTCACTGGATTGTTCGGCGACAACCGCCCCTATGACGACGCCACGCACATCACGCTGGGCCACCCGGTCAAGCGCCTGGCCTCGTTCCGCGCGGCCGCGGAGGAGGCGGGGCATTCCCGCTGGTATGGCGGGATTCACTACCGGATGGATCATGACGCCGGTCGGGTTCAGGGCGAATGCATCGGCCGGGCGGTCCTCGCCCGAGTCAAGACTCGTCGTTAGGCAATGAACGTCCGTTTGGTCCTGGGCCTTGCGGCTCTCGGGGCGGGGTGTCGGGCGACGGCGCCGGGACCGTGGCACCAGGAGCCGGGCTATCGGTGGCGGGAGGTTGCGTCACCGGGCCGAGGCACGGCCGGCTTCACGTCACTGGCGGGGAGGACCACCGGGATCGACTTCCGGAACGATGTCGCCGAGGCCAAGGCGTATGCCAATCGCCACCTGGTGCAGGGCTCGGGGGTCGCGATGGCGGACGTGGATGGGGACGGGCTCCCCGACATCTACCTCACCCGGACCGACGGGCCTAACGCGCTCTATCACAACCTGGGCGGCTTCCGATTCGAGAACATCGCCCGCCAGGCCGGCGTGGAACTGGCCGATCGGTCGTCCACCGGGGCCGTGTTCGCGGATGTCGATGGCGACGGCCATCCCGATCTGATCGTGGCGGCGATGGGTGGGCGGAATACCCTGTTCATGAACGACGGCCACGGCCATTTCACCGATGCCACGGCCGAGTCGGGGTTCGTCCCCGAGTCTCGGGGCAGCACGACCGTTGCGGTGGCGGATGTCGACGGGGATGGCGATCTCGACGTCTACATCGCCAACTACAAGGCCCGAACCATGATCGACACGCTGCCGCCGCAGGAGCGGGCGTTCGATCAGATCATCAAGCAGGTCGGCAAGGACTTCGAGGTCGTTCCATCGCTGCGGAACGACTACAAGGTCGTGATCAAACCCGAGATCCATGCGGTCGCGGCGGTGCAGCGCGCCGAAGCCGACTGGTTCTACCTGAATGACGGCAAGGGCCACTTCACCCGCGAACTCATGGCCCACAACCCGCGATTCCTCGACGAAGCCGGACACCAACTCGAGGAAGAGCCCGATTTCTTCAGCCTTACGGCCAAGTTTGTCGACGTCAACGGCGACGGGGCGCCCGATCTTTACGTGGCGAACGACTTCGAGGACCCCGATCAGTTCTGGCTCAATGACGGGAAGGGCCATTTCCGGCTGATCGCCCGGGAGGCCATCCGGCAGACCAGCAACTCGGGGATGGCGGTGGATGTCGCCGACGTCGATCGGGACGGCCTGGTCGATCTGTTCGAAGTGGACATGCTGGCCAACGACAGCCGCCGGCTCAAGACGCAGATCCCCACGCATACGCCGTTGCCGAAGGTTCCGGGGGACTATCGGGAACGGGCCCAGTGGCAGCGGAACATGCTCTACCGGAACCGGGGGGACGGGACGTTCGCCGAAGTCGGCATGATGAACGGGGTCGAGGCGTCGGGGTGGTCGTGGTCCGCGCTTTTCCTCGACGTCGACCTCGATGGCTACGAGGACCTGCTCATCGGGAACGGCCATCTCTGGGACTTGATGGACGCCGACGTCATGGAGCGGCTCAAGAGCTCCGTCACCGGGACCGACTGGCGGACCGAGAGGAAGTTCTTCCCGCGCCTGGCGGTCCGGAACGTGGCCTTTCACAACAAGCGGGGTCAGGGGTTCGAAGACGCGAGCGCGGCCTGGCGGTTTGGCGTTGAGGAAGACATCTCCCATGGCATGGCGGCGGCCGACCTGGATGGCGACGGCGATCTCGATGTGGTGATCAACCGGCTCGATGCCCCGGCCCTGGTGCTCCGGAACGATGCCCCGGCGCCGCGGGTGGAAGTGCGGCTGGCCGGGACGGCGCCCAACACGGCCGGCGTGGGAGCGGTGGTCCGGGTCAGCGGGACCACGGGGCCGACGCAGAGCAAGGAGATCACGTTAGGCGGTC
>JANXXJ010000086.1 GCA_025350665.1 Gemmatimonadota bacterium | reverse complement strand
CCGGGCCATCGCGGCGGTGGTGTCGTCGCCGTTCGCGGCCGGCGACGCCAAGTACCGTTACGCCACCGAACCAACCCTGGCCGACACCGTGTATCTCGGCGCGTGGCGAACGGAAACCATCCGGACGCTCGGCGGGATGCGCGTGGCATGGCTGGTCAACGAAGACTACGAGCTCAACATCCGCCTTCGGGAGGCGGGGGGCACCATCCTCGTGTCGCCGTCGATCAAGTGCGAATATGCGGTGCGCCCCGGCCTCCGCCCTCTCGCCCGCCAGTACTTCCGGTACGGCATGTGGAAGGTCAAGACGCTCTGGGCCCACCCACGGTCGTTCCGCTGGCGGCAGGCCATCGCCCCGGGGTTCGTCGTCTATCTGCTGTCGGCGATCGCGACAGCCGGTTGGCTCGGTTCCATCGTGTGGCTTCCCCTCGGCCTCTACCTCCTGGGCAATGGAGTCGCGTCCCGATCGGTTATCCGCCGAGTCGGAACCGAGCGGGCCGGGCTGATCCCGGTCCTGTTCCTGTTGATCCATTTGGCCTGGGGGAGCGGGTTTCTCGTGGGGGTAGCTCGGTTCGCAAGGCCTCGGGCTGAGACCTGATGCAACGCGTTGTGGCGCTTGCGCCACAATAGGGCGGTGACGCGACGACCGCGGGACCCTGCCCGACCGTGGCCCACCCGGACAGACCTGGAGATTGCCGCAACCGTATCCCATTCGTTCACAGCCCCTTACCGACCCACTCGGCACCCGCGGTTAGATTGGGGTCGGGACCGGGGGGACATGATGCGCGGCCCCTACGGCATGGACCTTGATATGTAATCCGCCGCTGGAAACCAAGCCCGACCGCGTTCAGAACCAGGGAGGATCGACGATCATGACGGCTATTATGCCCACCGCCGCCGCCGCGCGCCTCGAACAGGGGGGCAAGGTCACGGCGACCACATTTGCGCCCGATGGCCTGCTGCCCCTCATCGTTCAGCCGACCGACCAGTCGCTCAGCCTGCGGGATTGGCTTGCGGAACGCCGTGAGGACGTCGAAGCCGCACTCGACACTCATGGCGCAATCCTCTTTCGGAACTGGCCCCTCGACGGCCCGGCGGGATTCGAGCGGGCCGCGCAGTCCATCTACGGCCAGCTCTACGGCGATTACGGCGATCTGCCCCGCGCCGACGCCGGCGAGAAGATCTACGAGAGCACCTGGTACCCGAACGATCAGATGATTCTCTATCACAACGAGTCGGCCCACCTCAACATGTGGCCGATGAAGATCAGCTTCTACTGTGTCGTCCCCGCGGCCAAGGAAGGCCGGACGCCGGTGTTCGATACCCGGATCGCCTGCAAGAAGATGGATCCGCAGATCCTCGACACCTTCCGGAAGAAGGGCCTGATGTACGTCCGGAACTTCCACGAGGGCGTCGATCCAACCTGGCAGAACTTCTTCCATACCGAGAACAAAACGGTGGTGGAGAAGATGTGCGCCGAGGCCGGCGCCGAATGCGAATGGACGGCCGTGGGAGGCCTCCGCGTGAAGCAGAAGACCCAGGCCGTCTGGCATCACCCGAAGACCGGCGAGGAGATGTTCTTCAACCAGATCCAGCTCCACCATATCTGGTGCGTCGACCCCGAAACCCGCGAAGCGCTCCGCGAACTCTACTCCGACGAAGACCTGCCCCGGAACGTCTACTACGGCGACGGTTCGCTGATCCCCGATGACGTGATGGACCACGTCGGCAAGCTGTTCGAGGACATCTCGGTCCGGTTCTGGTGGCAGAAGGGTGACATGATCATGCTTGACAACATGCTCACCACCCACGCCCGGGATCCGTTTGAAGGCGATCGGAAGATCGTGGTAGCCATGGGGCAGATGATCTCGATCGAACAGGCGCTCGCCACCGCCTGATGGCGGTCCGATTCCGCATCGACGACTTTGGGGCGGCGCCGGTGGCGCCGCCCTTGTCCATTGCGGACGTCCATGTGTGGACGTTTGGCCTTGCGGGTCCCGGTCGCCTCGACGACTGGCTGACCCTGCTTCCGGCCGACGAAAAGAGCCGAGTCGAGCGATTCCACTTCGACATCCATCGCCACCGGTATGCCGCCGCCCACGCGATCACTCGCCACATTCTCGGTCGCTACCTTGGTGCAACCGTCCGCACCCCGTTCGTCGTGGGGGCCCGAGGCAAACCCAGTCTCCCCGGCGAACCACTCCAATTCAACCTGTCCCACTCCGAAAACACGGCCATGCTGGGCGTGACCCGGCACCTGGCCCTCGGCATCGATGTCGAGGCCGTCAAGCCCGACGTGGAGGTCCGCGCCCTGGCCGCACAGTTCTTTTCGGCCCGGGAACGTGACGACTTGCTGGCACTACCCGAGCCCAGGGTTCGGGACGGCTTCTTTCACCTCTGGACCCAGAAGGAGGCCTACCTGAAAGGGCGAGGGGACGGCGTCGCGTACGGCCTCGACCACTTCGACACCGAGGCCAACCCGGACCGGCCCGCAGCCCTGCATCAGGACCGCCGCGACCCGTCGGCGGGAGCGGCGTGGCTGCTGGCGACGTTGGCGGCCCCCGCAGGATACCGCGCCGCGATCGCCACCCGAGGCCGGCCGGCTTCGATCAGCCAGTTCGCGATTGGCTGACTCTCGGCCAGCGTCGCAGCCCGACCACAACACATACCGGCCCCTCTGAACCACCTGGTTTTGCCGCCGCCCGCCCAACGCCTTCCTGGACAAAGTGTTAGGCATTCGCCCGGCCCCCGGAAGCCCGAGGTCACGGGTGGCATGCCGTCTGCCTTTCATCCGTTCGAAAGAACGACGGTCCATCGAACGACAGGATGAATCAGATGCAGGTCACCCGGTTAGGCATCCTCGCCGCACTCGCCACGGCCCTGACGACGAGCCCCGCGCTCGCCGCCCCTCACCAGCTCAAGTTCGTGAGCGGCAGCGGCGTCGGTGGGTGGGGCACCCAGGTCGGGACCTACAAGGGGCAGCTCGACGGTAACGGCGTCGACATCTGGTGCGTCGACTTCGTGAACCATATCAGCCCCGGAAACACCTTCCAGGTAAACCTGACCGGCCTCGGTGGCGCCTCGTCGCTCGCCAACACCCGCTTCGGCTTCTACACCAACGCATTGACGCGGTACCGACAGGCGGCCTGGCTGGCATGGCAGTTCTACAACCCGGCCTACCGGAACGATTGGAAGTACATTCACGCGGCGATCTGGCATCTGATGACCCCAACCCAGCCATCGGTCACCAACCCTGCCGACATCGCCCTCGTCAATGGCTGGCTCACCAGCGCCAGCACCAACTTCGCGAAGTACGATTTCTCTCACGTGTTCATCGTGACCGACGTGGCATTGGCCCGCTGTCATGCCTCGCAGCCGACGGTGCTGGGCCCGTGGAACGGGTGCGGTCACCAGGAGCAGATGACGTTCACCGCCCCGCTCACCGTGACGACTCCCGAACCGGCCTCCATGGTTCTGCTGGCCACCGGACTGATTGCGCTGACCGTGACGTCGCGCCGGCGGCGGAAGCGCTAGACCGCCGCCGGAGTCTCGCCCTGGACCCGGCCACCCTTCCGCGCGAGACTCATTGATGCCGACGATCCGCTCGTTGCTGTCGACCGGGATGGCCTCGTCGCCCGCCCTCGCAGGCGTCGAGGGCCCCGGCCTCGACCACGCCCGACTGCGGTCCGTGGTCGAGGCCACCGCAGCGCGAATCCGGACCGGAGGCATTCTCGCAGGCGACCCGGTCGCGATCGTGATGCGGAACCGGCCCGAGACCGCGACCGCCTTTCTTGCCGTCACCCTCGCCGGCGTGGCGGCGCCGCTGAATCCCGCCTACGGTCATGATGAATTGGACTTCTACCTCGGCGATGTCGGCGCCCGGCTCCTCCTCGTCGAGGCCGGTCTCGACACGCCGGCTCGAGAGGTCGCCAGGCGCCATGGGATTGCAATCGCCGAAGTCGACGCGGCGCCCGGCGGGGGACTGACCGTCGACGGCACCGTTCCCGCGGACGGGCCCTGCTCCGACGTGGCCCCCGATTCCGGATCGGTCGCGCTGATCCTGCACACATCAGGCACGACCTCGCGCCCGAAACTGGTCCCGCTGACCCACGGCAACCTCGCGGCCTCGGCCCGCCGGATCGCGGCCACGCTCGCGCTGAGCTCGGACGACCGGTCGCTCACGATCATGCCGCTGTTTCACATCCACGGCCTGGTGGCGGGACTCCTGGCCCCTCTCGCCGCGGGCGGCGCGGTGATCGTGCCGCCGGGTTTTGTGGCGTCGGAGTTCGCCTCCTGGCTCGGCTCGACCCGGCCAACCTGGTATACCGCCGTCCCGACCATGCATCAGGCGATTCTGGACCGCCTCGCCACGGACGAAGGCCGGGCCCTGCGGGCGCTGGCCCCGCTCCGGTTCATCCGGTCGTCTTCCGCCTCGATGCCGCCACGCGTCATCAGGGATCTCGAGGGAGCCCTTGGAATTCCCGTCATCGAGGCGTACGGCATGACAGAAGCGGCTCACCAGATGGCGAGCAATCCACTACCTCCCGGAGTCCGGAAGCCCGGTTCGGTGGGGCGGGCGGCTGGTCCCGAGATCGCCATCATGGACGAAGCCGGGCAGATGCTCGAGGCTGGTGCCATCGGCGAGGTGGTAATACGTGGCACCAGCGTCACGGCCGGCTATGTCTCGAATCCTGTCGCGAACGCGGCTGGCTTTACCAATGGATGGTTCCGGACCGGCGACCAGGGATACCTCGATGCCGACCATTATCTGACGCTTACGGGCCGACTCAAGGAGCTGATCAACCGAGCGGGCGAAAAGGTGGCGCCCCTCGAAGTAGACGCGGTCCTGATGGAACATCCCGCCGTGGCGCAGGCGATCTGCTTCGGGATCCCGCACCCGATTCTTGGCGAAGAGGTGGCGGCCGTCGTCGTGGCCCAGGCCGGAGCGACGGTGGATCGGAAGGCGCTGCGCACGTTCGTCGCCTCTCGCCTCGCTTACTTCAAGGTGCCTCGCCAGATCCGCCTGGTCGACCGGATTCCCACCGGCGCGACCGGCAAGCTGCAGCGGCGCGGACTGGCGGAGGCTCTCGGCATGGTCGCCGAGGTTCCGGTCATCAGCGGCGACCGGACCCCTCCTCGGACGCCCGCCGAAGAGATCGTGGCCAGTGTGTGGCGGGACACCCTGCGGCGGGACGTCCCCGGCGTCCGGGAAAACTTCTTCGCCCTCGGCGGCGATTCGATTCTGGCGACCCGGGTCGTCGCCCGGCTTCGCGACCTGTTGCACGTCGAACTGCCTCTGATGGCGTTCTTCGATGCGCCGACCGTGGCCGGCCTCGCCGCTGAGGTCGACCACCTGCTGACCCTGGACGACGTCCGTGTCTGACACGCCCGACGCCGGACTATCTTTCCGAACCTGAGCAGGTCGATGCCGGCCGGAACATTCGGGTCGTGGCCCCGGGCGGACGCCGGGTGGACCGCTGGACCGAAGGGCCTCTCCATGACAACCCAGATCGCCGACCTAACCACTCGCTTGCGATGACCGGCGCAGCGCCGCTCTCGGACGCGGCCCGGGCTCTGCTTGAGCGCCGAGCCGGCACCAGCCGGCCGGACGAGCCTCGGGCCGGCCTTGCCGGCAGCGTATCACCCCTGGCCTACCCCCAGGTGCCTCAGTGGGTCTTCGCGTCGTTGTATCCGGAGGATCCGGCGTACAACCTGCCCAAACGGCTTCACCTCGTCGGCGACGTCGATTCAGCGGCGCTCCGCTCGGCTATCGAGACCATCGCCGGCCGTCATGACGTACTCTCGTCTGCCTTCCGCCTGACCGATGGAGAGCCGACTCAGGTCTGGCTCCCGCCCCAGGAACTGGAGTGGTCTGCCGCCGACCTTCGGGCTGCGCCGGAGGGCGCCGAGGCGTGGCTGGACCGCGAGGCACGAAAGCCGTTCCGCCTCGAACAGGGACACCTGATCCGGGCATCCCTGGCGCGGACCTCGGAGCGCGAATGGGTCCTTCAGGTCACGTTCCACCACCTGGCATTCGACGGTTGGTCAACGGGGCTGTTTTTCGACGAACTGGGACCGGCGTACGAGGCGCGGCTAGCCGGCACCGAACCGGCCTTGCCCGAGCTCGGGCTCCGCTACGGGGACTTTGCGGTGTGGCAGCGTGGGCGAGAAACCTCCGCGGCTTTCGAACGCGACCGGCGATTCTGGACTGACCGGCTGAACGGCCGCGAGGCGTCGCTCGCGATCCCGGCCGACCGGCCTAACGTCGAACGGCAGACCTCACCGTCGCCAGGCGTGGTCCGGGCCCGAATCGAATCGCGCCTCGTCGGGCAGATCCGCGACCTGGCGGAGGCGTCGGGCGCTACTCCGGGAGCGGCCCTGCTGGCCGGATTTGCGCTGCTCCTGGGCCGTCGCGCCGGCCGGCCGTCGGTCGTCGTGGGCCAGGTGATGGCCGGCCGGACCCACCTCGCGCTCGAGCGACTGATCGGGACATTCGTTTCGAGATTCCCGATCGCCGCCGACCTCACGCCGGAGTCCACTTTCACGTCCTTGGTCGAAGGGATCCGGCGCGAGTCGCTCCTGGTGGCGGAGCGGGGCGAGTTTCCTCCTGATCGGCTGGTGCACCTGCTCCACCCGCGGGGACGGCTCAGGTCCAATCTCGCCTTCGACGCCACCTTCAATCTCCGCAACTTCCCTCTGGCATTGCCGGTCTTCGGCACCCTCGAGGTCACCGGATTCCAGGCGCCTCGACTGGCGGCGCTGGCGGACATGAGCCTCGAAATCACCGAGTCGGCGGACGGCATGCTCTGCGAACTCGAGTACGATGCCGATCGGTTCGAGGCGACCACGGCCGAACGATGGCTGGCTGGTTACCGAACCCTGCTGGAGGCGGCTGCCGCCGCCCCGGACCACGCAATCGGCCGCCTCCCGGTCATGGCCGACTCGGAGCGACACCTCGTCGCCAGAAACTGGAGCCGAGGCCCGGACCTCGCCGCGCCGGCCGAAACGATCATCGCCGCGTTCGAGGCTCAAGCGCGTCGCACCCCGGACGCGACGGCCGTCCTGACCGAGAGTACCGCCGTGACCTACCGGGAACTCGACCGCCTGACGGGCAACATGGCAGCAGCCCTGTCCCGCCACGGCGTCGGCCGCGGGAACTTCGTCGGAATCCACCTGGAGCGTTCCATCGGCTTGGTCGTCGCGATCCTTGGCACGCTGAAGGCGGGCGCGGCATACGTCCCCATCGACCCAGCCCAACCGATTGATCGGATCCGGTTCCTTGTCGCGGACGCCGGCATCAAGGTCCTGGTTGGGAACGCCGTTCCTGTGCCCGACCAGGCCACGATCCGGCTCGAGACGGACGGCTGGGTACCGCCCGATACCGGCGCCGCGCCACACGTGGATCCGGCGACCTTCGACGACCCCGCCTACGTGATCTACACGTCGGGCTCTACCGGTTCGCCCAAGGGGGCGATCATCAGCCACCGGGCCATCGCGAATCACATGCAGTGGATGCAGCAGGCCTTTCCGTGCGACGCGACCGACGCAGTCATCCAGAAGACGCCGGTCGGTTTCGACGCATCGGTTTGGGAATTCTTCGCCCCGCTGCTCGCCGGGGGCCGGCTCGTGATGGCGCGCCCCGACGGGCATCGAGACCCGGCCTACCTCCTGACGACGATCCGCGAACAACGGGTAACGGTTCTCCAGGTGGTGCCGTCCCTGCTCCGGCTCCTGATCGAATCCGGCGAGCTGGCGACATGCGCCGGCCTGCGCCGGGTCTTCTGTGGCGGAGAGGTCCTGACGCCGGAGTTGGTCAAGTCGTTCCTCGCGGCCTCAGAGGCTCGGCTGATCAACCTTTACGGACCGACCGAGGTCACGATCGACGCGACCTCGTGGGCGGTGCCTCCCTCTGCCTTCGACGGGCAGGTATCCATCGGGCGGCCGGTAGCGAACACGTCAGCGTATGTTCTTGACGCCGAGGACCAGTTCGTTCCGATCGGGACCTCGGGCGAGCTGTATCTCGGAGGCGCCGGCGTTGCCTCGGGCTACCTGAATCGCCCCGAACTCACGGCCGAACGTTTTCCGCCGGACCTCTTCCAGCCCGGGCAAACGATGTACCGCACGGGTGACCAGGTCCGGTGGCGGTCCGACGGGAACCTCGAATACCAGGGGAGACTCGACCACCAGATCAAACTCCGCGGCCTCCGCGTCGAACTGGGTGAGATCGAGGCCGCGCTCGCTGCGGCCCCAGGCGTCGCCGCCGCGGCCGCAGCGGTGCACGGCCGGGCCGGCGGGGACCAGAGTCTGGCGGGCTACGTCGTGTTTTCCGCCGATGCCGCCCGGAACCTCGATCAGGTCGACGCGGCCATCCGACGCGTCCTGCCCGCCTACATGGTACCGGCCTGCGTGATCGCCATCGAAGCGCTCCCGCTCCTGCCTAACGGCAAGCTCGATCGCCAAGCCCTGCCCTTGCCCGGTCCGCCCGATCGGCTGGGGGGGCCGGCCCCCCGGTCGCCGCTCGAACTGACCATCGCCGGCCTGATGGCCGCCGTGCTCGGGCGGCCCCTTCTCGGACGCGAGGACGATTTCTTCCGGGCCGGCGGTCACTCCCTCCTTGCCATGCGTCTGCTGGGCCGGCTGCGAACCGACGCGGCCCCGGCGCTCTCGCTCCAGGCCATCTTCGATCATCCGACACCCGCGTCGCTCGCGAGGTTCATCGAGCACCATGAGAGGGGCGAGACAGCCGCCCTCGGACGGCGGAGGTCGTCCGGCGGACGGGACCACTCGCCCGACATTCTCGAGGTCCACCCGGTCGGCACCAGGCGTCCCTTCTTCATGGTCCACGGCGACGTGGTGGGCGGAGGGTTCTATTGCCGGCTGATCGCGAGGGCCGGCGGCGACGATCTGCCCCTCTACGCCTTTCCCCCTCGTTCGGATCTCGACGCCCAGGACCCTGGCTCCGTCAGCGACATGGCCCGGCGCAATCTGGCCCAGGTCCGGAGAATCCAGCCCCACGGCCCCTATCGCCTGGGCGGCCACTGTTTGAGCGGCCTCGTCGCGTACGAAATGGCCCAGCAGCTGCGCCGGGCCGGCGAGCAGGTCGAGTTTCTGGTGATGGTGGATACTCGAACCGGCCCCTGGCAACTTGGATTTCTGGCGCCCGCAATCCGTACGGCCGTCGCGCTCACGGTCCAGGAGCCCAAGGCCCGGCGGGTCCGCGAGGCGATGGTGATGGACCGCCTCGACCAGATGAGGCATTCCTCCTGGTCAGACCGGCTGACCTGGCTGGCCGGCTACGCGGTCCGCTTTCTGCACCGCCGCCTCGCAAACCGGCCTGCCGAACGGCCCCGCCGTCCCGTCTCCACGGACGCCGACCGGGTACTGGCCTTCCAAACCCAGATGGCCATGCGGTATTGTGCCCGCCCCTACCCCGGCCCGGTACTCTTCGTCAACGCGACGGTCGGCGCCGACACCCGGCTCGAGGCCCTGGCCGGGTGGCAGTCCCTCGCCCCCAGGCTCGAAGTCCTCCGCACCGAGGCCACGCATGTGGCGGTGGTCACGTCCCACCTTCCTGAGATCATCGCGGCCCGCCTTGGCGAGCTCGACCGGCCCTCGCCCTGACATCGGCCGTCATTCGACTACCTTGGGGAGTCGGCGCCAATGCCGGCCCCTTTGAAGCGGAGACCCCCGAATGTCACGGCAACACGCCTCCGAGTTGTTGGCCGCCTATGCGGGACCGGCCTACCTGATCGCCGCCCTGCTGGTCGGATACTCAGCCATCGACTATCTCGGCGCGATCTGGCCGCTCAATCCGTCCGAGGTGAGTTGGCGCTACGGCAGCGCGGGACTCCTGACCGGATTCGCCCTGACACCGCTGCTCGGCATGTTGCTCGCAATTCTGGTCGCGACCTCGGCGGGCCAGCCCCGAGCGCTCCGCGGTGCCTCTGCCGTCAGCATCGGGCTTGGCGTCCTGTTCGCCATCGTGTTGCTTGGCTTCGGGCTCGATGCCATTCAATTGCGGCGCGACGCCCCGGAAGAATCACGACGTCTCTTCGACGAGGGGGTCGCCAAGGCCGTCGTGAAACACGCCGGCGCCACATGGGCCTGGTGGTGGCTGGGTTTGCGATCGTGGCGGGCCGCGGCCCGCATGAACCGAGGTACGTCGTCGGACGCGGGAGACCTGGTCGTTCGTTAGGCATCGGCCGTCGCCGCATCAACCGGCGGCCGCTGACCTACGAAATGGCTACACCCAGGAGCCCGCGGTACCGGGAAACACAACGTTCCCAGGTGAATTCGGTCCGTACTCGCGAACGGAATGCTTCCGCCATCGCTCGGGTCCGGTCGGGATTGCCGATCATGTTCACGATGACCTCAGCGCACGCCGCCGGGTCTCCCACCGGGAACAGGCATCCCGTTCTTCCATCCACGATCAGCTCGTCGTGGCCAGGGATGGCGGACGCAGCAACCGGAGTCCCGGAGGCGCCGGCCTCGAGGACCGCAAGGGGATTGGATTCGGCCAAGGACGGCTGGGCGCACACCGCCGCGCGAGCCAACAGGGCCGCCACATCACCGGGCGCGAGGCCGACATGGAAGTGCACTCGGTCGGCGAGCCCCAGTTCTCCAACGAATGCGTTGAGCGCGTCAAGCTCACTCCCCGCGGGGCCAGCCAGGCACAGGTGCAGGTCGGAGACCCGCCGAATGGCTATCGCAAAGGCCTGAATCAGGTCCCTGTGGGCTTTCCTGGGAATAAACGCCCCGACGCTCACGATGAACCGTGAGGGCATCGCGGCCGGTTGCGGGCCCACGGTCGCGGCGCCGGGATGAAAGACCCGGGAATCGGCACCGTTGTAGACCACCTCAACGCGGTCCGGTCCGCCCGGGAACACGGCCCTGACCCGTTCGGCCAGCGACGCAGAGCAGGCCACAACAGCGGTTGCCTGTCGCAAGGCGAAACGGTGGGCGGCCCGTTCGAGAGCCGACGGCGACAGCCTGACATCGGTACCGTGGAAGGAGACGACCAGACGGCCCCGATACAGGCGAAGGCGCTTGAGAACGGCGATGCAAACGGCGGAGTGGTCGGCGAAGTGAAAGTTCACGGCCTGCACCCGGTGGCGACGAAGGAGAACGGCCGTTCTCCAGAGCGCCACCGGGAAGCGGCCAATGGAGACGAAAGTGGCTCGCCACGTGTCCGCAACCACTGCTTGAAACCTGAAACGGAGAAACGAATCGTCGCCGCGTTGCAGCCGCCGCGACTGCCAGTCGTTGACGACAATCGACGCGCGAACGTCCGGGACCGCGTTCAAGCCGGCTGCGAGACGCTGAACGACGGCAGAAACCCCACCCTGCTGCAGCGGCGACCAGGGAACAACGAGCCATACGATGCGTTCGGCCCTTTGCCTCTTCAGCCGCGGCAACTCCTCATCGGATGGAAGCGGCGGGCACTCCCGGCGCTCCACGTTGGCGCTTTCCCGGGATCAGAAGACCACGGTATCGTTGGGATCGCGGGGCTTGAGGTACCAGGCCCCCGCCCCGTCCGGCACCAGGACGCCCCGGGCGTTGGTGTGTTTCCCAATCTGGAAACTGCTCCGCAGGAAGGGCTGGTTCACGTCGAGCAGGATGAAGAGCGAGCCGGTC
>JANXXJ010000050.1 GCA_025350665.1 Gemmatimonadota bacterium | reverse complement strand
GCCATCGAAATCCGGTCCGGCGCCGGACCCGCCGCGTTCGTCGGTCCGCCCGGCATTCCGGCCCGGCGCGGTCCCCTTGGCCCGATCGAAGTTCTGCTGGCGTGCCGCGGCTTCCCGGCGAGCCGCGTTGGCCTTGGCCCGCTCCCGATCCTCGGACTTCCGGGCCCGGATCGCCGCGATCCGCTCGCCGATCGGAATTTCGAGCGGCGCCCCCTCGACCACCTTGGCATCGAAGTCCGGCACCGTCACCCGCGGAAGCCGCCGACCGATCGCGCGCTCGATTCCCTTGAGATCCGGCTCCTCCTCGGGACAGACGAAGGTGAAGGCCTCGCCGGTCATTTCGGCCCGACCGGTCCGCCCGACCCGGTGGATGTAGTCCTCGGGGACCTCGGGCACATCGAAGTTGAGCACGTGACCGAGCGCTTCCACATCGATGCCGCGGGCCGCGATGTCGGTGGCCACCAGAATCCGCAGCGCCCCGCTCTTGAAAGAGGCCAGTGCCTGGGTTCGCTGACTCTGGGACCGGTTGCCGTGAATCCGGTCGGCGTCGATCCCATGTTTGACGAGGAACTTGGCCAGCCGGTCGGCCCGGTGCTTGGTCCGCGTGAACACCAGCGCCTGCTTGATCTCGCCGCGTTTGAGGAGCGAGAGCAGGAGGGCGGGCTTCTCTTCCCGGCCAATCGGGTAGACCGCTTGCGTGATGCCGACGGCGGGGGTCGCCTGCCGATGGACGTTGATGGTGACGGGATCCTTGAGGATCTCCCGGGTGAGCTGGGCAATCTCGGGTGGCATCGTGGCGCTGAAGAACATGGTCTGCCGTTTGACCGGCAGATGCTTGAGGACCCGGCGAATGTCGGGCAGGAAGCCCATATCGAGCATCCGGTCGGCCTCGTCGAGCACGAGGTACTCGAGCCGGTCGAGCTTGGCATAGGGGAACCGGAAGTGGTCGAGCAGTCGGCCCGGCGTGGCAACGATGATGTCCACCCCGGTGCGGAACGCGTGTTCCTGGGGCCCCATCCCCACGCCGCCAAACACCGGCGCGCCGGTGATGGCCGTGTGGACCGCGAGCTCATTCAGATCCTGAGCGATCTGGGCCGCCAGCTCCCGGGTCGGCGACAACACCAGCGCCCGGGTGCCCCCGCGGGGGCGTTCGATCAGCCGGTGGACGATCGGCAACAGAAAGGCGGCCGTCTTCCCGCTCCCCGTCATGGCGCAGGCGAGCAGGTCACGCCCTTCGAGCGCCGGGGGGATTGCGTCGGCCTGAATCGGTGTAGCGCGAGTGAAGCCGAGTTCCTTGACGGCCTGCAGGAGACTCGGGTGGAGCGGAAGACCGGAAAACGACACGCAGAAACCTTGGATGATGAGTGCCCCAAGATAACCCGGTCCCCGGCCTCACCCGAATCGGTTAGGCACCCGCGAACACGTAGGCCGCGCCATGGGCCTGCGACATGGCCATCGCGGCCACCATGGCCGGCACCACGATCACTCCCGGCAGCAACCCCGCCTTGAGTTCCGCCCGTACTTCGGCGTACGGGCGCGAGGTCTCCTGCATGGCTCGCCGAATCACCCCGCGGAACACATTGTTGCAGAGCAGCATCTGGCAGCCACGAGCCTGGAGCACGTCGACGCCGAACTCTGCCATCGACTCCCCAGCCCTCGGCTGCCACCACACATTCCGGATGGCCGGCTGGCCGGTACGGGAATCGTTGGTCTTGCTCGAGACGCCGTAGTGGTACTTCTCCCAGACCGCGTCGCCGAATACCAGCGGATAGGCGTCGCCGCTCACGCCGAGCAGCGGCAGCACTTTGGGGGCTTCGACCCCCCAGCCGTCCCGCATGCCGTTCAGATAGTTCTTGGCATAGTAGAGGCCGGTGCCGTTGAGGTACGCCCCGATGTCGAACATCAGTTTGTACTTGGCGCGGTCCACCCGATCGAGCCATGACATATCCCACGGGCCGTCGTCCTTGGGAGGCGGCAGCTGGACGGGCGGAGGCTGGGTCGAGGCCCGGCTCGGCCCCTCGGAGGCGGGCGGAGAGCTTCGGCGCGGCACCATCGCGGCGGCCGCGAAGCTCCCGACCGCCAGAGACGACACGAAGTCGCGCCGGGTCGGCGCGCCAGGATCCATCGGCGATTGATCGGACATGGGATGACCTGAAAGGGGTGACCGGAACATAGCGTCCCAGTCACCCCTTGTCCCGCACCCGGGCCGACGCCGGAGTCAGCGCTGCTTCCAGAGGGCGAGCAGTTCTTTTTCCCGGGCGCGCGGCAGACCGGCGCCGCGTTTGGCCCGTTCGGCCGCGGGCCGGGCCTTGTCCCATTGGATCGTGTCCATCGCGGTGACGGCGAAGGGCCGGAAGGTGAGCCCCGCGGCGAGGGCCCGGCTGATGCTGACATACATGAGCGGGTCCCCCGGGGCCCAGGCGGGGAGGTCACTCCACATCGACACTTTCTGCGCCGCGAGGAAGTCCTCGGAGACCCACGTGAAATCGACCGGCGCCGCCGTCGCCGCCCGGCACCCGTGCAGCATCTCGGCCATCGACATCCGGCTCGCCGGACCGGTCGCGTTGAAGTCCCCCATCGTGCCGGTCTCGGCCAGGCGCACGATCCACTCGGTGAGATCCCGCTGATCGATGACCTGGGTGGAATGATTGGAATTTCCCGGCGCCAGCACCTCACCGCCTTCGTCGATCCGGACCGGCCAATAGGTGAATCGATCGGTCGGATCGGTCGGCCCGACGATCAGTCCGGGTCGCACGACGGTCGTCCGTCCGGGAAACGCGGCGTGGGTGAGATTCTCGGCGATCGCCTTGGAGAGGCCGTAGGGCGACTCGTCGCCGTCCTTCCAGGTGGCCGGCGGAGAGAATCGTTCGCCGTCCTCGTCGATCGCCGGCTTGGTGAGAACCCGGCCGGCGGTGCCATACCCCATGGTGTCGGTCTTGTAGGCCGAGATCGAGGAGACCAGCAGGTAGTGTCCGGTGGAATCCTTGAGCGCCCTGGTGCTGCGGGCCACCCAGCGGTAATCGCGGGCATTGTTGTCGAGCACCGCGTCCCACTTCCGCTGGCCCAGCACAGACAGATCGCCCTCCCGGTCAGCGATCAGATGCTCGGCGCCCTCGACCTTGGTGGCGCTTCGGCCGCGGGTCAGGATCGTGACATTGTGGCCCCGCTCCACAGCGTAACGGACCATGTTGGGCCCGATGAAGCCGGTCCCACCGAGAATCAGCAGCGTCTTGGAGGCCGGCAGGGAGGGACGGGCGGCCAGAGGCGCTGCCACGGGGGCGGGGGCGGCCGCGGACGCGGCGCCAGGACGAATCCCGAGGCCGGCGCCGAGGGCGGCGGCGGTCTGGAGAAACTCACGACGGGAAGCGGGCATCGGGTCCTTGGAACCGGGAAGCGCGGAAGATAGACCGGGCCCCGGCGGGGAGAAACCCCGGTGGGCCGGGCGCCTGGGGGGGGACCACCTAACGCCTCCGGTTCGATTCCGCCACCTAACGGCGGCCCAATCGTTATGCAGCCGTGACGTTAGGCATCAATGTTTGGTCTCACCTTCACCAGTCTGGGGCCGATGCTGCCACCCGCGCCGCCGATCCGCCGAGTCATTCTGGTCGTCCTGGACGGCCTTCGGGCCGACGCAGTCGCCCGCCACGGCCTCATCCACCTGCCGGCGCTGGCCCGGTGCGGCCGGTGGACGCTCTCCGGCCGAACGGTCACCCCGAGCATCACGGCCGCCGCGTTGACCTCGGTGATGACGGGGGCCCCGCCCTCGGTCCACGGGCTCAGGGACGACCGTTTCCGGATCCCCCGCCTGAACCTCCCCCTCCTCCCCGGCCTGCTCCGGGACCGGGGCCTCCCGACCTTCGGCTACATGGCGAAGGTGCCGCTGGCACACTGGGCCGTGGCCACCGCGATCGCCCGGCATCTCGGGTGCAAGGCCCGCTTCGAAGGTGACGGGGCCGCCGATATCCTCGAAGCCGCCCGCCCCGCCCTGCTCGGCGAACCAGACGGCCTCTTTTTCCTCCACTGGCCCGACGCCGACCGGGCCGGCCATGCCCACGGCTGGCACTCGCCCGAATATGGCCACGCCGCCAGGACGCTCGACCGGGCGTTAGGGAACCTCGCCACCACCGCTCGCGTGCTGGACGACCCATCCACTCTGCTGATCGCGTTCGCCGATCACGGCGGCGGCGGCCTCAAGGCCGATGACCACGAGAGCGACCATCCGGAAGACACCACGATCCCGATGGTCATCGCCGGGGGTGCGGTCCGGCCGGGCCAGCTCGAACAGCCGATCTCGCTGCTCGACGTTCCCGCCACGGCGCTCTGGGCGCTGGGAATCGAACGGCCGGCCTCGTTCGCGGGCCGACCGCTGACGGAAGCGTTCCATCAGGTGGCGGCCGAGGTTCCGGCCAGTGCGCCGGTCGCCCAGCCGGCGCAGGCCGCCTAACGGGATCGGAGCAGGAGCCAGACGAAGGAGCCGAGACCGACCAGCACGACCACCCGCCGCACCCAGACCCGGCCGACCCGCTGGGCCAGCCGGGCCCCGCCGTACCCCCCCGCGATGCTGCCGGCCGCCATCACGATCGCGAGCGGCCAGAGCACGACTCCGCCGGCCGCAAACAGCGCCGCGGCCACCACGTTCACGAGCAACGCCCCCCAGACCTTGATGGCGTTCATTCTGTGAATGTCCGTGAACCCGGCCAGACCCAGAACCGCGAGCATCAGGATCCCGATCCCCGCCCCGAAATAGCCCCCGTAGACGCCGACCGCGAACTGGGCCGCCAGGAATGGCCAGGCCGGCCTCACGCCCTCGTGGTCCACGCCGGTGCGGCGCCCGAGCCAGCGGCTCAGCGGGCCGTTGGCCATGAACAGGATCGTGGCGCCAAGGACCAGATAGGGCACGATCCGGGCAAAACGGTCCTGCCCCGTGGACAGCAGAAGCCAGCCGCCGAAAAATCCGCCGAGGAGACACGGAAGACTGAACCAGCCAATCCAGGTCCGCATCCCCGCCAGGCGATCCCGGTATCCCCACAACGAGCCCAGCGCGCCAGGCCAGAGCGCCATGGTGTTGGTGGCGTTGGCGACCAGGGGCGGAACCCCCAGCGCCACCAGGATCGGGAAGGTGACCAGCGTCCCGCCGCCGGCCATCGAATTGATGAACCCGCCCACCAGGGCCGCAGCCGCGGCACCCGCCAGCGTGGCTCCAGTCACGGCTGGGTCAGGCCCGCATCCGGCGGACTTCGGTGTTGAGGGACCACGTGGTCCGGCTCCAGCGGTCGCCGGGGCCGCGGATCGCGACGGTGGCGGAGCCGCTGCCACGGGAAACCAGTTTGCCTTCGGTGCCGGAGGATTCCAGCAGGAACCGATCGCCGGGAAAGAGGAGCGACAGCGCGATCGGGGGGTCGAGGCGAACCTGGAGGCCCAGGGTGTATTGGGACGGCGGCCCGTGATCAGCGGCGAGGCGGTACACATCGGTCATGGCGGGCAAGATACAGCCCACCGCCCCGGACGCGAGGGCGTCAGCAGATCCGCGGCAGCTGCTCCCCTAATGCCGGCGCGATCACGCGGGAAGCCCCGATCGCGGTCCGGGCCACCAACCGGCCCGGATGCTGATCGGTGACCACGGCGATGATGGCGGCGGCCGGACCGCCGGCCGGGTGTTCCCGCAGAACCGCGAGCGCCTCCTCGGCTCGTTCCCGGGCCACGATGGCCACCAGTTTCCCCTCGTTGGCCACGTGGAGCGGATCGAGGCCCAGCAGCTCACAGGCGGAGCGGACCGGTTCCGATACGGGGACGGCCGGTTCGGACAGGTCAATGCCGACGCCCGACTTGGCCGCGATCTCGTGGAGTACGGCGGCCACGCCGCCACGAGTCGGATCGCGGAGGACTCGCACCGCGCCCGGCACTCGATCGAGCAGGGCCTGGACCAGTCCCGCGAGCGGCCGGCAATCGCTTTCGATCGGGCTGTCGAACTCGAGCCCCTCGCGCACGCTCATGACCGCCATGCCGTGATCGCCGATGGTGCCGCTCACCAGGATGATGTCGCCGGGCCGGGCCCGATCAGGCCCGATCTCGATGCCCGGTGGAACGACCCCGATGCCAGCGGTATTGATATAGAGGCCGTCGCCGTGCCCGCGTTCCACCACTTTCGTGTCACCGGTCACGATCTGCACCCCCGCCGCGCGGGCCGCGCTCGCCATCCGGGCCACGATCGCGCCTAACGATCGGAGCGGTAGGCCCTCCTCAAGAATGAAGCCGGCTGAGAGCCAGAGCGGTCGGGCGCCCCGCATCGCGAGGTCATTGACCGACCCGTTCACCGCCAGGTCCCCGATCGAACCGCCGGGGAAAAAGAGCGGGCGAACCACGAAGCTGTCGGTGGTGAACGCGAGGCGTCCCGGCGGCGGAGTCAGGACCGCGGCGTCCCCCAGGGCGTCCAGCGCCGGATTGCCGAACGCCGGCAGGAAGATGTGCTCGATCAACTCGGCCGACAGCAGTCCGCCACCCCCGTGGCCCAGCACGACGGATGGATAGTCCCGGAGCGGGAGCGGGCAGACCCACTCGGCGGGATCATCCATGGACGGCCGGCTCGACCCCTCGGCCGGCGTGATAGTAGGCCGCGCACGCCCCCTCCGCCGACACCATGGTGGCGCCGAGCGGCGTCCGCGGCGTGCATTGGGTGCCGAAGGCCGGACATTGATACGGCTTCAGCGTGCCCTGGAGCACCTCGCCCGCCCGGCAGTTGGCCGGTTCCTTCGTGGCGATGCCGCCGACATCGAACCGGGCCTCAGCGTCCCAGGCCTGGTAGCGGGCGGAGAGCCGCCAGCCGCTCCGGGGAATGGAGCCGATGCCGCGCCAGGTCCGGTCCGTCACGTCAAAGACGTCGTCCAGCAGCGCCTGGGCGGGACGATTGCCGTCGAAGGTGACCGCCCGCTCGTAGGCATTCTCCACCCGGGCCTCGCCCGCCTCGAGCTGCCGAACCGCCCGACGGATGCCCTCGAGCAGATCGAGCGGCTCGAAGCCCGTGACGACGATCGGGACCCGCCAGCGGGCCGCAATCGGGGGATATTGCCAGAAACCCATCACGCAACAAACGTGTCCGGCCGCCAGAAATGCCTTGACGCGGCACCGGGGCGAATCGAGGATCGCCTCGAGCGCCGGCGGCACCAGCACGTGGGAGACCAGCATCGAGAAGTTGGTGATGCCATGCCGGGCCGCGAGATGAACGGCCATCGCGTTGGCCGGCGCCGTGGTCTCGAAGCCGATCCCGAAGAACACCACCTGGCGAGCCGGGTTCTTTCGCGCGAGGTCGAGCGCATCGAGTGGAGAGTAGACCACCCGGATGTCTCCCCCCTCGCTCTTGACCCGGAACAGATCACTCTCGCTCCCGGGGACCCGGAGCATGTCACCGAAGGAGCAGAAGATCACCTCGGGCCGGGCCGCGATGGCCAGCGCTTTGTCGATCATCTCGAGCGGCGTCACGCATACCGGACAACCCGGTCCGTGAATCAACTCGACCGCGTCGCCCAGGAGCTGATCAATGCCGTTCCGGATGATCGAGTGGGTCTGGCCGCCGCAGACTTCCATGATCGGCCAGGGCCTGCTGGCGCTGTTCCGGATCTCGGCGGCGAGCGCACGGGCAGCCGGTGCGTCGCGGAATTCGGCGAGATATTTCACGGCGGCGGCGCCTCGGTCCAGGCCGGCACGGGGCAGCTGGGTGGGTCCGCCGGTGCGCCGCCGAGTTCCTCATCCAGGACACCGAGGGCCTTGAACGTCTCGAGAGTGGCGAGGGCGGAGGCTTCATCGAGCCGGCTGATCGCAAACCCGACGTGGACAATCGCGTAGTCCCCGACCTCGATATCGGGCAGGTACGCGAGACAGACTTCCTTGCGGATCCCGCCGAAATCCACCTTGCCCATGCGGACGCCCCCTGCCTCGCCTGAAATCTCGATCACGCGGCCCGGCACACCGAGGCACATGGTCTACCTCTCTTTCACCAGGCGGGATTCGAGGAGCTGGTACCACGCCTCCATGCCGATCCCCCGTTTGGCCGAGGTCTCGAGGATCGGGATCCCCGGACGGATAGCGTGGATGTTGTGGCGGGCCAGCGCGGCGTCGAACTCAACCGCCGCCGCGAGGTCCACCTTGGTGATGACGGCCGCGTCGGCCGAGTTGAAGATGGTGGGGTACTTGAGCGGCTTGTCCTCGCCCTCGGTGACGGACAGCAGGACGACGCGACAATCCTCGGCCAGATCGTAGCTCGCCGGGCAGACCAGGTTTCCGACGTTTTCGATGAACAGGTACTCGATCCCGTCGAGGTCGAAGCCATCGAGATGATTCCTGATCATCTCCGCGTCGAGGTGGCACATCCCGTGGGTGAGGATCTGCCGCACCGGGGCGCCCGAGGTCGCGAGCCGCCGGGCGTCATTGTCCGTTTCGAGGTCGCCGACCAGGGCCGCGACCCGGTGGCCCCGCCCCATCAGCTCCGCCAGCGTGGCGCGGAGGAGTTCGGTCTTGCCGGTGCCCGGGCTCGAGACCAGGTTCACGGCGTAGACGCCCCGGGCCTTCAGGTCGCGGCGCAACTCGGCCGCCAGTTGATCATTCTTCTTCTGGAGGCCTTGCCGGAGTTCCACGATGCGGGCTGTCATGCCGCGCTCCCCGCCGGTACAGCGGCCGGCTCGTCGATTTCCGTCTCGACCAGGTCAAGTTCACGGCCCTGCACGACCACGGCCGGGTCGCCACAACGGGGACAGACGAACTGGGGCGTCTTGTCGTCGCAGCAGGATTCGCCGCAGGCTCCGCACGAGAGCGTGAGCGGCACCCGTTCGATTTCGAGGATCGACCCGGCAAGCACGGTGCCGTCCGTCGCCACGTCGTAGGCGAACGCCAGCGCTTCGGCAACCACACCAGACACGGCGCCGATCCGGACCTTCACCCGAGTCACCCGGATCCCTCCGCGGGCCACGGCGGCATCGGCGACCGCGTCGACGAGCCCATGGGCAATCGACATCTCGTGCATGGACGGCCCTCCTGGATCGGATTGGGTATGGGGAACTTCCCCCCGTCAGGGCCAAGGGCTCGCAAAACGACCGTGAAGATGCTCTCACAGGGACTTGCGGCCGGAACGCCACATGGTAGCGTGCTATCAAAGGTCGGGAGTTTGTGATGAGCGGATCGACGGCACGACCGATGACGCGCCGACGCCTGGTGGTTCAGGGCGTCGTGCAGGGTGTTGGGTTTCGCCCGTTCGTGCACGGCGTCGCCACCGCCCTGGGGCTCGTCGGCTGGGTCAGGAACGATGACGCCGGCGTCGTGATCGAAATCGAGGGACCAGCCGAGGTGCTCGACCGGTTCCAGTCGGCCTGATGGCGGACGCTCCGGTCCTGGCCCGGATATCGCGGGTCGACGCCTGCGAGATCGACACCACCGGCGAGCGGGCATTCCAGGTGGCCGGCAGTGGCGGCCGCGGGGCCGGCAGCGCCGCGATCCCCGCCGATGTCTCCCTCTGCGATGACTGCCGGCGGGAACTCCTTGATCCCGCGGACCGCCGGTTCCGCTACCCATTCATCAACTGCACCAACTGCGGTCCCCGCTACACGGTGATCGAGGCCACTCCCTACGACCGGATCCGGACCACGATGGCCCGGTTCCCGCTGTGCCCCGCCTGCGCGGCGGAGTACCACGACCCGCGATCGCGGCGGTTCCACGCCGAGCCTAACGCTTGCCCGGCGTGCGGCCCCGAAGTCTGGTTCGAACCCGGCCCGGTCCGGCGCGACGAGGGGATCCGGCAGTCGGTCCGCTGGCTGACCAACGGACTCATCCTGGCGATCAAGGGCGTGGGCGGATTCCATCTGGCCTGCCGGGCCACCGACGAGGCCGCCGTGGCCCGGCTCCGGGAGCGCAAACGCCGGGGCAACAAGCCATTCGCGGTGATGGCGGCCGACCTGGCCCAGGCGATGCGGATCGCACACCTCAGTGCCGATCATATCACGGCCCTCACCTCCCGTGAGCGCCCGATCGTCCTGGCCCCGTGCCGGCAGGACCTCGATCCCTGCCTCGCGCCGGCGGTAGCCCCCGGGCTCGCCGTCGTCGGCGTGATGCTGCCCTATTCCCCGCTCCACGAACTTCTGGTTGAGGCCATGCCGCTGGTAATGACGTCGGGGAATCGGTCGGAGGAGCCGATCGCCATCGACAACGACGACGCCCGGACCCGGCTCGCCGGCCTCTGCGATGGGTTCCTCTTTCACGACCGGGCGATCGTGGTCGCCTGCGACGACTCGGTGACCACCGTGGTCGATGGCCGCCCGGTGCCGATCCGTCGCTCCCGGGGGTTCGCCCCGCTGCCCGTGGCACTGGGCCGGAGCGGACCGGCCGTGCTCGCCACCGGCGCCGACGTGAAGGCAACGATCTGTCTCACCCAGGGCGATCAGGCCATCCTCAGTCATCATCTCGGCGACCAGGAAACCCTGGAAACGCAGGACGCTTTTCGGGCGGCCGTCACCCATCTGACCGCGCTCTACCGCGTGCGGCCGGCCGCCATCGTCACCGATCTGCACCCCGGATACTTCTCGACCGGCTGGGCCCGGGAAGCCGCCCGGGCATCGGGAGTCCCCCTGCTGGTCGTCCAGCATCACCACGCTCACATTGCGGCCGTGCTGGCCGAGCATCGGCGCCCTCCCGACGAACGGGTGATCGGCGTTGCGTTCGACGGCACGGGGTACGGGCCGGACGGCACGATCTGGGGCGGCGAGTTCCTGATAGCGTCGATGGCCGGATTCGACCGCGCCGGTCATCTGAGCCCGGCACCGCTTCCCGGCGGCGACTCGGCCATCCGTTACCCGAGGAAGACCGCCCTCGCCTATCTTGCCGCCGCCGGGGTGCCTTGGGCGCCGTGGATCCCGGCCGTCGCCGCCTCGTCGGAGACCGAACGCAGGGTCCTTGAGCGGCAGCTCGAGTCGGGACTCCAGGTCGTGCCGACCACCGCCGCCGGCCGCCTCTTCGATGCCGTCGCCTCGATCATCGGGCTCCGGCACGAGGCCGGCTACGAGGCCGAGCCGGCCATGGTGCTCGAGGCAACCGCGGGCGAGATTCCCGGCCTGCCCTATCCGGTGGCCGTCGCGGGAGATCCGCCCTTCGTGCTGCCGATCGGGCCGATCATCCGCGCGGTGGTGAGAGATCTCGAGACCGGCGCCGACCCGGGCACGATCGCCGCCCGATTCCACGCGACCGTCGTCCGTCTGGTGGCGGTGGGCGCCGCGGCGATCCGGACCAGCACCGGAATCGGTGTGGTCGCCCTGGGCGGCGGGGCCTTCCAGAATGGCTTGCTGTTGTCGGGTGCCCGCGCCGCGCTCCGGGCGGATGGCTTCGAGGTGCTGGTGCCGGAACTGGTTCCTCCGAACGATGGCGGAATGTCGCTGGGCCAGGCCGTGATCGGCCGGGAACGATTGCGATCAACTGAGGGAGCGGCATGAGTGTTCTGGGCTTTGCGCTGATCGGGATCATGCTGGGGCTCCGCCACGCGATCGACGCCGATCACGTAGCGGCGGTGGCCACGATCGTGAGCCGGGAACGGAGTTTCGGCCGGGCCGCCCGGGTCGGCGCGATGTGGGGGGTCGGCCATTCGATGGCGGTTATGCTGGTCGGCGGCGCGATTGTCGTCTTCCGGGTGACGGTGCCGCCGCGGGTCGGGCTGTCGCTCGAGCTGGGCGTGGCCCTGATGCTCATTCTGCTCGGCTACCGGAACGTCATGCGCCCCTCGCACAGTCATGCCGGCAAGGCCGACGCGCGCCGTCCCCTGCTGGTGGGTATCGTCCATGGGCTGGCCGGTTCGGCGGCGGTGGCGCTGCTGGTACTGGCCACGATCCCCGGGACCTGGGCGGCGGTGATCTATCTGCTGGTGTTCAGTCTCGGCACCACCGCGGGAATGGTGGTCGTCACGGCGCTCATGGCGGCACCCGCCGTCCTCGCCGACCGGCGGATGGAGCGGTTCGATCGCGGCCTCCGCCTGGCGACCGGTGTGCTCAGCATCGCCTTCGGGATTTTCCTCGCCCGGCAGATCATCACCAGCGGGCTGTTCGGCGCCCATCCGGCCTGGACGCCGAAGTAACCGCTACCTGAGCAGCCGCAGCGCGGTCTCGAGCCCGCTGTCCTTTCCGGCCTTCCGATCCGCCGGGCCGAACACCACCACTGGATGCGTTGGCGGAATGCCGGGCCCATCGAAGGTCCGGCCGTCGGGCGCCCGGAACACTTCGTTCGGGAGCCCGAACCGCCAGCCGTTAGGCAGCGTCCGTCCCAGCACGTCCGAGAACACACCCTGCGTCGGCTCGCCGACCCGAACCACCGCGGGCTGCCGCCCCATCATGGCCTGGGTGAACGTCTCGCCGGCCGAGATGGTCAGGCCGCTGGTCAGGATGGCGACCGGGCCCTTGAACGACCGCTTCGTCGTCGGCATCACCCGGCTGGCCTGGCCCGGCGTCCAGGCCTTCCGGTTGACCGGATCGGAACGGGCCTCCTTGCTGTACGCCACGTATGGCGCTGTCGCCAGACGGCTCGCGATGGCGAGCCCCAGCGGGTCCGCACCACCCATGTTGATCCGGACATCGATCACGAGACGTTTCAAACCCGGAACCAGCACCGAGTCGAGCGCCATCTCCAGCGCGGCCAGCTCGCTCCGGAACCCGGGCTCCTTCGAGTAACCCGAGAACGACAGAAGCCTCATATAGGCGGTCGAATCATCGAGCCTGCCGGACCAGACCTTCCCCTCGCACCACGAATGGAGCGGGCCCTTGAGGTAGGACTGGGTGGCGGCGAAGGCCTTTGGCATCTCCACCTTCATCAGCTGGTCCGAGCCGTTCCGCATGAGGCTGTCGGTGCCGGGACGGGCGCCATGGTAGCGCATCTTCTGGTCGGACGGGACCGCGAGAAAGGTGTGGGCGTCGTGGAGCGGTTCGATCATTCCTTTCATGATCTGAAACAGCTCGGCCGGCGTGGTCTTGGGCGTGACCCTGGCCCGGGCTTCCGCCGTGACCCGCCCCCAATCGATTCGCTTCTGATCGAACAGGATGTAGTGGTCGCCGAAGGTTCGGGCGAAGACGTCGAAGTTGTCGAGCGGCGTATTCCGCGCCGGCTTGCCGCACTCGCCGGGAAGGGCCGCGGCGCGGTCCGCGATCATGTCGGACGCCGCCCCTTCGGAGTGGATCCGAAGCCGGCCCCGCTCGGGCGACACCACGAAGACCATCCCCTCCGCGTTGCCGAATTCGGCGCCGGCGGTTCCGCTCGCCGGCTTGGCGAGGGCGGCCTTGAACGAGGGCAGGCACGAAATGGCCGTCACCTCCCAGACCGCAAGATCGCGGGCCCCGATGGTGATCATCATGCCGTAGCCCTGGGTCCGCCACACACCCTCGATCAGATTGGAATCCGCGGGGGCCGCCGCGAATCCAGCGACGGCACCGAGCATCACGAAGATCATGATCAGCCTACCGTTTCGGTTCGGGAAAACGACTGACCACCTTGCCATCCGGATCGAGAAACTCGAGGCTCGGTGTGCCAAGAGAGTCGACCTGCAGGCGGATCCGAGCCTTGCCATTCAGATCGGAAAGCCGGAGCACCGCCGCCTTGGCCTGGTTCCGCCCGACGTACACCCGCTCGGCGTACAGCGGAACCCCGTTCACCGGCGCCATCAGCCGCTTCGAGGCCTCGTCCTTGGCCGGGCCATCGGGCATCGACTTGATCGTGTCCATCCGGGCCACGAGACCCATGATCGGCACGTTGGCCCGATCGGCGAAAGTGAGACCGGTCCGCCGGGTGCCGTTCTCGTCCTGATAATTCAGCACCACGACCTGGTCCTGATTGTACTGATCGAACGACAGGTGCACCCCGGACTCGTACTTCCCGTTCTCGGTCTTGCCGCCGAACGTAAGGCCGCCGTTCTCGGTGCCCTCATCGTTGAAGAAGATGATCCCCGGCCGGGTGCCACCCGGGTACCCGAACGGCTTCCCGTAGGCGATCGGCCCGATCGAGCGAGCCCGGTTGGAGATGACCATCCGGTAGTTCCCGTCCGGCTCGACGACGTTAATCCGCTCGACGTCGATCTCGCCGAACCGCGCCTTCTGGGTGGCCTGTTTGAACGCCGACAGCGAGAACACCATCAGCAGCAGCGTGGCGATGAGCCCGTACACCCGCAGGATTCGCAGCTCCCGTCGGACTGATTCCGGCATGACGACCTCGTGTATTCGCTGGAGAGACTAGTTTCCGATTTCCGGTGCGTAGGCCTTACGCAGGTTTTCCTGATAACGATTCAGCAAGCCGGCCATCGCGGCGTGCTCGGCCTTGACCGCATCGCGGAAGCCGGTATCGGTCAGGTAGTCAAACAGGATGGCGGCCATGACCTGGGCGTCGATTCGGAAGCCGGCGTGCCCGATCGCGCTGGTGGCGTCGACCTCCATGGCCTTGGTGTGATAGCTCCCCCGGGAACTGAACACGCTGACCCCGATGCCCGGTGTGTCCTGGGACACGCCGCCGGTCTCTTCATACCCCGCCGGGCGGCCCGGCTCCTCGTCCACGTGTGTGGCGCCAAGCTTCCTGGCATAGGCGAACATGGTTTCGCTGAGCGTGCCGAGGGTAATGCCGTCACGGTATTCACCGTAGCGGTCGATGGCCACCTCGACACCCATGGCGGACGCCGCGGCCCGGGCGGCGTTGTCGATCATCCGGCTCATGTGTTCGAGATAGACCCCGTCCGGATAACGGATGTAATAGTCCACCACGGCCCGCTGCGGCACGACGTTGGGAGCGATCCCGCCCTCCGGAATGACGCCCTGGATCGAGGCCTCGGGGCGCAACGTGGAGCGGAGCCCGTCCACTGCCATGTAGAAGTGAACCGCCGCCTCCAGGGCATTCCGGCCGAACCACGAAGTCAGTTGATGGGAGGGCTTGCCGGTGAAGGTGTACTTCACCTCATTGATGTTGAGGCAGCAGATCCCGAACCCCGCCCGGGCCCGCTCTGTCGCGGTCGACGAATGACTGCGAGCCAGAATCTCGGCCCCTCGGAAGACCCCAGCCTCCCGCATGATCTTCTTGGCCGGCGGCCCGACCTCTTCCGCCGGCGTGCCGTACCACTTGATCGTCGCCGGCAGCTTCTTCGCGGTGATGTACTCCTTCAACGCCACCGCCGCCGCGATCGCGACGGGGCTCTGGGCGTTGTGCTGGTCGCCGTGGAAGGCGCCTTCGGTGTCCCGGAGCGCATCGTACTCCCCGATCAACCCCAGTACCGGGCCGGGCCCGGCCGGCGAGATCCAGGTCGCGACAAATGCCGTCTTGAGCCCCGCGACGCCGGTGTCCACCGTGAAGCCGGCCCGGCGCAGCACCTTGACCAGCGTATCCACGGCCCGGAACTCCTTCCAACCCACCTCCGGGTTGTGCCCGATCCAGTCGCTCAGGGCCTGCATGTCGGCATCCCAAAGGGTCCCGGCCCGTTCGATCAGCCGGTCCTTGTCCAGGTTCCTGGCCGTGGCGAGAC